>JANNGT010000313.1:0-3354 GCA_031404015.1 Gammaproteobacteria bacterium | reverse complement strand
GTCTTGTTCCTGCCCGACGGCCGACGGCTCGTCTCGTCGCCTGGCCGCGCCACCGCCCGAACCGGTTGAAGGCACTACGGTTAAGGGGAGCAGGAGCAACTCGGATAACCGATTGTCCAACCCGCCTGGCCCGCCCCCCGTGCCGGTGGAAACCTCCAACCTGAACCTCAGCAAGAGCAATATCGATCGTGTTGCACCGCCATCGGGTGCCGGGGCTCCCCCCGCAGAAGCAACCACGGTCAAGTCAAGCAAGAGCAATTCTTCTGAAGGCCAGCCCTCTCCTGGTACTGAAGAGACACCGCCTCTTGATCCAGAGGGCGAGGCGCCAGCAGACGGCTGATTTAAAGCAAGCGGGTTCTGTTGCCTCCATGGGGGCAACGGTTCTCATTTTTCAGAGTTCTTATCACTTACGCCTGTTCCCTTGCGCACCGCGCTCCACCACCCCTTCAGCATCAGTACTTTTCGCGAGTCACCAAGCGTCATTGTGTAAAATAGGCGACACTCGCCACCACACAGGCAGGGCATCAAATGACCATAAATGAACTCGCTGCAATTGGCGAAATCGTCGGTGCTATCGGTGTTGTCGCCTCTTTGATCTACCTCACAGTACAAATTCGCCAGAACACTCATGCCATGGACGAAGGCCGGCGCCTGGCCCCGGTTTGGCGAGCATTGGGTATCACCGGTGGTCGACCGAGTTTTTTGCAGAAAATTGCGCGTCTGGAGCAGGAAGAATTGAACAAATCAAATGGTAATAGTACCGATGGCGGACCCAATGGTGGTCTTCGCGAAAGCGGGTTATGATTTTTGTGCTATGGGCTCCTTGATGAGTCCAAAACCGAAACCGCAAGAGGAGTTCCGATGATGCCCGCAGGCAGACTGACCAATCTTCACTTCGAGGCACCAGGCCCGGGGTTCTGGGAGCTCGATCCTGTTCACTTTCCACGCCCGGCGACGCGCTACTGGACCGAGATCCACCCCGCAGCCTTTAAACGCGGGACCAACGAATTTGCCCGTTCCTACGGCATGTTGATCGACGGGCTCGAAATGGCGTATGTCAACGGTTTCGCCTACAAAATCGTAAGGCCGGCAGCTGAGGATGAGACTCTCCAGCGCTTCAAGCGCGCGGAGGAGGTTTTCGAACAAAAGTATTGGCGCCAGCAGCTTCGGGACTGGAACGAGAACTTCAAGCCTGCTTCGATGACAGCTCACCGGAAATTGCAGGCCATCGACCCGGATGCGCTTTCCAATGACGAACTTGCCACGCACTTGACACGCTGCCGCGATCATCACGCAGAAATGCTCTACCAACACATGCGTTTTACTGCTGCAGCCATCGTTCCAACGGGAGATTTTCTCGCGCACGTCGGAGACTGGACCAGTGTCCCGCCCTCCGAGCTGCTCAGCCTGATGCGCGGCACATCACCCACATCGGCGGGCGCGTCTACGGAGCTGGCGGCGCTGATTACTGCCATCCGACAGGACCCGCGTGCGCAGAAGCTGCTCGAATCAGAAGATGATCCCGGAAACATGCTGGCTGCAATTCGTGCGCTAGATAGTGGCACCGGCGTGGCCCTGTCCGCCTACCTCGACCTCGTCGGTTACCGTCTGCTCGATGGCTTCGATATATCGAACCCTTGCGCGCTCGAGCTGCCGGACGTGTTGCGCCGAGCCATCCGTGCTGCCGTTGCCGGCAAGGGCGTAGATTCCTCGGATGTGGAAGGAAGAATTGCCGATGTGCGTGGCAAGGTGCCGGAAAATCACCGCGCCGAGTTCGATGCACTGCTCGAAGAAGCCCGAGTGACTTACCCGATCCGCGACGAGCGCGGCGTGTTCAGCGACATCTGGGCATCCGGGTTAATGCGCCGGGCCGCGCTTGCAGGCGGACGACGGCTGGTCGGAACAGGACGGATCCATGACGCCGCTCATTTCGTCGATGCCGGTCTTGACGAGATGTGCTCGCTGCTGACCGCAGCCACTGGACCCTCTGCCGACGAGCTTGCGGAGCGCTTCGCCTACCGGGCAGCACACAGTTCCAAGGAGGCCCCGCTGGTAATGGGTTCGCCGCCTCCTCCGCCGGACCTGTCGGGCTTGCCGCCCGCCGCGGCGCGCATGATGCGCGCGATCGGCATCGCATTGAACGCACTATTCGGCAGTTCCGAGGCAGTCCAGGGCAAGCACAAGCTGCGCGGGCTGGCGGCAAGCCGGGGTATCTACGAAGGACCCGCACGCCGGGTTTCCCATCCTTCCGAGTTTGACCGGATCATTCGCGGCGATGTCCTGGTCACCGAGTCGACGACCGAAGCGTTCAACATTCTCCTGCCCTTGCTCGGAGCGATCGTCACGGACAGTGGCGGCTTGCTCTCCCACTCGGCGATTGTTGCGCGCGAATACGGAATTCCCGGTGTGGTTGGGACGCGCGTAGCCACGGAACGAATCGCCGACGGAACGCGGGTGCGTGTCGACGGTAATGCCGGCGAGGTTACGGTGCTGGTGTGAAGCAAATCGTCCCTCTGATCAAGGCGCTTGATGGCACTCTCTTCGGCTCGAAGGCAGTCGGGCTTGGGCAGGCTATCCGGGACGGTCTTCCGGTCCCGCCCGGAGTTGCGCTTTCCGGCGCAATGGTTGAAGCCGTTGCAGCAGGAGAAAAGCACGCCATCAAAGAGGTTTCCCGGTGGGTCAAGCCGCTGGGCGGCCCGCTTGCCGTCCGCTCTTCCGCCGCGGACGAGGACGGTGCAGACGCAAGTTTCGCCGGCCAGCACCTCACCCTGCTCAATGTCCCATCCGTTGATGAGCTGGCTTCGGCGCTGAACAAGATCTGGTGGTCAGCGAACTCGGACTCGGCAATTACCTACCGCCAGCGCGTCGGCTTGTTCACGCGCCCGAGCATCGGTGTCGTCGTCCAGGCGCTGCTCGACCCTCAAACCGCGGGGGTTATGTTCACGCAGAATCCCGTCACCAGGGACGACGAACGCGTCATTGAGGCAAGCTGGGGCTTGGGCGAGGCAGTCGTTGCTGGCCTTGTAATCCCCGACCACTACCGCGTCGACCGTTCGGGTCAGGTGCTCGAACGGAAGCCGGGACTCAAGAGGATCGCGGTCCGCACTGTTCCGGGCGGCGGCACAGTCGAGGCGAACGTTGCACCCGGGCTTGTCGAACGCCTCTGTCTCGACGACGCCCAGCTCCAGGAGCTGAACGTGCTCGCCAGCCGTTGTGAGCAGGTCTACGGAGTCGGTCGAGACGTCGAATGGGCGATCGCGAGCGGGACGCTGTATCTGCTTCAGTGCAGAGCGATTACGACGGCAGGGCGCTGACGCGTGCGCCTGCCACTGACGTTAGCAGCGCTCGACGGCG
>JANNGT010000312.1:0-18458 GCA_031404015.1 Gammaproteobacteria bacterium | reverse complement strand
GACATCGAGCAGAGTGCGGCTACCCCTGCCGATGGCTACAACGTGGTGCTGCACGAGTTTGCGCACCACCTCGATGCGGAGGGCCGCGGCCTCGCTCCTCCTGCACCTCTCCCGCGCGAGCGGGAGAGGTCGGCCGCAGGCCGGGTGAGGGCTCTCGACGCGTGGCACCATGACCTGCTTGCTGAATACGACGCGTTGTGCGCCGCAGTCGATCGCGACGAGGTCACGTTCCTGGATCCGTACGCGGCAGAGGAGGAGGTCGAGTTTTTCGCCGTCGCCAGCGAAGAATTCATCGAGCGCGCCGCGGAGCTGCGAGTCGCTCACCCGCGACTGTTTGCGCTGCTGCGCGAGTTCTACGGCATCGATCCCGCAGTGTGGCATGCCCGCGAGCGATAGACTTCCGCGAGTTCTGGGGGCAATAGGCGAAGAGCGTCTGTTCGCGCTCCAGGGCGCTTAGGTTCATTTCGAGGCGGCGTCACGCGACAGGACGTCGCGTGCGAGCCTCCAGGGACGGATTCACGGCGTCCGCCTCGGGATGAACCTGGAGCACGACAGATGCGCCTCACAGTGTCCCTACCCCGCCGCGGAATCACGCCGCGCGCTGCGAGCAGCGTGCATCAGCACCCAGCCGCCGCTGAAGAACAGCAGCAGGATCGAAAGGATCGACAATCGCTGATCCTGCGTGACCGCTGCCGTTACGCCGACGAGGATCGGGCCGACGATCGCCGACGCCTTGCCCATCATGTTGTAAAAGCCGAAGAACTCGGACGACTTGCCCTCCGGCACCAGCCGTCCGTAATAACTGCGACTCAGCGACTGGATGCCGCCCTGCACCAGCCCGATCACGACGGCCAGCACGAAGAAGTCGGACACGTCGTCGACGAAATACGCAAAGCAGGTCGCGCCGATGTAAACGGCCAGGGCGATGAAAATGCCGTTGAGCGCGCCGATCCGCCGCCCGAGCCAGCCGTAGGCGAGTGCCGCTGGAAAGCCGACGAATTGCGTCAGCAGCAGTGCCTTGATCAGCCCCGCCTGGTCGAGGCCCAATGACATGCCGTAGTCGACCGCCATCTTGATGATCGTGTTGACGCCGTCGATGTACAGCACGTACGCGATGAGGAACAGCATCAGGGACTTGTAGCGGCGGATCTCGCCGAGCGTTTGCCGCAGCTCGCCGAATCCCAGTCGCACTGCGTCCAGCGCGCCCACTGCCGGCCGCGCCGACTGTCGTTCCTTGACGAACACCGCGCACGGCAGCGCGAACACGAGCCACCAGATGGCGGTCATCACGAACGACACGCGCACCGCCTCGCCCGCATCGGCCAACCCGAACAACGCGGGCTGCAGGGTCATGAACACATTGAGCGCGAACAGCAGGCCGCCGCCCAGGTAACCCATCGCGTAGCCAAAGCCGGACGCGAGGTCGTACTCGTCGGGTTCCGCCACGTGCAACAGCAGCGAATCGCTGCAGACGATTCCCCCCCAGAACCCGAGCGATGCAATCACGTACAGCGCCGCCGCGCCCACCCAGTGGCCCTGCGAAACGAGCGCCAGGCCCGCCGTGGCCGCAGCGCCCAGCACCGTGCACATCATCAGCAAACGCACGCGCGAACTGCTGCGATCGGCGATCGCGCCCAGCACGGGGGCCAGCACGGCGACGATCAGGCTGGCGATGCCGCTCGTGACGCCGAGCCGAAACGTGCTTTCCGTCGCCGCAACTCCAGCATTCCAGTGCTGCTTGAAGAAAACCGGGAAGAACCCGGCCATGACCGTGGTCGCAAAAGCCGAGTTGGCCCAGTCGTACAGCGCCCAGGCGACGACGGGCCGGCGGCGCAAGACGGAGCCGCTGCTCACCCGCCGCTCACGCCGCGCTCGCCAGGTGCTCGCGTGTTTCGCGGAACTCGACGTCGGGCCAGCGCTCGAGCGTGAGCTGCAGGTTCACGCGCGTGGGGGCCAGGTAGACCAGCGCCCCGGAATGATCGAGCGCGAGATTGTCGTAGGCCTTTTCGCGGAACTCGGCGAGCTTCTTCGCATCCTTGCAATACGCCCAGCGCGCCGTGTAGACGCTGATCGCATCAAAGGACGCCTGCACCGAGTATTCGTCCTGCAAGCGGAACGCGACGACGTCGAATTGCAACGGCCCGACCGCGCCCAGGATCAGGTCGTTGTTGCGCAACGGACGGAACAACTGCGTGGCGCCCTCCTCGCACAACTGGTTCAGGCCCTTCTGCAGCGCTTTCATGCGCAGCGGATCCCGCAGCACGACACGGCGGAACAGCTCCGGCGCGAAGTTGGGGATACCCGTGAACATGATCTTCTCGCCCTCGGTGAGCGTGTCGCCGATGTTGATCGTGCCGTGGTTGTGCAAGCCGATGATGTCGCCCGCATAGGCTTCGTCCGTGTGCTGCCGGTCGGCCGCGAGGAACGTCACCGCGTCGCCCACGCGGATTTCCTTGCCATGACGCACGTGGAACAGCCGCATGCCCTTGCGATAGCGTCCGGCACAGATGCGCATAAACGCGATGCGGTCACGATGGCCGGGGTCCATGTTGGCCTGGATCTTGAAAACGAAACCCGCCAGCGCGTCTTCGTGCGGGTCGACGGGCCGCGTCGTGGTCTCACGCGCGAGTGGCGACGGCGCCATCTGCACGAAAGCGGCGAGCAGTTCCGTCACTCCGAAGTTGTTGATGGCCGAGCCGAAGAACACAGGCGTCTGGCGTCCCGCGCGATACTCGGCCAGGTCGAATGTGTGCGACGCGCCGCGCACGAGTTCGATCTCGTCGCGATACGACTGCGCCATCGCACCGAGGAATTCCGCAGCCTCGGCGCTGTGCAGGCCTTCGATGACTTCGTTGGTGCCGGCCCGCCCCTTCTCCGCCGCCTGGTAGGCGTAGATGCGGTCCTCGAGCAGGTGATAGATGCCCTTCAGGGCGCGTCCCATGCCGATCGGCCACGTGACGGGTGCGCAGGTGATCTTGAGGATGCTCTCGACCTCGTCGAGCAGTTCCGTCGGATCGCGCCCTTCGCGGTCGAGCTTGTTGATGAACGTCATGATCGGCGTGTCGCGCAACCGGCACACCTCCATCAGCTTGATCGTGCGCGCCTCGACGCCCTTCGCGCAGTCGATCACCATCAATGCGGAGTCCACCGCGGTGAGCGTGCGGTAGGTGTCCTCGGAGAAGTCTTCGTGCCCCGGCGTGTCGAGCAGGTTGACCATGCGCCCCTCGTAGGGAAACTGCATGACGCTCGAGGTCACGGAGATGCCGCGCTGCTGTTCGAGCGCCATCCAGTCGGAGGTGGCATGGCGCGTGGCTTTGCGGCCCTTGACGGTGCCCGCAAGCTGGATCGCACCTCCGAACAGCAACAGCTTTTCGGTGAGTGTGGTCTTGCCGGCGTCCGGGTGCGAGATGATGGCGAAGGTGCGGCGACGCGCCACTTCGTCGAGGGGTTGATTCATTCGCCGGATTTTACCGGCAATGAGAGCTTGAGGACCAACGCATCCTCGCGGCCGAGCTCGGCCTGGTAGTACCCGCGCCGCCGGCCCACCTCGTTGAAGCCCAGCGACTGGTACAGCGCAATCGCATGCGGATTCGAGGGCCGCACCTCGAGAAACACGTCCTGCATGCCAGCCTGGACCGCACGTTCGATCAGCAGCGTCATCATGCGCCGGCCAATGCCGCGGCCGCGCATGGGCTCGGCGATGCAGATGTTCAGCACGTGGGCCTCGCCCGCTCCCATCGCAACGATGCCGTAGCCGACGACCTCGCCTTGATTCTCGGCCACCCGGCACAGGTAACCCACGCGGAGGCAATCACGGAAGATGCCTTCGCTCCACGGAAATGGGTACGACGCCCGCTCGACCGCACCCACACCAGGCACATCGGCGGGGGTCATTGCGCGAAAGCGCACGCAGTCCGGTGACTCGACCGGCGCCTTTTCGACAGAACTCACGCCTCGACCCCGCGGGTCGACTCGTGCTGCAGCCGGTCAAAGACCTTTTGCGCGTGCAGCAGGTCCTGCCATGCCTTGCGCTTCTCGGTGGGCGAGCGCAACAAGTAAGCCGGGTGGTACGTGGTCACGACGGGCCACCCCTGCGCGCCGAACGTGTGCACCTTGCCCCGCAGCTTGGCGATCGGCGTTTCGGTGCCCAACAGGCTCTGGGCTGCGATACGGCCCACGGCGATGATGAGCGCGGGATTGACCAGCGCCACCTGCCTTTCGAGGAAGCTGCGACAGCTCGCAACCTCAGTCTGCCTGGGGTCGCGATTGCCGGGCGGCCGGCACTTCAGGATGTTCGCGATGAAGACGTCTTCGCGCCGCAGGCCCAACGCGCGGATCATCGCAGTGAGCAATTGACCCGCGCGTCCGACGAAGGGCTCGCCTTGCTGGTCTTCGTCCGCGCCGGGCGCCTCGCCGATGAACATCCAGCGGGCGCTCGTGCTGCCGACGCCGAATACCGTCTGTGTGCGCGTGACGTGCAGTTCGCAGCGCTCACACGTTGCGACGGCGGCACGCAGTCCATCCCAATCCAGCGCACCTGCGGCCGGCACAGCCGCGCGCTCGGTTGGCGGCGGCGCCGAACGCGGCACGTACACGTCCACGCCGAGCGCGCCGAGGTACGCGACCTGCCGCACGTTCAGCACTGGGTCAGGCTCCCGGCTCCGGACGATTACGCCGACTGCCGCGGCGCATGCGCCGCCAGGCCCACCAGATTGGACCCGAGCTTGCATAGACGGCGAACAACGCGAACAGCATTGTAGGGGGACTCGAGCCCACCAGCACGAATCCGAGCGGGACAAGCACGACGAACGCGACGGGAATGCGCATGCGCGGATCGAGATCCTTGCCGCTCAGGTAGCGGAACTTGCTGACCATCAGGCTGCCCGCGATCATCGCGACGGCAAAGGCGAGAACCAGGTCACGCAGGCCTTCGCGCTGCAGGGATTCGAGCATCCAGACGAATCCGGCGAGCACTGCTGCGCCGGAGGGGCTGGGCAAGCCTTCGAAGAAGCGCTTGTCTGCGGAATCGACCTTGGTATTGAAGCGCGCGAGTCGGATGGCCACGCAGGCCGCGTAGAAAAACGTGGCGAGCCAGCCCAGTCGGCCCCACAGGAAGCCGTACTCCGCGATGCGCACCACGCCCCACTGGTAGGCCACGACGGCCGGAGCGAGGCCGAACGCGACCATGTCCGAGAGGCTGTCGAACTGCGCGCCGAAATCACTTTGCGTGTTGGTCCAGCGCGCGATGCGGCCGTCGAGGCCGTCGCTTACCATGGCAATGAAAATCGCGATGCCCGCCCGATCGAAGTTGCCATCGGTCGCGGCCACGATCGCGTAGAAGCCCGAAAACAGGACCCCGGTCGTGAACAGGTTGGGCAGCAGGTAAACGCCGCGGTTGCGCGGACGCGCGCTCGAGGCGCCAGCCGCAGGGGGTTCGGTCGTCATGGTTCTTCGCCGCCTGGCGGGTGTGAGACACCATGATAGGTAGGCGGGGCAGTTCGCACAACGCAGCCGTGCAGCGACCCCTTCGCAGCACGGGGCAGGCGGCTCGCTCTGGTACCATGGTGCGGTTTTTTCTGCCGCCTGGACGCGAAATGCGACTCTCGACGTATCCCATCAATACCCTCCGCGACGTTCCTGCCGATGCCGAGGTGGTCAGCCACCAGCTGATGCTGCGCGCGAGCCTGATCCGGCGCCTGGCCGGGGGCCTGTACACGTGGCTGCCGATCGGCCTGCGCGTGCTGCGCAAGGTCGAGAACATCGTCCGGGAGGAGATGAACCGCGCCGGTGCGTTCGAGTTGCTCATGCCGACAATGCAGCCGAGCGAGCTGTGGGTGGAATCGGGCCGCTGGGAGCAGTACGGACCTGAACTCCTGCGCGTCACGGACCGGCACGATCGGCTCTTCTGTTATGGCCCGACCCATGAAGAAGTCATCACCGATATCGCTCGTCGCGAGCTCAAGAGCTACCGCCAGCTGCCCGTCAACTTCTACCAGATCCAGACCAAGTTCCGTGATGAAATCCGCCCGCGTTTCGGCGTGATGCGCGCGCGCGAGTTCACGATGAAGGACGCGTACTCGTTCCACATCGACCAGGCGTCGCTCGAGCAGGGCTACCAGGCCATGTACCGCGCGTACACGGCGATCTTCGAGCGACTGCAGTTGAAGTTTCGCGCAGTTGGCGCGGACACCGGCAGCATCGGCGGCAGCGCTTCCCAGGAATTCCACGTGCTCGCCGACTCAGGCGAGGATGCGATCGCCTTCTCCGATGGCGACGATTACGCGGCCAATCTGGAACTTGCGGAGGCGGTCGCGCCATCGACACCCCGATCCGCGGCGACGTCGGTGATGCAGAAGGTTGCAACGCCCAAGGTGCGCACGATCGACGCGCTCGCGCAGTTCCTCGGCGTCACCACGGACAAGTGCCTCAAGACTTTGCTGGTCGAAGGGAGCAACGGCGAGGTGGTCGCGATGCTGGTGCGCGGCGACCACGAACTCAACGCGATCAAGGCGCAGAAACTACCCGGCGTGGCGTCTCCGCTGCGCATGGCGAGCGTGGAGGCGGTGCAGGCGACCGCGGGCTGCGAGCCTGGGTTCATCGGCCCCGTGGGCCTCAAGTGCAGGGTCTACGTGGACCGCTCGGCGGCGCACATGGCGGACTTCGTCTGCGGCGCGAACGAGCGCGACATGCATTTCACGGGCGTGAACTGGGGACGCGATGTGCCGGAAGCCGTCGTCGTCGACGTACGCAACGTCGTGGCGGGTGATCCCAGTCCTACAGGAAAGGGCACGCTCGGCATTGCACGCGGCATCGAGGTGGGCCACATCTTCCAGCTGGGCCGCAAGTACAGCGAAGCGATGAATGCCACGGTCCTCGACGAGCAGGGCAAGGCGGTCGTCATGGCCATGGGTTGTTACGGCATTGGTGTGACGCGTGTGGTGGCGGCGTCCATCGAACAGAATCACGATGAGCGCGGGATCATCTGGCCGGAACCGATTGCGCCGTTCGACGTGTCGCTCATACCCATCAACCTGCAGAAGTCCGCACGCGTGCGGGAAGCCGCGGAAACGCTGTATGCCGACCTGACCGCGGCCGGCTTCGACGTGCTGCTCGACGATCGCGACGCGCGTCCGGGCGTGAAATTCGCGGATGACGAACTGATCGGCACTCCGCACCGCATCGTAATCGGCGAGAAGGGCCTCGATCGCGGCGTGCTCGAATACAAGCGTCGGCGCGACGGCCTCGCCGCCGACGTGCCTGTCGCAGACGCCGTCGCTTTCCTGCGGGACAAGCGGAGCACTCCGCGCGCCTGACGCCTGCATGCGCCGCATATCCCTCGTCCTGCTTTGGTTTTTCGTGCTGGCCGCCCTGCCCTGGGCTGCTGCGCGCGGCGACCGCCAGATGGACCCCGAATTGCGCGGTGTCATCGCCGCGGCCATCGAGCCCACGAAATGTTTCGAGGATCGCTACGAACGCGCGGTGTGGTTCGCGACGATGGAGCCGCGCCTGCTGCGCTACGTATCCAGCGACAAAGAGCGCGAGCAGATCCTGCACTCGGTGCATTGCGAGGCCAGGCGCGTCAACGTTCCGCCGGAACTGGTGCTGGCCGTGATGGACGTCGAGAGCCGGTTCGACCGCTACGCCGTCTCGTCCGCTGGCGCGGTGGGTCTCATGCAGGTGATGCCGTTCTGGCCGCGCGAACTGGGCATGACCAACGACCAGCTGGTGCGCATTGCGGACAACGTGCGCATGGGCACAACGATCCTCGGGTACTACCTGCGCAAGGAGCGGGGCAATTACCAGCGAGCGCTGCAGCGGTACAACGGCAGCCTGGGCCGCCCGCTGTACTCCGACCTGGTCATCGACCGGCTCGCCGCCCGCTGGACCGTGCCGAACTGATCTGCAGCGGGGCGCGCACACGGGCTACGCCGTGCGGAAATCCTGCGGCCAGGGCTCGAGCATAGCGGCCTCCACGTCCTCGAGCTCGACCCCGGTGACGCTCGACGCCGGGGAACCCTGCCACAGCCAGCGGCACAGCGCCTCGACGGCTTCCGGTCGGCCGCACGCCAGCACTTCCACACTGCCATCCGGCAGATTGCGCGCGTGGCCGGTCACACCAAGCGCTTCCGCGCGGTAACGCGTGCTCGCGCGATAGAACACACCCTGCACACGACCTGCCACGAGGCAACGGCGTGCGATCAAGGGTTTGGGCGAGGACCGGCCTGCTCGGCGACGCGGCGGGCTTCAACTGCCTTCGTGCGCGCGAGTTCGGCTTCGTCGCGGGCGTCGCGGTAGTTACCCTGGTAGAGGTGTTCGCGTGCGGTCTTGAGCAGCAAGTTGGCCTCTGCCAGCAGCTCGGGCGCAGTCTGGGAGGCGCCCGCCTGCTCCGCGGCCTTGACGGCCTGCCGGGCATTGCTCATCTCCTGCATCGGAGCGCCCGCACAGCCGGCCAGGCCCGCCGCGAGCAGCAGCAGCCAGGTGGCCAACACGCGCGATGAAAAACGCTGCACTCGGCGCAACCCTCGCAAAAATATCGAAACGCGAGTGACCGTAACAAGCGGTCCCTGTACCGTCAAGGCTCGCCGCCCTAGAATCCGCGCGCAGCCTGCCGCGCGAATGGCTTTCCAACTGAACCGGAACTTACCTTGCCCATGGCCGAAGTCCTCGTCCTCTATTATTCCCGGCATGGCGCGACGGCGGAACTGGCGCGCCACATCGTCCGCGGCATCGAATCCGTGCCCGGCGTCGCAGCACGGCTGCGCACGGTTCCGTCCGTTTCTCCTACAACCGAAGCAACCGAAGCCGCTGTCCCCGAGTCCGGGCCGCCGTACGCTACCCATGCCGACCTGGCCGAATGCGATGGCCTCGCCCTGGGCAGTCCGACGCGCTTCGGCAACATGGCGGCATCACTCAAGCACTTCATCGACGGCACGAGTTCGCTGTGGCTCAACGGCGCGCTCGATCGCAAGCCGGCGGCTGTGTTCAGCTCGACGTCATCGATGCATGGCGGCCAGGAGTCGACGCTGCTCACGATGATGATTCCGCTGCTGCACCATGGCATGTACCTGGTCGGGCTGCCCTTCACCGCGCCGGCGCTCAATCGCACGCGCACGGGCGGGTCGCCTTATGGCGCCACGCACCTTGCGGTCGCGGGCGCGGCGCCGCCTCGCTTGAGCGATGACGAGCGTGAGCTGGCGCAATTGCTCGGCCGCCGGCTGGGCGAACTGGCGACCACAGCGAAAGCGATTCGTGGCAAGTGAGGCACCGGCCGGTGCGGCGCGCGCGCGGCTCGCCACACTGGCGCTGCTGCTCGCGTTGGCCACCGCATCGTTATTCGCGGCGTTCCGGGGCGAGCGCAGCGCTATCACTTTCTGGATGCTCGCTTTTTTCCTGGTCGCGCCGCTCGCGCTGGCGCTGCCAGGCCTGCTGCGTCGCAACCGGCGCACCTATGCCTGGGCGACGCTCTGCGTGACGCCCCACTTCATTTATGCGCTCACGGAGATCATCGCGAACCCTGCGATACGCGGCTTGGCCATCGCGATCCTGCTGCTGAGCATCGCGCTCGCGCTCGCGCTCGTTGCTTACCTGCGCCTGACGCGGCCCAGCGTCGCCACCTAGCCCCGCTAGCCCGTTTTCTTCTCGAGCTCATCGCGCAGGAAGGGCACGGTAAGCTTGCGCTGCGCGGCGAGCGACGCTGCGTCGAGGTGGTCAAGCACGGCGAAAAGTGAGTGCATGTCGCGCGGCAGCCTGTGCACGAGGTACAACGCAGCCTCCTCTGAAAGCTCCATGCCGCGCGCCGCGGCGCGCAACCGCAGCGCCTCGCATTGCCCCGCTTCGTCGAGTTCGCCGAGCTGGTAGATGTCCGCTGCCAGCAACCGGGAGCGCAAGTCCGGCAAGGTGAGTGGCAGCGCAGCTGGCGGACTGACGCTCGCCACCACGAGTCGGCCCGCGCTGTCCTGCAGCAAGGTGTGCAAACGGAACAGCGCCGCATTCCAGTCTGGATCCGCCGCAACCGCATCGAGCCCATCGAGACAGACGAGCCCGAGAGCGTCGCAACCTTCGAGCATCTCCGGCGCAGGGGCCAGCGCAAGGTCGATGTAGGCAGGTGTGTCCCCACCTTCACTGGCGGCCGCACAAGCCGCCTGCAGCAGGTGCGATTTGCCGCTGCTGGCCCTGCCCCAAAGCCAGACGACGGGCGGCGCCGTGGGACGCGAACCTTGCAGCGAGGCGCAGGCCTGCACGTTTTCCCCAACGACGAAACTCGCGAAACGCGCGGAGTCGCGCAATCGCATGCGCAGCGGCAGTTGCTCCATCATCGACCCACCCACGGCTCAGTGGCGTCGCGACGCGCGCTCGCGCACGACCGCTCGTGCACGGCGCAAGTAGACCAGGACGTAGTCGATGCCGCTCACGCACGTGGAGAAAAGCACGAACGCGCCCAGGCTGATCACGACCCACTCGGGCGGCCACTGGTAGGCCAGGGTCGACACGACCGCCAGGCAGAACAGGATCTGCGCCAGCGTGTTGATCTTGCTGGCGATGGTCGGGTTGCCGTTGACGGGCCCGAACAGCAGCTTGTACGTGATCGCGCCAAAAATGATCACGAGATCGCGCAACAGGACGATTCCTGTCAGCACCCATGGCACGTTGCCCTGCCAGCTGAGGCAGATGAAGACGGTGACGAGCAGCAGCTTGTCGGCCAGTGGATCGAGCAGCTTGCCAAGCTTGCTGGTCCAGCCGAAACGCTTGGCGAGGAAGCCGTCGAGAGCGTCGGTGGACGCCGCC
The DNA here is from genome assembly GCA_031404015.1 of Gammaproteobacteria bacterium. Lineage (GTDB taxonomy): Bacteria > Pseudomonadota > Gammaproteobacteria > Steroidobacterales > Steroidobacteraceae > RPQJ01. The sequence goes on along the minus strand of JANNGT010000312.1, from coordinate 7,673 downwards.
ACCGCAAACAGCAGCATGACGTCGGCATAACGCTCCTGCAGGATCCAGTGCGCGACGGGGTACACCATTGCCATGCGCAGTACGCACAGCATGTTGGGAATGTGGCGCAGGCTCATGGCTGCCAGGTGAAGTCCGGCGACTCCCCCACCGCTCCCTCGGCACGGGCCGCAGGCGCCAGGCGACCGTCGAGCGCGACGACGCGGCGCAACAGTTCGAGGTCGCCGCGTACGCTTAAATCGAATTGCGCCGTGCTGCCTGACAATTCGCGCAATGATGCGGCCCGCACCAGGCTCAGGCTTTCGAGGTAATGGGTCAGCGCGGCATAGTCCCTCACGTCCGCAAGGCCGCCGATGCGCACCGGAATCGTCGAGAGCGAGCGCGTCGAGCCCGGCGCATAACGGCCTGCGAGCGCGTCAGCTGCCAGGCCGATGCCCGCTGCGGGCGGCCCCTGCTCGCGTTCCGCCTGGCCGGCATGGCCGAACGTCCAGTTGTAGGCACTGCCTTGGGGCGCACCCAGCAAAACCGCACTTTTGCTGCCTGCGCCAGCGGCCCGCGTGGCGGCCGCAGCCGGGTGAACCATCTCCGCGGGCCATGCCAGCGGCACGCCGCGCAGCTGCGCGGCCCGCTCCAGTTCCAGCCGCTCGGCCGGGTGCTCGGCGGTGTTGACTGCCCGCGCTGCCCCAGCAATCGAAGCAACGAACAGGTAAACCGTGGTGACCGGCCGCTCGGCCGGCCATAGCGGCAGGCCGGCCTGCTGCAGGAGTTGCTCCAGTGCGCGTCCGTCGAAGCCCACCTTGAGCATGCGGTCCGCCGTGGTGGCGTACTGCTGGACGTAGGCAGCCGGCGCTGCCGCTGCCTTCGCGATGGCAGGCGCGGCCCCGGCCTCTTTTTTGCCTGAAGCGCGAACCGCCGCCACCTTCAACGCCTCGCCGAAAGCCGCGGTGCGATCGGCTTCCGTCGCGCCCTGCAGCGGGACGTAGGCCTGGTACAGCGCGACGTCCGCTCGTGCAGTGGGCACGAGGGCCGCCATGAAGGCGGCCACCGCCCAGAGCGTCCGCAATCGCCGATGCGGCAACGAAAAGAGCGCTCCGCGCGCTGGCTGGCGCGCCGGTCCCTCGAAAGCGACGGTGTTGCGGTGGTCGAGCATGGTGTGGAGGGAAGTCGGCGCCGTCGGCCAGTGTGTAAAATACCACAGCCCCGAGTCAGATCCGGGGCGCTACCCCGGAGCATTGCACTTATGGCCGAGAGCCCGACCAGCAGCACGACGTACCGCGACGCCGGCGTCGACATCGAGGCGGGCGACGCCCTCGTCGACCGCATCAAGCCCGCTGTCAAGCGGTCCATGCGACGCGAGGTGCTGGGCGGCATCGGCGGCTTCGGCGCGCTGGTGGAGGTACCGCTCGACCGGTACAAAAAACCGGTCATGGTGTCCGGCACGGACGGCGTCGGCACCAAGTTGCGGCTTGCAATCGAAACTGGACGCCACGACACGATTGGCATCGACCTCGTTGCCATGTGCGTCAATGACGTGGTCGTGCAGGGCGCCGAGCCTATTTTCTTCCTGGATTACTACGCCACCGGCAAGCTCGACGTCGACGTGGCCGAGCGCGTGATCAAGGGCATCGTCGAAGGCTGCCTGCAGGCCGGCTGCGCACTGGTCGGCGGCGAAACGGCAGAAATGCCGGGCATGTACGCAGGCGATGACTACGACCTGGCCGGCTTCTGCGTCGGGCTCGTCGAAAAAGACCAGATCATCGACGGCACGCGCACGCGCGCTGGTGACGCCATCATCGGCCTCGCCTCCTCCGGCGCGCATTCCAACGGCTATTCACTGATCCGCCGCCTGCTGGCGATGGGCGGCGCGGGACCGTCGACGATGCTCGACGGCAAACCGCTGTACGACAGGCTGCTCGAGCCCACCCGCATCTACGTGAAGTCGGTGCTGCAACTGCTGCAGCAGGCGGTGCCCGTGCACAACATCGCGCACATCACGGGCGGCGGACCCACCGGCAACATCCCGCGTGTGATGCCCGCAGGCCTCGAGGCAGTCATCGACGCACGGCTGTGGCCGCGGCCAGTGATCTTCGACTGGCTGCAGCGCGTCGGTAACGTCGCGAACGACGAAATGTACCGCACCTTCAATTGCGGCCTCGGCATGACCCTCTGCGTGCCTGCGGGCGAAGCGGACCGTGCGCTCGGCATCCTGCGCGCCTGCGGCGAAACGGCGGCCGTGATCGGTGAAGTCCGGTCCGGCAGCCGCGAGGTCGTCATCGTCGAATGACCCAGGCAAGCCCGCTGCTGCGCGTCGTCGTCCTGGTGTCGGGGCGCGGCAGCAACCTCAAGGCCATCGCGGCGCAGGCGCAGTCAGGCGTGTTGCCGATCCGCATCGTTGCCGTGGTCAGCGATCGCGCGGACGCGGGCGCGCTCGGCTGGGCCCGCGTCAACCAGATCGAGGTGGCTGCGTTGTCCCCACGAGAGTATGTCGATCGCGAGGCTTACGGCCATGCGCTCGGCGACCTGGTCGCGTCCTACGAGCCGCAGCTCGTGCTGCTGGCCGGGTTCATGCGCATCCTGAGCGACGAGTTCGTGCTGCGCTTCGCGGGGAAAATGCTCAACATCCATCCCTCTTTGCTGCCCCGCTACCCGGGACTGCACACGCACCGGCGGGCTCTGGCGGCTGGCGACCGCGAACATGGCGCCAGCGTGCATTTCGTGACGCCCGAACTCGACGGCGGCCCGGTGGTCTTACAAGCCAGGGTGCCGGTGTTACGGGTCGACGACGAGAACACACTCGCCACGCGCGTGCTGTACGAAGAGCACGTCATTTACCCGCGCGTGGTGGGCTGGTTTGCGGCAGGACGCCTCGTCCTGCGCGACGGCGCCCCCTGGCTCGACGGTCAACGGCTGGACACGCCGCTGCTGTTGGATGATGCAACGAAGGAAGGTGGCTGATGGTGCGACTGCGTTTGGCGACGACCGTGCTGTCGGCGGCCGCCCTCCTCGCGTTGGCTGCTCCGGTTCTGCTGGCGGCCACGGCCGACATCACGACACCGGCGACGAGCATGCAGCCTTACTCGGCGCGCTACCAGGTGAGCTACCGCGGCCTGAGCGGCGGCGAGATCGAGTCGAGCTTCAAACGTGGCGCGGCGACTGGACAGTGGCAATACGAAACGCGCGTGTTTCCGAACCTGTTCGGTCGCATTGCCGTCAGTGCAGAGGCACGTGAAGTCAGCACGATGGTGATCACGTCGGCCGGCGTGCGCCCTACTTCGTTCTCGTTCAACGACGGATCGCAGTCAGCGACCAAGGACGTGCGCCTCAATTACGACTGGGCCGCGCTCACCGTCACGGGCGACGCAGCTGGCAAGCCCGTGTCGTTTACACTCTCGCCGGGCACGCAGGACACTGCCTCGGTGCAGGCGGCCATGATCCAGGAGCGTCTCGCGGGCCGTAAGCCGCAGTCGTTCCGCATCATCACCGGCCACAAGATGCGCGATTACCGCTACTGGCAGGAAGGAACGGCGCAGGTCATGACGCCCTACGGCCAGGTCGAGACCGAGGTGTGGGCCAACCAGTATGCAGGCTCGACGCGCGTGTCGAAGGTGTGGCATGCGCCGTCGCTCGGCTACATCCCGGTGCAGGCGATCCAGTACCGCAAGGGCAACCCGGAAGTGCAGATGAAGCTGGTGAAGCTGCAGCGGAACTAGGTAGGGGTTAGGGGTTAGGGGTTAGGGGCTGGGGGTTAGTCAAGAGCTGCAGCCCAAACCTTCGGGCTTTGCCACTGACTTGTTTTGGTGGCCGACACGATCTCTCATAAGCAGACGCTCAAGAGGGACTAACGACCCTGAGAGGTCCTCTAGGGTCATGGACACAGGACACTCACCGGATCCGGCCGTCGCGTCACTTCGGGAATAGCAGTGTGAACACGAGCCGATAGCCCAGGCCGCTCGGGCCGCTCTCGGGGCTGTCAGCCCAGTAACGCAGCCCGCCGCCCACGCTCACGAGCTGGTGGCCGATCTTCGTCACCTTGGAGACGGAGGCGTTGACGGGAACCGACCACTGCTCGTTGTTCCAGTCATACGTGGCCTCGGTGTTAAGAGCGTACGTCCACGCCGTGGGCGTGCCAAATGACACGAACGGCTGCAGGAACGTCACGCTGAGATCCGCGCGGTTACCATTGCCCGCGAAGGACCAGATGTGGTTGGCCAGTGCACCGTAAGTCCAGCCACTTTGCTGCTTGAGTACGACCGCCGTCGGACCGGCGCCCCACTTGTCAGCGGTCAACAGGTCGTCCGAGCCCGTGGGCAACAGCAGCACGGGGCCCGCGCCCCAGATCCAGCCGCCAGCCGTTGGTGCCTTGGGCGAGAAGAACACGCTCTGCACCACGTCGCCGATGCCGGATTGGCTGCCGGAACCCGGATAGATGTCGTGCTGCGACACGATGGGCAGGATCGTTCGCGATATCAAATTCCAGTCATCATTGAGCGAGATTGGAATCACCGGTTGGACGTTGAGCAGCCATTTGTCGCCGTCGTCGGCGGGGCCGATGTCCTGGTCGTAGTTGAGCTGCATTGGCAGGCTGATTAGCGCCGCAATCGGATTGGAGAGCTTCTTCGCGAGGTCTGCCGCGCTCTGTTGTGCGGTCGCCTGGCCGGCGAGGAGCGTGCTGGCGACGAGCATCGTCGTCGCAGCGAGAAGTATTCGTCGCATCATTCAATTCCTCGAATTCGCCCAGCTTACAGCTCGTGCTGATCGCCGCCTCGGCGAGGTCCACCCAAGCCATTGCCTGATGATTACGGTTTGTAGTTGCTCATGCCCGGCCCGCTCTTGTCCCAAATATTGAAGAACTCGTCCGGCATGATCGTGGCAACACCGGTGACCGGCACTTCGATGTAATCCTTGTCCAGCTTCTTTATCCGGAACTTCCAGCCCGGCGGGAGCTTCTTGTAGTTGGCGGCGCCTGCGGCAACAAATTGTTCGTAGGTCTGCTGCGGTTTGAGGCCCAGCTGGAACCCCTTCATGATCCAGGTGTTGCCTTCGGCATCGTCAAGCAGCAACACCGTGGTGCCCTTGTTCCATCCCATCCCGCTCTTGCGTGCGATGGTCATGGGCTTGTAGGGCGTGCTTTCTGCGACACCGCCGGCGTTGTCTCCCATGTCCAGCTGGGCAACCCAGGTGGCCTTTATGCCGTTGACGTCCCTCTCCACTCCCATATCAATCTCGGTCCAATCGGGCAACCAGAGTTTCGGTCCGTTCAAGGACGCGCCAATGACGCCGTAATCCGTCTTCATCCTGGCGAAGTCAAGGCCTTCGACCAGCGCTTGCGGGGCGGTGTCCTTCGACGCGGTAATGCCCTTGGGCGTCAACATGCTGTTGTAGCACTCAGCGACCAGTTTCCCTGTCTTCGCATCGCGGTGGGCGAGGAAGATTTCGATAAAGCGGGTCTTGTGCATGTTGTCGAGGCGACCGGATTTTGCTTCCGCGCCGTCGGCAAGCACCTTGGGCACCGCAGAGGGCGCTGCTTGTGCGAAAGTTGGTTCAACGGCCGCCGTCAACAGCACGGTCCCCAGCAAACCGATTGTCATGGCCTTCAACGACGCAATGACCGGGACTTTCCAATTCATGTTCAACTCCTGAAGAAACGCTGCAACTGTAAGGTCGGCTAATTCGTCGATTGTGCGTCCGGAAACTTCCACGAGCCGTCAACGACCTGCTTGCGGGGCTGGTACATCCGCACGACGTAAGTCCAGCCCTCGGTAACCGGCAGGAAATTCACGCTGCCCGGATCTCCGCCGAAGTGAACTGTGACGCTGCCGTTTGGGTCGGGCTTTGCTGTGACGTTGTTGACCGAGTACGCGTTGAGGGCATTCGGCTCCATGAATCCTTTGGCGTTGTAGACGGTGATCGACCAGAAGCCATCGACGGGCACGTCACGAACCGTGAGGACGTAGGGGGTCTTGCCGTCGTTGCGAGTCGGCACCCCGTTCTGATAGACCGCCGCTTCCTTCGGATTTCCGCCCCATCCGGCCGCTGTGCCGAGCAGCTGGTCGATCGGATTGAGCTTTGTCTTGTCGCCAAACATGCCCGACAGGTCGGACTTCGTCGCAGCCAGGACGTTGAGCGCGTCACGGACGGTCCGCAGCGATGCCTCGTCCCAATCGGGGACCTCGAAGGTCCCGACCGTGGCCTGCTCGCACTGGACGCGGTCCTGCAGCTCGTTGGCGGCCTTCATGTCGGCCGGGTCGTTGGGGTCGGCAAAAGTACGCAACAGGACCATTGCGTACCGTGTCCCAACCTTCTCGCGGGTCAAGGTGAATCTTCCCGCCCCATGCTCGACGGGGAGCATCGAGTGATCCTCACTGATGACCAGCATCGACTGGAAACGCTTGCCGGGGTCCGGCTTCACGATCGTTACCGGCTTCGTTAGATCGAACACGCCGGCCGAATACAGCGTGTCACGGTTCATCCGGATGACGTCCTGTTTGTCGATGGGCGTCATGCCGCGGATGTGCAGAAACTTCCCGAACGCCCCCTTGGCTGCGTAGCCCTTGAAAGTCGTGTCCGTCTCGGCACGGACGAAGTTATCGACCGTGACCTTTTCAGCGGCTGACGCAGTGTTCACCGACAAGGACGCCAATCCGATCAATCCCAGTACCGCAGGCAATTGGTATTTCACTTTCCACCCTTGTGCGAGCAACGGAATTCCGGCCAGACGGTGTGCCGGCGTACGTCGTAGTGAAAAAGCACTCTATCTACTGCGGGCGACGGCCTAAATAGGCATTGTTGGCAGCTGCCGACGGTACGTGGTGTGCGTTGATAGGCGCCAACGTCTGGTGATGGCCGTCTCTACGCGTACACAAGCGTACGATTTCCCTTGGCCTCGGGCAACGACCAGCATCCTGTTCCCGATTGCGGCCGTTGTCCGGGGAAAGACGACCCGAACCGGAAATTCGGCGCGCTCGTAAGCAGACAGCTAGCGTTTGAGCTCAGCGGCTGCCGCAGGCAGTCCGCTGGAACAAGTGGTTGGGCGTCATCGCTGAAGGCAAAGGGGGCCAATCAGGGAGGTCACTGACGCCCTTCGGTCAAGTTAGCAACGGGAACGCCACCGCACCTGCCGGCGTTGCCCAATTCTTCACCAACTCCGCGACCATCGCGTTGGTGCTGGTCAGTCGCACGCCGGCGAGTTCCATACGGCGGTACGACATTGCCTCAGCGATTGGATTTGATGAACCGCACGCGTCGCACACCACCTGCACATCGAAGCCTTCTTCCTTGGCGCTGATAGCCGGTCCGACCATGCAGACGTCAGTGGTCACACCGGCCATCACGAAGTTCTTCTTGCCTGTCTTCCGGCAGGCATCAGCGAAGGCAGGGTCGTCCCACGCGTTCACCACGCCCTGGCGTTTGACTCGCGCCGCGAAGGCTTCCGGCAACGCCGCCTGCAGTTCTGGCATCAGCGGTCCCTGTACGTTGACGTTCGTCTCCTGGCTGGACGTGAGCACCACGGGCATACCTGTGCCGGCAGCGAATCGGGCGAGGATCATGACGTTGCGCTGCAGGAGTTCAAGCGGCGTTGAACTGGCCCAGGTGTTGGTTCCGACCTGGTGGTCGATCAGGATGATGGCAGTGTCATTGAGATTGAAGATTTTCATCGAGTCCTCCGTCCGGTGAGA
>JANNGT010000311.1:0-43768 GCA_031404015.1 Gammaproteobacteria bacterium | reverse complement strand
GGCCACCTGGGGCTCGTCACTGGGCGGCGCCGAGGTCGCGACCACGGGTTGGCTGGACGCCTGGGCGCTCACGATCGGCGCGGGCGGCGTGTCCTGGCCAGCGTCCGGATCGCTGGGCGCACGCTTCCTGACCTTCGTGGCCACCCCGACGCTGGCCGCCGTGTCCGCGCAGTACATCCGCATCGAGCTCGACGACACCGCGAACACCACGGGTCGCGTATCGATCGCGCGCCCCTGGGTGGGCGACGGCTTGGTGCCGGCCATCAACGCGTCGTACGGGTTGACCGACGGCATGCAGGACGTCTCGACGATCAACGTTGCGCTCTCGGGTGCGGTCGCGGCGAACGAGCGACACCGGCTGCGCAAGGTCGCGCTGCAACTCGAGCACCTGACGGTTGCCGAAGCAACGCGCGTCTGGGCGATGCAGTTCGACGGCGGCCTGGCCGGCGAAGCACTGTACCTGCTCGACCTGGCCGACCGCGGGCCGTCGCAACAGTACGGGTTCCTCGGTCGTCTGCTCGACCTGGTGCCGTTGCGCTTTCCGCGATACCGGACCCGCTCGATCGAGATCCAGATGATGGAGCGGTCGTAGATTTTTTGAGTGCCCGGGAGGTCTCGGGCGCGTACGTGTGACAGAAGAGGGAGACCTGAAATGAGCGATGACTTTTCGGTTGAGATCGCGTGCATCGTGCGCCGCAAGGGCACCGTGTGGGCCGAGACGATGACCCGCAGTTCGCAGATGACGCAAACGCAAGCGGTGATCGTGCAGCAGTTGGCGGTCGGCGCGGTCCAAGGTGTGCTGTCGCGCATGGGGCAAGCGGCGGCGAGCGCGAAAGACCCGGAGTTCGCCCAGCAGTTCGGCGCGATGGCCACGGCGGCCGGAGCCTGACCGTGTTCGACCCGGACGCGATCTTGGTCACGATCTTGTGGTGGATCGTGTGCGGGGGCGTGGCGGTGGGTGTGCTGTCGCTCATCGTCACGATCTGGGCGATTCGCAAAGGAGGTTTGAAATGACCGTCTATTCCGATCACGCAGGCAAGCCGATGCTGCAGGTCAGCCACCCGACGACGGGTGAGATCTACGCCGTGCCGTCGCCCGTCCTCGATCAGTACTACCGCCCCTGGCGGCGCGCGCCGTGGCGCGATGAATGGACGCTGCCGGGCGACGAGCCGGCGTGGCTCGAACTGCGGCCGTACGCGGAGTTGATCGCCGAACGCGAAGCCCGCGAGCGCAAAGAGAAGCGGCCCGATACGGCCAAAGCGGGCCAGGCCATCGACAGCCCCGAGCGGCTCATCGCTCGTGACGTCAAACGCCAGTTGAAGATCGATCACGACAAGACCTGGCATGCCTGGGCGACGGCCGTGGCCGCTCTGCCCGGCTACAAGCCGCATTGGGAGCGGGTCGTCACGGTGTACGGAAAACAATTGCGCACCGGCGCGGCCTACGCCCTGTCGCCGCAGCAGCGACGCGCTTTGATGAAGGTTCACGGTGAAACCAACATCGTTGCATGGGCCGCGGGGCAGGGTCTGCCGATGCCGGGAGCGTCGTGATGTGCGCGCCGAAACAGCTTGCCACCGATGGCGACATGATCACCGAGCCGCGTCGTCGCGCGACCGACTGCCTGTGTACGCCCGCTATGCGGATCGCCGCGCGCGACTTGCGCAAAGCAACCGATTCCGCGCAGGCACTGGACGCATCGATCGCGCTCCTGCGGGCCGCCCATGACACCTACCCGAGGGGGACGTGATGGTCGTTTCGGAGTCGACCCTCGCTGCACTCGTCGCCACAATGGTGAAGCTGTCGCCGGGGTTCGCTGGCGCTCTGGTCGCACTGATGATGATGCCATCGACCGCAACCCGTGGTGAGCGGCTGACGGCGTTCCTGGGCGGACTTACCGCTGCGCTGTTCATCGGTCCTGCACTCGTCGAATGGGCCGGAATCATCTCGCCGCGGCTCGACGCCGGGGTGGGGTTTGCGTGCGGTGTGTTCGGGATGGCGGTTGTCAGCGAGATCACTGCGGCGATTCGCACGCTCAAAATTGGCGATATCGCGCGCAACTGGCTCAAACGCCGTACAGGAGACGCATCATGAACGTAGCCCAAAGCATCTACTGGGTATCGCTCGGCGTGTTGATCCTGCTAGCGTTTGTGATCGCTCTGCATCCGCTGATTCGCGCCGGCATCGTCGGGTGCGTGGCGCTCGGCGGCGTGGTCCTGTTCGCGCTGGCCGGGTACGATCAGCCGGCGCCAAACTGGCTGGTTGGGCTGATCGCGAGCGTTGCGTTGCTCGGCGTGTATGTCGCGCTGCGGTGGTTCATGCCGTTGCGCTGGCGAGACGCGATCGGCGATGAGCGCGACGAGCGTCGGCATTGGGATAGGCGTCGCCATGTCGCTCGCTGAAATCTTCCGCGGGATGATTCGGCCGCGCGAGCCGCCGCCGGCTGTAGTAGCGCTGCCGCCCGCGCAACCGGTGCCGAATGAGTCACGCGACCACTACGCGCGAATGCGCGCTCAGTTGCGACTGCACGAGGGCGAGCGGCTGCGACCGTACCGCGACACCATCGGCAAACTCACGATCGGCATCGGGCGCAATCTCGACGATACGGGGATCACGCGCGACGAGGCGGACTACCTGCTGATCGCTGACATTCTTCGCTCCGAGCGCGATCTTGACGAGCACTTGCCGTGGTGGCGGATGCTCGATCCGATCCGGCGGCGGGTGCTCGTGGATATGTGCTTCAACATGGGCATCGGCACGCCGGGCGGGCGCGGCCTGCGGTCGTTCGTGAACACGCTCGAGCACATCCGCATGGGTCGGTACCACGAGGCCGCCGACGGAATGTTGCGCAGTAGATGGTCGGACCAGGTGGGTGCGCGCTCGGAGCGTCTGGCCGAGATGATGCGCAGCGGGCAGGACTACCCTTGATCGCGATTGTTCTGCGCTTCTGGCCGTACCTCGTCGGCCTGGCGCTGATTGCGGGTGTGCTCGGCGGTACCTACGCGATGGGCCGCAACCACGAGCGCAGCAAGTGGCACGTAAAGGTCGCTCAGGCGCAGCAGACGGTCGCCAGGGACGCGCTCGCGGCACAGAAGCGTGCCGACAGCCTGTACGTCGAGATAGAGGCTCTACGGGCTCGTCCTGCGCGCATCCGAGTCGAAACCATCCGAGAGGTTGCCCATGTCGTACCTGATGCCGATTGTCGGAGTATGCCTGCTAGCTGGGTGCGCGTGTGGGACGGCGCCGGTGACGAGCGAACCCCTGCCGCCGCCCCCGGCGTGGACGATGCAGCCCGCGTCGCCTTGGCCGACGCTGCTCAAGCCGCCGCCGAGGCCCGAGTGACCTACGCCGAGTGCGCCGGCCGGCTGGAAGGCTTGCAGCATTACGTGCGCGATGTCGTGCGGCCTCGGGCGGATGGAGGCCAGTGAAGCGCCCCATTGTTGCCCCGCGCAACGCCGACGAGGCGGTTGCGATACTCGACCAGCTGGCGAACGAGCAGAACCTGCATGTGCTCCGGCGGCGCACCATGACGCGCAAGGTCGCCAACTGGATTCGCGAGCGCGAGGCCGAGTGCGCGGACATCCAGCACGGGGCGGTGTCGCTGATTGCGGATGCGGCGCAGCGGGTCGGCGAGGCTCGGCGGGCGGGGCAGGCGAAAACCACTTGACACTGTACCTCTAGCGGTATACAGTGGCATCACTGCATCAGCAGTAGCACCTACCGGCGGTGAGTAGCCGGGCCTGGAGAAAAGACCATGAAAATCTCGCGGAACATGAATCTCTCGCAACTGGCCGAGCACATGGGCAACGTTGCGACCGAAAACGACGCGCGCCGGATGCGCGATTTGCTGGTCGCGAGCGGGCACGAAAGCCTCGACGACGTGTCCGATGACGTCTGGATGCAGATGCTCAACGAAGCGGCGGCCCCAACCACCGCGCAGCAAGTGCAGTCGGGGTGCGCAACCGCAGCGGATGCGATGGAGCGCGCCGATGTCGACGCTACGGTACGGGCGGCGATCGCCAACTCAGTCCGTACCACCCTCATCGTGCTGCTGCGAGACGCACCCGGACTGCGTGACACGCTCTCTGCTCACTGTGACGACAACGCGGAAAGCGACGGCGTCGCCGAGTATTGGGGGACGGACGACGACGGCGACGAATGGCGCATCCACGTCCGGCTGGCATGACCTCGCCGCAATTCACCCGCCGCGCCCACCAAGTGGCCGGCGGGGCTATGACCCCGGCGCAGTTTTACGTGATCGCGCGACTCATGCGCATGCCCGAGCCCTCGCGTACCGCCGCGAGACGCATCCTCGTCGACGGCGACCCGCGCGCTACTGTGCTCGCAGAATCGAGCGTGTCGGCATCGTCGCTGTCGCGCACGGTCGGGCGGGTCACGTGCGCCTGGCGTCTGATCAATGACGCCTGGCAGCGGGTCGGATAGGCGTGGCGCGCTGCTTCCAAAGCCGCCGCTGCCTCGCTAATTTTGGTCAAGCGCGCCACTGTGACGTAACTGTGCCATGACTCCACGGCCCCCGAAGGAACTGTGGCGGGAAATGGCACGCTATGTCAGTAGGCACTATCGCTGAGACTTAGTGTGGTGGCGCCCCCGGCACGAATCGAACGTGCGACCCTCCCCTTAGGAGAAACGCGGTCACGCGTTACCCCATGCGGCTTTCGGCGGAATTTGTGGGGGGACTTTGTGGCACAACTTCCGCAGCGTCAGCGTAGGCGGCAAGGTGTTCGGGCGCGAAATGCGCGTACCGCTGGACCATCTCCAGCGATGCCCAGCCGCCAAGTTTCTGCAGCACCGCCAGGGGCGTTCCGGCCTGCACATGCCAACTTGCCCAGGTGTGGCGGAGGTCGTGCCAGCGCACGCCAGCAAGGCCGGCACGCTTCGCTGCGGCGAGCCAAGCCGTCTTCGGGGTCGACCGATACGGCGCGCGCTCGTGTACGCCGTGCGTGAACACGAATTCATCATGTCGGCCAAGCTGCGCGCGCACCGCTTCGACGGCCGCCGTAGACAGCGGCACGCTCAGAGCCGACCCGCCCTTCGTGTCGGCCGCGTGCACCCAGGCGACGCGCCGCGCCAGGTCGACCTGCGACCAGCGCAGCCCAAGCACGTTGGCCTGGCGCAGGCCGGTGGCGATGGCGAAGTCGGCGATCTCGCGCAGGTCCGCCGGCAACTCCGTGCGCAGACTGGCCCATTGCTCGCGCGTGAGAAACCGCTCCTTGGTCGGCGGCTCCTGGCGCTTCTCGATCTTTGGTGCGCGCGAGAGCCAACCATGCTCGACGGCCAGATTGAGCGCGGCGCGGATGATCGCGGTGTGCCGGTTGTAGTTCGCCGGTGAGAGCTTCAGGTTCTCGCGGCACCAGGCCGAGGTGATGTCGTCCAGGCCTGGGTTCGCGGCCTCGTTCAGCCTGGCCAAGATCGACACGTCCGAGCGGCCCCGCGGGCGCTCGTCGAGCCAGAGTACGAGTGCGTCGTGCAGCGTGCGGGTCGCCGGCCCGTCGCCGCGGCGTGCGGCTATGAGGTCGCGTTCTCGGCGTCGGGCTTCCGCGACCGAATCAGTGCCAAGCGATTTCCGAGTGCGGACCCCTCGGACGACGAAGTCGCACCAGTAGAGCTGCCCGCGCTTGTAGACCGCCACCGCTTCCCCTTTTTCGTCGGCTGCCCGGCGTTGCAGTATGCAGCCAGGGCGGTCGCCGTGAAAACCCAGGCCCGGCCGACCTTGCGCCCGCGAAGATCGCCACCGGCCGCGAGCGCACGCACCGTCTCGGGATCGCACCCGAGCGCAACCGCGGCTTCTTCGAGGCTCAGAAACGACTCTTGCGGGGTGATGACCATCGGTTACTCGGCGTCGAGGATGGTGTCGCTCATGCCTGCACGCCAAGCGCCGCCAGCCCGGCGCGGATCGCCTGCGGGGTGGTGGATGCGCTCATGGCTGCTGCGCCTCAACCCGCTGGAACGCGATACGCCAGACAAACGGATTCTCGGCCCACGAGTCGGGGCCGTAGATCGATTCCCACAGACGAAAATAAGCGTGCTGCGCGGTTGGCCCCATTGCCGGCCCGCCACCGTCGAACACGCCGTTGGAGCACTCGACGACCCCTTCAGCCATCGCATCCGCCTCGCTGATGTCCTGCAGCCGCTCGACGCGCACGCCGGTGATCTCGAGCGTGATGCGCGACGCCCAGCGTGGCATGTGCATCGATGGACTCCAGCCCTGGCCGCCACTGTTCCCGGGAACGTCAGCGCGATAGGTCGTGACGGCGGGCCGCGATGGGACGCTGACGCTCGCCTGCCAGCAGTAATCGGCCGGCGCGTGCATGAACGTCTCGCGCACCCACAGCCGGTCGCCGGCCTTGCCGTAAGGGCATCGGATCGCGCGTGGCAGCAGAGCGCCGCCGTGCAGATACAGATCCTCGCCTTCATCGTCGAGCATGAGCATCAGCCACTTGCCGACGTCCGGATGCTCAGGCTGCGGCTTCACCGCCCGCCGCGTCTGCGTCTTTGTGCCGGCGAGGATCGCGCGAATCATCGGAGCGGAGAACAGAATCGGTCGCTCGCTCATGGCTGCTGCGCCTTCATGGCCGCGTCAACCATCGCCGCCACGTTGTGCGTAGACAGCGGTATCCAGTGGCCGTTGTTGTCGCAGTCGCAGACGGCTATGTCGTCGAGTACGAGCAGTGCACGCCAGCGGGCGGCGTCGATGGCGTCGGTCATGCCTGCACTCCAAGCGCCACCAGCCCGGTGCGTGCTTTCTCGATGTTCTTGCGCCGCCGCATCAGAACAACCCCGGCCGCTGCTGCTGTTGCAACCGCTCGAGCGTCGCCAGCACGGCCATCATGGTGTTGACCTCGTGGTCGGCCTTGGCCTGCGTCATCCGCCCGTCGTCCACCCAGCGCGGGTAGACCCGCTGACGCATGGACAGCTCGCGGCGGATGCAGGCGATCTGGTCGTCAAGGGTCATGTCATCACCACACGAGCCACGTCTCGGGCATCAGGATCTTCTTCCCGATCGGCCGCCACAGGTGCAGGCAGTTCGGGTGGACGTTGACGTACTGGGACGATGGCGGGTGGAACTGGATGACGCAATCCTCCTGCCCCCAGAAGATGCCCTTGATCCAGCACATCTCTTCCCATGTTGGGCAGCGTACGCGGGCCGAGACGCTGACGTGCTCCCACCCCATGCCGTCCGACGCGACCGCGAATAGTTCGGCGCGACCAGGTTGCGTGCGGAACAGGAACGCGCCGTTGTTCCCGGAGTTTCGCGCGGTTCCCTGCCGCCCTTCGCGGATGCGGTTCGTTTCGGGCACCATGAACGTCATTCCGCACCCCTGACGCGTCGTTCAATCGCCCGCCCGAACGCGAGCATCACCATGCGCCAGGCGCCGTTGGTGTTCAGTTCGAGTCGCATCGCGCCTCCCACTGCGCCGGCACCGGCCCGCGCGGTCACAGCAGCTCGGCTTCGCGCTTCGACGCGGCTTCAAGGTTCATGTTGAGCAGCCACTCGATCACCTTCAACTCGTGCACGCGGAAGTGCAGCGCGAGAACCTCGATGATCTCGTCGTCGGTCGGGCGTGACGCCTTCGGCGCGCCCTTGACAGCGGCCGGCGCTTCGAGGGCCTGAACGACTGCGGGAGCCTTTGCGGCATCAACCGCCGCTTGCGCCTCGCGCCGCCGCCGATCCATCGCTTCCCGCTGTCGCTGCAATTCGGCGCGCTGCTGCGCGAGCGACGCACGTTCGGCCGCTGCCAACCGCTCGATTTCGGTCTGCTGATCGGCGAGCCGATTGCGCTCGGCGGCCAATTGCGCCGCTTCGGCTTCGCGCGACTCACGAGCAACGCGCTCGACTTCGGCGCGCTCGGCGGCGATACGCGCGTTCTCGGCGGCCTGCGCCTCACGCTCGACGCGGGCGCGCTCAAGTTCGGCCGATTTCTCGCGTTCCAGTGCCTCGCGTTCGGTTTTCAGGCGCGCAGCTTCTGCCTCAGCCTCGGCCTTCTTGCGCGCCTCTTCCGCCTCGCGTGCCTCGGCGGCTTCGAGCGTTGCGTTCAGGCGCGCGGACCCATCGGTGAACAACCCCTCGGCGTCGCTGATGAACTCGTCGAAGTCCTCGGGTTTCGGTTTCATCCCGAGCCACTGGACGATCGCTGTTGCAATCCGCGCGGCCGTTTGATGCGCCACCGACGTCGGGAACGCGGTCAGTGCAGCCATGCGCTTGTGAATGCCAATGACCCGCGCGCGCTCCGCTTCCTCGCGGGCCTTGCGTTCCTGCTCGCGGCGCGCCTCGTCCGCTTTGATCTGCTCATCGATGGGCCGCTCGAGCGTCAGCAGTTCGGTCGTGATGCGCTTGGCCTCGTCGTCGATCAATTTGGCCTGTTCGAGCACCGGCGCCTTGAGTGCTTTGCGCTTGGCTTCGAGGGTCGTGCGCAGCGTCACGAGCTCGCGGCGCGCGGCCCGCGCTGATTCGTTGCCGGCCGTGCTGCGCAGATCGTAGACGGTGCCGGCGTACCGCTGGCGGCACTCGGCCAGGCCGGCCTCGATCGGGTCGTACTCGGTGATTTCGCTCATTTCGTTCCTTCGTTGTTGAGGTCCAGTTCGCCGTCTTCCGGCTGAATCGTCACGTCGATCTCGTCAGCCAGGTCTTCGGCCAGGCGCGCGAACTCATCGGCCGTCGGCTCGAATGACGCCGTGAAGGTCACGATCGTTTCGCGGCCATCCTTCGGCGTGACCGAAAACTTGCGCAGCCGGCACCCGGTGAACCTGCCGGCGTCGCTGTCGATGCGGTAGTGCTCGAGCTCGTGCGCAAACGTGATCGGGCCGAGCATCAGATTGCTCACCGCGCCGATGTCTGTGAACAGTGCGTCGGCCAGCTCGGGCGCGAACCGACCGAGCGATTCGGCAGCCGACATCGTCGCGCGCATCTTCACGTCGACGGCGAGCACGCGATCGTCCTCGTCGCCGGTCTTGCGCGTGTTCAGGTGCTCGATGCTGACGGGCCCGGAGTAGCGGAATTTCATTCGTTGGTTCCTTGTCGGTCCGGGCCCTCCACCCGGCGGGCATTCGCTCTCGCGCTGTTCGCCGCGCGGGGCGTGTCAGGCCCTTGCGGGCGTGTCGTTACGGCGTGCGGCCTCGCGGGCTCTGCGCTCCTCCCGTTCCGTTCGCTCCGCTTCGGTCGTCATGCGGTAGTGCGCCTGGCCGATCTTCGGGTGTGTCAGCTCAGCGACCGTCCCGAGCATTTCGTCCCAACAGAGGCCGTCGCACGACCGACCCGCTTCGGAGACGGTGTAGTCGCTGCTGGAGCCCGCGCCGACGACCGAGATCGTGATGACGCGCTGGACGGTGCGATCGTCGTCGCCGCTCACGACGCCAGCTCCGCCTTGCGCACATTGAACAGCTCGACCAGCTCCGCCCGCTGCTGCTCGTCGGCAAGCTCGCCGATGAGATCGGACGCAATTCCCAGCGTGTCGAGGTCGGTCGCCTTGTTCAACGCGTCGGCGACCTGGGCATAGGTGATGGTCGGCGACGCCGACTGCGACAACTCGGCCTTGCGCGTCTTGTAGGCGTTCCTAGCCTGTTGCTGGCCGTCCGTGTCCAGCGCCTTCGCGACTTCGCCAGCGGCCCGCAGCGCGTCCGGCGTCGACGCTGCGCTGATCGCGTTCAGCACGTCGGCCAGCGCCGGCCCGGCGGCGAGCGGGGGAACGGTGACCGCTTCGCCGCGGCGATCGGCCAGGCGCTGGCGCACGGCGTCGGCGTGCTTGGTCTGGGTGGCGGGTGCTGCGTCCGGCGCGACGACCTCGGCGTGGCCCATGTCGCGCTCGGGGATCGCCTCGAGCTCGTCGGGCGTGTAGATCCCGAGCATCACGTCGGGCGCGTGCAGGCGCGCCCATTTCTTCGTGGCGAGGTAGGCCAGCTGCTGGCGCGGATCGCTCGCCCAATTCGGGCTGTTACGCACATCACCGACCTGCGCCATGCTCACGCGCAGATTCCTCGGCTCGGGCTCGCCGCGCAGCTTCGCGCTGACCGTGACCGCGCGCGCATCGTTCTTGTCGGTCTTGCCGTTCACGCCGTTCCAGTCGCCCTCCCACTCGTAGGAGATTCTGGTGGTGAGCAGACTCGAGGACGAGATCACCGCGTTCACCAGCTGCGCTTCGTAGCCCAGGGTGCCGTTGACGATGTGCGTCTTCTGCGCGACCGCGAACGGGTTCATGCCCCACTGCGTGGCCTGCATGATCACCGCCAGGCAGTCGCCGGGCGCCCCGGCCAGGTGCTTCGGGATCGTCACGCGGGCCGATGCCATCATCTCGGCTGCCCGGTACATGCGGTCGAGGTTGTCCGTGTCCAGCATCAGTGCGCCGGTGCTCGAGGCGCGCTCGGCTACCGCGACCAGTTCAGTTTGCGTGTCGTGCATCTTTTTTCCTTTCGGCTCGTGCCGTGTTTCCGCAGGACCTGTGCCATTGGCCGGCCTTGCTTTTCCTGACATACATCGTTGATGGTTCGCCCCACCCGCCGCAGATCTCGCATCGCAACCAGCCGGCGTTTCCGCATGCGTCGAGCGCCCTGGCGCGGCGATGAAGGAGGGCGTGATACGCGCGGTCAGGGCAGACGACAAGGTTCGACGGCCGGTTGTCGTGCTTGATCTCGTTGACGTGATGAACTTCCGCGCCGGCGGGAAGCGGCTTCCCGAGAGCGCGCTCGGCGACCTCCACGTGCACGAGCCGCCGCTTCCCCGTCTCTCGTAGATAGCCGGTGGCGTGTTTGAACAGCGTTCCTGGCTGGTTGCGCGACGCGGTCGTGACCGCGCGCTTGGCGCTCCATCCTTTGCGCAATCGCCCCCACGCGGTCGTGAACGGAATCGAATAACGCGCGCACGCGTCGCGAAGCGTCATCGCCTCGTCGTCGATCTGAACGATGACCGGGGAAGGGCTCCAGCGGCGGCCCGGCGCGGTCACTTCGTGATCTCCTTGGTGTTAAGGCGCAGCACGCGCGCGCCTGGAATGGTTGCGGTGTTCTGCGCGACGATCGCCGCGTTCTGTTCGGCCCCGAGCGCGACGGCGACCGCGCGCCAGTCGGTTTTCTCGCTCGACTTGTTCGCGCGCCAGGTCGCCAGCCGCACGCCCCCGCAGCTGATCGCCTCGGCATCGCCGAACGCCGGCAGGATCGTGTCCTTGAGCTGCTGATCGTGTTCTTCCAGCGCCTTGAGCGACGCCTTGACCTCGACCAGCTCGTGCACGGCCTGCGAAACCTTGACGTCGACGACCAGCTCGCGCCCGGCGACGTGCGAGGACCAGAGCCGGCGTGCCTCGTCCTCGGTGCGTGGCTGCGGCGGCATGTCGGCGACGACGTAGCGCTCCCACCAGCTCACGGCCTCGGCCAGCAGGTCGGCGAAGAGCGCGGCGTCCGACAGGATCGTGTACGTCACGAACCGCTGGCCGCCGAAGAGCACCGCCAGGTCCGCGAACGGCAGGCCGGTGATGCCGAGGTACCACTGGCACTGCAGCCAGTAGTGGCGCGGCACCTCGTCGGTGGCGGGCTCGCCCCACTCGGCGCTGTTCTGCGCCAGCGCGTGCGCGGTCTTGCACTCGAGGATCCGGCTCGCCCCTTCGACCCGGGTGCCAGTCCATCGGGCGCGCGAGCCCTCGACGACCACAGCGCGGTCGATGTTCGCGAACGCGATCGGATGTTCGGGGTGCCTGATCAGGCCATTGATGCGCTGCACGCGCACCCCGCGCTGCTCGGCGTAGTGGCGCGCGACCACGTCCTCCAGCGTGTTGCCCCAGTACATGCGCTCGGCCTGCTCGGGGCTGATGTTCTCGACCGCGCGGCCGGTCTTGTCCTGCCACAGCTCGAGCGGCGTTTTCCAGGGCGAGAGCCCGAGCATCGGGGCAATGTCCGATCCCCCGGCGCCGCTGCGGCGTTCCTCGAGACATTGTTCGCGGTTCATGCCAGCCCCTTTGTCCAGTCGTTGTTGAGTCGGCGCTGGCGCGCCTGCGCGTCGGCGATCTCGCGCTCGACGCGCACGCGCTCGTACGATCTCGGCGCCCGGCGTTCGATGTGGGCCAGGACGGCGCGCAGGTAGCGCAGGCGCAGCGGCCAGAAAATCGCAGCGACGATTCGGGTCATCGCGCGCACTCGACAGCCCGCGACACGACGTCGCCGCCGGTCCACCGGCCCGCGACGGCGATGCCGACGATCAGTGCGAGGACGATGATCGACAGGATCGCTGGCAACGCTCCGACAAGCGACGGACCGTCGCGGTCATCCGAGAGCCAGCGCTTGCTCGCGTGGTCGCGGGCCGATATCGGAACCTCGATCTCCAAGGTGCGGCGGTAAATCGTCATGCGATTCCCCTTGCGTATGCATCAGCCGCTCGTTCTTCGAGCAGCCATTCGGGCGCTTCGGCCTGGCCGCCGCCGGTGCGCCACAACCCGACGACGGCGATCAGCGGGCCGTCGTCGCCGCGGTCTTCCTCGATCTCGGCGGCGTACTCGACGTCGGCGACGGTGAATTCGACGGGCGTCATCCGAGCCTCGCTTTGCCGGCGTGGCTCTCGCAGTGCGAATACCCGTGGTCGCCGGGGCCGAATTGGCCGCCGCAGTTCGAGCACGAGACGCGGGAAAACTTGGGCGATGGGGTCGGCGTGGGGTCTTGGGGCACCTCAATGCCGGCGGCGCTGAGCGCCGCCTGTGCGGCCTGCAGATGGCGCAGCGGCAGGTAGGCGACGTCGGAGAACGGCCGTGCCGGTGGGCGGGTCGTCTCGGTGACGATGTCCAGCAGGATCGCGGCGAGGGCAGCGGCGACGACGAGCAATCGCGCGCGGGTCCACTCCTCGTCGATCGGGGCGGCGACGGCGGCGGCGGCCGCTTCGGGCGTCGCGGGTGCTGCGGGGCTCGGCATCGTTTGTCTCC
This sequence comes from Gammaproteobacteria bacterium, assembly GCA_031404015.1. Taxonomy (GTDB): domain Bacteria; phylum Pseudomonadota; class Gammaproteobacteria; order Steroidobacterales; family Steroidobacteraceae; genus RPQJ01. The sequence goes on along the minus strand of JANNGT010000311.1, from coordinate 30,860 downwards.
ATCCCCGCCGCCTGGTGGCGTTGTCGTGCGGGCGAATGAAGCATTTAAGCACGCTTAAGGATTGACGTCAAACAATCTTTAGTGTGCTGAACCACTAAGGCAAAAAAAGGCCCGCTTGAGGCGGGCTTCGTTGTCATTCTGGGTCGCGCTGACCCGCCATCGTCACATTGCGTACCGCAGAACGCGCATCTTCTCGTCGAGGTAAAACATCGCCTTGTGCTCGCGGTGCCAGAGCCGATAGACAGTCCCCGAGACGGAGCCGACCTGGATCATCTCGCTGGGTGCTCCGAGGAACGCGATCACGATGCAGTATGGCCTTCCGACGGAGATCTGCTTCTCCTTGATGAGCGAAAGATCGTCCTTGGTGCCGCCATACGAACTCACAAAGACATCCACCGCAACCTCGTGCTCACGCGTGGCCTTGCCCGCGCGAACGAGTTGACCAAGGCGCGCGCAGAACCGGTACATGTCCAGCTTTTCGAGTCGCCAAAGAGCGCGTTGGTACTCCTTGTCATCCAACGGCCTGGCGTCCGTTAGTGGGGCCGCAGCCGCACACGACGCGAACAAGAGAGCGGCGACGATCGCGCGGATTCTTCTCAAGTTTTCGGCTCCGATCTTGCTCGGATGATCTTATCGATCATCTTGAGATACCGGCCGAGTTTTGCCGAATCGCCAACCAGCGATCGGCTGAGGTTGTACGACATGAAGCTCAAGGTCTCATTCACAATTTCGGCGGGCGCTTCATTCACGAGATCGATTGCCGCCTGTGCTACCTCGCCATCTTCCATCGGCCCAATGCCGAACATCAGCCAGTGCACATGCACGCGGAGGTATTCGGCGACCCGAAGCATCTTTTCGGCATCGTAGCTCTTCGTCGTTCCGTTGATCCATTGCGTGTAAGCGGATGGCGACATCCCGCCAGCCGCGGCCACGTCTCCTTTGCCGAAGCCAGTCGGATGCTGTGACGCCCTCAGATTCCGAGCCCGCTCTAGCCGCAATCCTACCTCTACAAAGTTCGCTTGTTGTCTGGTGCTTCTCATGTTGAAGCAGGCTAAACGACAACGACTTAAGTGTGTTGCAATTTGCATTTCAGCGTGCTAAAGTCAATGAATGAATGCGAGCGAGATCATCGATGCATTGGGCGGCACGGGCGAAACGGCGAGGCTGTGCGAGGTCAGCGCCTCCGCCGTGTCCCAGTGGCGCGAGAACGGAATCCCGAGGCCCTGGCGGAAGTTCCTCATGGCTTCGCACCCGGACGTGTTCGCGAGATTTGAGCCGGTCGGCGCCGCAGGCGGTGAGCAAAAGGATTTCGAGCGGCGGGCGAACGACCGGCGGCAGGGATGAGCCTGCCCCGCAGCGGCGCCCCGCCCGTGCCCGAGTCGGTGTCGGAACACCCGGCCACCACGGCGCGCACTGACATGGGCCTGGTCGAACGACGCCGGGCATCGGCCGAGTGAAGTTCGGCCTTTTTTTACCGTCCAAAGGCCCGTATCCCTCAAGGGGTGTGGGTCAACGTTCAAGCAGCGTGCCGGGTCGTGAGGCTCATCCGATGATCTTCTATTTTTTTGAGACTTTGAGCCTCGCAACCGCTCTCAACAAAGTTGTGAGGCTGACTTCGTGACGCAGATCGGCCTGCCGGCGGACGTCACCGAGGCCGAGATCGCCCGCGAGAAGTCACTCGGCGGGGCGATCGAACTCTGCGCCAAGGTCGCCGGGTTCGCGCTCGACAAGGAACTGCAAGCCGAACTCGGCGTCGATAAAGCCCAATTCAGTCGCTGGCAGTCGGGTCAAGAGGGTATTTGCTGGCCGAAATTCGAGCGGCTGATGGACGCGTGTGGAAACGACGCGCCGCTGCTGTGGATGCTGCACCAACGCGGCTACGACATCGGCTCGCTGCGCAAGCGCGAGTCGGAACTTGAGCGGCAGATTCGCGAGCTACGCGAGCAGAACGAGCGATTGCTGCTCGAAAAGCGCGTGCTCGTCGATGCGATGCACGGGAGATCGGCATGACGAATCGCGCGGCGGCGGGCGCGGGTGCGATGACATGACCAGCCCGAACATTCACGACGTGACCGCGGCCGTCGTTGCCGAGGGCGCGCGCACGTTCAAGGCGGTCTATTCGCGCCTGAAGCGGCGCGGAGACGTTGTAGTGAACGTCCCGGAATTGCGACAGGCAATCTCGACGCTGCGCCAGGAGGGCCGGGTGGCGGTAGCCGGCGGTCTGCTGGTTGTCGGCGCAGGCACGCGCATGTCCGGCAACGGATCGCCCGCGCCGATGGCGCCGCTGCGTCCGCGAACGATGCCGCCGCGCCGGCCGGGGTCGGATCACCGGCATATTCCGTCGGTCCTTGGCGCGCAGTTGTGCGCTCCGGATCACCTGATGGTGGCGTCGCATGCGATGCCGGCGTCCGATGACCTGCCGGCAGGGTTCGACGACGAATGAGCTGGGTCGACGTGACACGCGAGGCCGCCTGACATGGCTCGAGCCCGCAACATCAAGCCGGGGTTCTTCAGCAACGACGCACTCGTTGAACTTCCATTCGAGACGCGGCTGTTGTTCATCGGACTCTGGACGCTTGCCGACCGCGAAGGTCGCCTCGAGGATCGGCCGAAACGCATCAGGGCGCAGCTGTTTGCGTACGACGCCGTGAACTGTGACGAGATGCTTGATGCCCTAGCTGCTGCTGGCTTCATTGAGCGCTACTCGGTCGACGGGTTTAAGTGCGTCCAGATCATCAACTTCCTGAAGCACCAGGTGCCGCATCACAAAGAAGCGGCCAGCGAGCTGCCTGCGCCCGATGGTCGCCCCGCGATCACGCGCCATCCATACGACGTGTCACCACAGCGCCGGTCGGCAATTTTTGCGCGCGACGGCATGAAATGCTTGAAGTGTGGCAGTGAAGAATCGCTCTCGCTCGACCACATTCGCCCGCTGGTGGCTGGCGGAACGAACGACGACGAGAACCTGCAAACGCTGTGCAAGCGGTGCAATTCGTCGAAGGGCGACGCAACGAAGGACTATCGACGCGTCAACGTAGACCCGACGTTGCCGCAACGTAGCGCCGACGTGGGCGGGTCTTGCCCCTCTGATTCTCTGATTCCTGATTCCCCTTCCCTGATTCCGGATTCCAGCTCGCTGCGCTCGCCGCGCGCGTTCGCGAGCCCCGCCGAGCTGACGAAGGCGATGCGGGAGGCAGGCGTCGAAGCGCAACCCGCAGACCCGAGAGTCATGAAGCTCGCCGAACAGGGGGTGTCGCCAGAGACGGCACGCGCCGCCTGCGATTCGGCGCGGAGCAAGAAGCCGGGCCAGCGAATCAGCCCCGGCTACGTGTTCGCGATCCTCGAGGGCTGGGCGGCCGACGCCGCGTCGATGAACGCCCACGGAGCCCGCAGCCCACCGGCCCGCGCGCCGCCCGTCGACAAGCTCGGCCGGCAGATCGCCATGGCCGCCGAACTCACCGGACGCAACCGCCCCCAGGACGACGCCCATGTCATCGACGCAGACGCAACGCCAGCAACACCAGCCCGGATCGCCTTTGCCGGCGGCGTGGGTTGATCGGCTGTTCGAACGCTTCATGGCGATGTACGGCACGCAGAAGGTCGTCGCGATGTGGGCCGGCTGCGAGCTTGCCGGCGTGAAAGCGACGTGGGCCGAAGCGCTCGGGCGCTACGAGTCGGCGACGCTGGCCGACGCGGTGCGCGCGCTGCTCGACTCCGGTTCGGCCTGGCCGCCGACGCTGCCCGAGTTCGTCGAGCAGTGCCGGCAGGCCGCGATCGCGCGGCGCGAGTACGGCACGGCGCTGCCGCCACCGGCCGCCACCGAGACCAGCCGCGAAGAGGCCGCCGAGCTGCTGCGCGCGATCGGCGCGGCCGGCATCACTGCACCGAAGGCGCGGGACCGGTTCGCCTGGGCGCACCGGATCGTCGAGCGGTACCAGGCCGGCGATACGACGCTCAAGGGCTGCGCGCACGACATGGCACTGCGAGCATCGGAGGGGAGGCGATGACGAAACCCTGGCGAATCGAAAAGTACCGCGCCGCGGACGGCTGGCGCTGGCGCATGCGGGCCGGCAACAACCGGATCGTTGCGGACTCTGGCGAGGCGTACCGCAGTCGGGAGAACTGCCAGGGGGCGATTCGCCGGCTGCTCGATGCGATGGGAGAGGCCACATGCCACACGCTGAAGCCTGCCTGATCTGCGCGTGCGAGCCGTTCGTCTACACGTCGTACTGCGCGGCGTGCGATGTTCGGATGCTCGTGCGCCAGCGTCGCGACGCCCTGGCCGACGAAGAGTTGCAGCGAATCGCCCGCAGTCGCGGGAGCGAGTTCGCTGGGCGTGTGAAAGCGCAGGCGATGCACCAGGCGCGCTTTGAAAGGGCGCGATGATCCAGTTCTTCGACCAGTCCGCCGCCTTGCAAGCGCATCAGAGGCAAGCCGCGGGCCGCCCGTACTTTATTTCAGTGGAACGCGATCGTCCGGTACCGCCGAAGTGCGCGAGGCCGCCGAAAGGGAAGGTTCATCAAGCGCTGATGGAGCGCTTCGCGGCGGGCGATCTGGTGTCGTCCGCTGGTGTCGTCGCTGCGACCGGGCTGTCGAAATCAGCGATCAACACAACGCTAATTCGGATGGCGCTTGCGGGCGTGATCCTGCGCGTCGACCGGGGCCAGTACCGCTTGCGGGTCGGGGCGTGGGCATGAACCTGGGCGCGATGTTCGACACCGCCCGCGCGCTGCGCTCGCACAAGCAGCAACCCACCGGGACGCGCTACGGCTGCTGGCCGAAGCCCGATCGACGGGCATCGAGCCAGCGGCGCGAGATCGCGGATCTGGACGTGTTGAGTGCCCTTCGATCCGACGGCGGTGTGATGACGGCGCAAGCCCTCGTCGTGCAGTTGGCCCGCTTGAGCCCGGCGATCAGCAAGAGCTTGACGCGCTTGGTCGACGATGGCGCGGTCGAGCGCGTGAGCTACGGACAGTACCGCGCCGCGCCGTTCTCGGAGTTCGCCCGATGACCACCGTTCAGTTCGAGATTCCATGTGATCCAATTGCCAAGGGCCGCCCGCGCTTCGGCAACGGTCGCACGTACACGCCGCCGGAAACCGCCGCATACGAATCCCGCGTTGCGCTGTACGGCCGGCAGGCGATGGCCGCGCAGGCGTTGCGCCCGATGGGCGGCGCGCTGTTCATGCAACTGGAAATGCTGATGCCGATTCCGCGCAGTTTCACGAAAGCGCAGCGGCTGGCGGTCGTTGCGGGCCAACTGCTGCCAACCGGCCGCCCGGATGCCGACAACCTCGCCAAGGCGGTCCTGGATGGGTTGGAGGGCATTTGCTACGTGAACGACGCTCAGGTGGTGAACCTGAACGTCAAGAAGGCATACAGCGCGATCCCGAAGGTGCTCGTGTGGATTTCCGAGTCGTGAACCTGGATTGGCCCGGCGCGGTGGCGGCCGGCGTCGTGACGAGTGACGAGGCGGATTTGCTGTGCCAATGCGCGCGGCTCGAGATGGGCAGCGCCTGGTGGCTCGATACAACGGGTCTTTCGGCTGAACAGGCTGGAAAGCTTGCGCAGGCGGTGGTGTGGTTTTGCGCGGAAGGACGGATTCATTGATGCAGGGCACGGCAGGCGAGGCTCGGCAGGGCATGGCAGGGCAGGGCAGGGCAGGTGAGGCGAGGCTCGGTGAGGCATGGCAAGGCGCGGAAAGGCAGGCACAGAGCACACCCAAGCCCGTGGGTAAGCGGGACTGGTCATCGCGGCACCAGCACAAGCCGCAAACAGGAGTGGGAAATGGCAACAGCAAAGCAGACGGTGGCGGTCACAACCGGCATTTCGGCGCCAGATTTCGGGGTGCTCGAATTGATCATCCGCGGCACCGCGCCGCTGGTGATCGAGCGGTTCTCGAAGAAGATCGAGCTGATGGCGCGGATGCAGCAAGGCTCGGTCGCGAAGGGCAAAAAGGAGCGTTCCGCGCGCGATTACGAACGCGACGCGGAGGATGCGCGATACCGCGATGCGGTCGGTGGATGGGAGGGCATGAACGCGGCAGCATTTCGCGCCGGCATGATTTCGGCATGTCGGCTCGTCGGTTTCAAGATGACGCTTGCCAAGATGTCGGCGTTCATCGTCGCGGACGGGTTCGACGCGCAGGACGGTCTGCCGTTGGTGCGGATCTATGGCGATTCGGTCGTGTTCACGGCGCACACGCGCAATGCAACGGGCGTCGTTGACGTTCGGTCGAGGCCGCAGTACCGGACCTGGGCGGCAAGGCTGCGCGTCAAGTTCGACAAGGCGCAATTTTCGCAAAACGACATGGCGAATTTGATCATGCGCGTTGGCGAACAGGTGGGCGTCGGCGCGGGTCGACCGGACAGCAAAGCGTCGGCCGGCTGCGGGTGGGGCACGTTCGAGTTGTGCCCGGCTTCGGAAGAGGCAGCAGTCCGCGAGAAGTTCAGCATTCATTGAGGCGAAACATGACGAACCGATATGCAAAGGTCAAGGCCGCAGTCAAGGCCGAGTTGGACCGGCTCAACGCGGCGCACGATGGGCTGCGGCCCTCTGATGTGGTCGCCGCGGCCGCGCACACGAAGAGCCCGCTTCACGGCGAGTTCGAATGGGACGACTCGACGGCGGGGCACGAATACCGGCTGATGCAGGCTCGCAAGTTGATCCGGATGTCGGTCACGGTCGTGAACCGCGGCGACGGCGACACGGTGACGGATCGCTATGTGCATATTCCGCCGATCACCCCGGACTTGGAGAACCCGAGGTCACGCGAGGGGGTCTACCTGCGCATGTCGGCCGTGGTGAGAAACGACGATCTGTTCGCGCGTGCGTTGTCGGCGTTGGTCGCGAACCTGAACCGTGCGCGCCAGGCTGCGCAAGAACTGCGAGACGCGGCAGAAGGGACGGATGACTCGGAACGATTGGCCCGCATTGGGCTTGCAGTCACGGCATTGGAGACTGCTGGCGCTGCGGTGGCGGCGCTCCACTGACGCGGGACGGAGTGGCACGGCAGGCAGGGATGGGCCCGGCAAGGCGAGGCAGGGCAGGGCAGGTGAGGCACGGCAGGCAAGGCATGGCTCGGACTGGCAGGGCGAGGCTTGGATAGGTAAGGCAGGCGAGGCGTGGCAGGCATGGCGCGGCAAGGCTCGGTGAGTCAGGGCTGGGCACGGCAGGGTGAGGCAGGCGCGGTGTGGCACGGTGTGGCGCGGTGAGTTGTGGCGCGGTGAGTTGTGGCGGGGCAGGCGAGGCAGAGCATGGTATGGCCCGGCGCGGATGGGCGCGGACAGGTAAGGCAGGCACGGAGTAGGCGCAACGCACAACCGAGGGCACGTATTGACGACAATTCTCGCGAAAAGACCCTCCCCCCCCGCCTCTCCACAGGGGCCGGCACTCTTCCGCAGCGCGCATCAAGCGTTGCTGTTCTCCTTCACATTCAGCGCAACACAGCAGGGCACGGCCGGCGCAGCAGAGCGGCAGATAGCCCTACAGGCACGCGACCGATACGAACGTCATGCAGGCGCAGGCCGAGGGCTGCAAGGGTTTGACGGCGCAGCGCAAGCCGGGATGATCCTCGCCCTCGTATCCCGTATGCCCCGTGAGCAGCAGACTGCAATCGAGGCACGATTCCGCGTACTTGATGCCCCGACAAGACGGGCCGCGTGCGTGATCCTGGCAATGCGCGCGCAACTGGTCGCCGACATTGCGCCAGCGGTGCGCACACGACCAGGCGCAATGGCGACGATCCTGCAGAGGCACTTCGGGCTACGCGTCGCGCTGCACCGCATCGCAGACGACCATGACGTCGATCCGCGCACCGTGCGCCGCTGGCAAGCCGAAGTCCTGCGTTGGGCAAGGGTCTTGGAACGTGCCGCCATGAACGCAGCCGAGGACACCCTGCAAGCCGCCGGCATCGTCGAATCCGCAGCCTGACGACAACTAGATTAGGAAATGTCCGCAATTGGTTGATATAACCCTGTTTATCGATACGCTGGCCGCAATAGCCAGAGTCCCAGCCAGGCCCGCAAAACGCGGGCTTTTTCATGCCTGCGCCCAAACGACTCCCTTCTGATCGCCCCGGATCAACGGCCCGCGGGTATGGCGCCCGGTGGCAGTCCGCACGGGTCGGGTTCCTGCGCTTGCATCCGTTGTGTCGGTACTGCGAGCAGATGGGCAGGATCACGCCTGCAACCGTGGTCGATCACATCACGCCGCACCGAGGCGACCAGGCGTTGTTCTGGGACTACGACAACTGGCAGTCGTTGTGCAAGCAGTGCCACGACGCGGACAAGCAGCGCGAGGAAAACGGCGGGCTGCGCGCGGGCTGCGACGTGAGCGGCTGGCCGGTTGATGCATCGCATCATTGGCGACGAGAGACAGGGTAGGGGAGTGTTGTTTCTTTGCAACCTTTCGGCGCTAGACCGCTCTCGTAACTTCGCTTCATCGCAAACCGGGCAAACGGCATGACAGCACGACGGACCCGATCCGACTCGGTCAAGGGCATGGTCGACGCGATGGCCGCGGCGATCGAGGGCGACATCGACCCGCCTGGGCACGTCCGGCTGCGCGATGGAGACCGCCCGTTCTGGGCGGCGGTTGTGCGCGCACGGGCGCGGGCCGAGTGGACGGATGCCGATCTCGTGCACGCTGCCAACATGGCACGCGCGATGGCCGACATCGAGCGTCTGCAACTCGAGATCGAGGGCGAGGGCGACGTGCTGACGAACGCGCGCGGCACGGTCGTCGCGAATCCGAAGCACGCGATCCTCGAGCAGCTTTCGCGGCGCGTGATGGCGCTCACACGCTTGCTGCAGATGCAGGCGGCGGCCTCGGGCGACCTCGAGGACAAGACGAAGCGGCGCAAGGCCGAGAGTGAGGCTCGCAAGGTGGCGCGGCAACTCGAGGACGACCTGATTCCTACGGCGTGACGTGGCTCGCAAGCTCACGCGCTCCGGGCGTGTCGTCAAGTTCATCGAGACCTTCTGCCGGATCCCGGAGGGCACGAAGGTCGGGCAGCCGTTGAAGTTGGAGCGATTCCAGAAGCGGTTCATTCGTCGCGTCTACGACAACGCTGCCGGCACGCGGCGCGCGATCCTGTCGATGGGCAGGAAGAACGGCAAGACGTCGCTGATCGCGGCGCTCGTGCTCGTGCACCTGGTCGGACCGGAGGCCAAGCGCAACTCTCAGCTCGTCTCGGGCGCGATGAGCCGCGACCAGGCGGCGATCGTGTTCTCGCTCGCCGCGAAGATGGCGCAGCTGCATGAGCGGCTCGTGTCGATCGTTCGCATCGTCCCGTCCGGGAAGCGGCTGATCGGGTTGCCGCTGAACACCGAGTACCGCGCGCTCGCCGCCGATGGCTCGACCGCGCAGGGACTGTCGCCGCTGCTGGCGATCCTCGATGAAGTTGGGCAAGTGCGCGGGCCGCGCAGCGACTTCATCGATGCGATCACGACCGCGCAGGGCGCGCACGCGGCGCCGCTGCTGATCGTGATCTCGACGCAGGCGCCAAACGATGCGGACCTGCTGTCGATCTGGATCGATGACGCGGCGGGCGGCTCGGACCCGCAGACGGTGCTCGAGCTGCACGCGGCGCCGCAGGACTGCGAGATGGACAGCGTGAAGGCATGGGCGGCGGCCAATCCGGCGCTCGGTGTCTTTCGCGACCGCGTGGACGTTGAGCGCCAGGCGGCCGCGGCGCAGCGCATGCCGAGCGCGGAACCGTCGTTTCGAAACCTGATCCTCAACCAACGGGTCGAGGCGATCGCGCCGTTCGTGTCGCGCTCGGTGTGGGGCGCCTGCGCGGCCGAGGTTGAGCCGTACGCTGGTCAGCCGGTGTTCTGCGGGATCGACCTGTCGGCGGTCTCGGACCTCACGGCGTTCGTGGCGTGCTGGCAGAACGACGCCGGCATCTGGCAAGTGCGTCCGACGTTCTGGGCGCCGGCCCAAGGCGTGCACGACCGCGCGCGCCGTGATCGCGCGCCCTATGACGTGTGGGCGCAGAAAGGTTCGCTCACGCTCACGCCCGGGGCGACGATCGATTACGACTGGGTCGCCGCGCAGGTGCTCGAATCGGCGGCCGGGTGGGACTTGCGGCTGCTCGCGTTCGACCGCTGGCGCATCGATGTGTTCAAAGCCGCGCTTTCGCGCGCCGGTGCGCCGGCCGAGATGCTCGAGCAGATGCATCCGTTCGGCCAGGGGTTCCAGAGCATGGGCCCGGCGCTTGATGCACTCGAGGCCGCGCTGCTCGCGCAACGGGTCGCGCACGGCGCGCATCCGGTGCTGACGATGTGCGCGGCGAATGCGGTCGTGCTGCGCGACCCCGCTGGCAACCGAAAGCTCGATAAGGCGAAAGCCACAGGGAGGATCGACGGCATGGTGGCACTGGCAATGGCAATGGGAGCCGCGGCGTCGGCCGTTGAAGCAAATGACGTGCACGACGGCGGGGTCGTGTTCGTATGAACGAGTCGCGCATTTTCTCGGCGCTGCTGGCCGCGGGCACCGCGCTCGCGTCGGTCGGCGCCGGCCTGCAGTGGGGCGCTCCCGTCGGGCTGATCACGTGCGGCGCGGTCACGCTCGGGCTGACGCTCTATGCCGTGCGCCTGGCGGCGCGACGCTGATGTTTCTGCCCGGCCGCCTGTTCGCGTCGCGCTCGCCGACGAGCGACTTCTGGTACCAGCCGATCGGCGCGGTATCGGCGAGCGGCGTGAGCGTCTCGCCCTCGTCAGCGCTGCGCCTGTCGGTGATCTACGCGTGTGTTCGCATCCTGGCCGAGTCCGTCGCCAAACTGCCCGTGCGGATTCGGCGCGGCGCGTTCGAGGTGATCGCCGCGCATCCGCTCGCGCGCGTGCTGTCGCGCCGGCCGAACCGCTGGCAGACCGTCTTTGAATTTCGCGAGATGCTGCAGGCGCACCTGTCGCTGCGATCGAACGCGTACGCCCAGATCGTGATCGATGGTCGTGGCGAGGTCGAGTCGCTGATACCGCTGCACCCGGACCGCGTGACACCCGAGCAACTCGACGATGGGACGGGGCGATACCGAGTGCGCGACGCGCGCGGCCGCGAAACGGTGCTGCTGGGCCCCGAGGTGCTGCATCTGCGCCAACTCCCGCTGGACGGGTTTCTCGGGTTGGGGGTCACGGCGATTCAGGCCGATGGCATCGGGAGCGCGCTGGCTGCGCAGCAGTACACGGGTAAATTCTTCAGCAACGGCGCCAAGCACGGCGGCGCGTGGATCGAGTACCCGGGCAAGTTCGCCGACGCCGAGGCGCGTGCGAAATTCCGCGACGCGTTCCGCGCCGGGTTGAGCGGCGAGAACGCGCATTCGATCCCGGTGTTGGACCAGGGCATGAAGATGCACGAGCTCGGCATGACCAACGCCGACGCGCAGTTCATCGAGAGCCGAAAGTTCAACGACTACGATCTGTGCAGGATGATGCTGGTCCCACCGCACAAGGTCGGGATTCTCGACCGGTCGACGAACAACAATATCGAGCAGCAATCAGCCGAGTTCTACCAGGACACGTTGATGGCGCTCTTCCGCCGGTGGGAAGAGTCGCTCGAAGGCTACCTGCTGACCGAGGCCGAACAGAACGACGGGCTGCGCATCGAATTCGATGTGGCCGATCTGCTGCGCCCGGACTCGGTGAGCCGCGGCAAGCTGTACCACGACGCGATTCTGGACGGCTGGATGACGCGAAACGAAGTGCGCGGCCGCGAGGGATTGCCGCCGATCACCGGACTGGATGAGCCGCTCGAGCCGCTGAACATGAGCCGCAGTTCAGACCCGCGCGACGGCGCTGGCGGCAACGCGCGGCCCGCGGCCGAACCGGATATCGAGCCGGACTCGCCGCCGAAAAAGCGTCAACCCCGCGCGCCGTCGCGAGAGGCAACGCTGCTACGCATGGCGGCGGATCGATCGGTTACGCGCGAGGTCGGGGCATTGCGCCGGTACGCCGGTGCGGCCGATGGCCCCGAGCGCGCCCGCGCTTTCTACGTCGAGCACGGGGCGTACATAGCGCAGGCGCTGTGCATGACGCCTGATGCCTCGAGCGGCTGGTGCGACGAACGGCTGGGCGCGCTGCTGGTCTCGGACAATTACCCGGGCCTGCTCAACGCGTGGGGCGAGGCCGGCGGCGCGCCACTTTTGGAGTACGCACAATGCACCACCTGACGATCCTGTCCGCGCTGATGGCGCAGGCCTGGGCAATGGAGCCGATGGCGCTGGGCGCGCTGGTCGCGGTCATCGAGCGCTGGACGGCCGGCGAGCGACTCGCTGGCGACGCGCTCTTCGCGGCGATCGGCGAGGCGCCAGCGCAGGCCGCCGCGCGCCGCGATGCAGCCGCGAGCGCGAGCGGCGGCGGCGGCGTGGCGGTGATCCCGGTGTTCGGCGTGATCGCGCACCGCGCGCACATGGTGGAAAGCATCTCCGGGCCGGGCGGCACAAGCACCGAAAAACTGAGCGCCAAGATCGACGCCGCGGTCGCGAGCAGCGACGTCGGGGCGATCGTGCTCGACATCGACTCGCCTGGCGGCGCGGTCCCGGGCACGCAGGAGCTGGTCGACAAGGTTCACGCGGCGCGCGCGGCCAAGCCGATCATCGCTGTCGCGAACTCGCTGGCGGCGAGCGCCGCGTATCACATCGGGTCGGCCGCGACCGAGCTGGTCATGACGCCCTCGGGCACCGTGGGGTCGATCGGCGTGCTCGCGGTGCACCAGGACCGCAGCGCCGAGCTGGCCGTCAAGGGCCACAAGCTCACGATGATCAGCGCCGGGCGCTACAAGACCGAGGGCAACAGCTCCGAGCCGCTCTCCGACGAGGCGCGCGAGCAGATCCAGGCGATGGTCGACCAGGCGTACGGCGTGATGCTGAAATCCATCGCGCGCAATCGCGGCATCAGTGTCGAGGCTGTGCGCAGCGGCTACGGCGAGGGTCGCGTGTTCAGCGCCCAGGACGCGCTCGCGCGCGGCATGGTCGACCGGGTCGCGACACTCGAAGAAACGATCGCCCGCATGGCCAACCCGCGGCGCCGCTCGCGCCTCGCTGCAAGTTCGAACGCGCTGCGACTCGCAGCACTCTGAATCCCGAGGCCGCGCGCGCCTGACCAGTGCGCGCGACCTTGGCCGCGCCTCCGATGCAGGAGCGGCCGAACCCGGCGCGACTCGCCGGTTCTGGTCGTTCCAATACCTTCATCTGAGGACATCATGAACAAGACCCTTCGAGCGCTCCTGCAGCGCAAAAACGCGGCCGTCGAGGCCGCGCGCAAGATCACCGAACTCGCGGCGACCGAGACCCGCGACCTGTTGGCCGAGGAACAGACCCAGGTCGACGGCCTGATTGGCCAGGTCGAGGCGCTCAACGCCCAGATCGAGCGCGAACAGCGCCTCATCGAGGCCGAGCGCTCGAGCGCTGTGGCCGGCGTGGCGCTCGAGGTGCGCGACGGTGCGCGCCTCGAGGGCGGTGTGCCGAACCTGCTCGCCGATCCGCAGCGCGGCTTCGCGCACTTCGGGGCGTTCCTGGCGAGCGTGCGCGGCGCCTCGATGCGGCCGAGCGCGGCCGACGAGCGGCTGCTGCTCATGGCTGGCCCGACCACGTACGCGAACGAGAGCGTCGGCGCCGACGGCGGCTTCCTGGTGCCCCCGCAGTATTCGGGCGAGATCATGTCCGTGATCGAGAGCCAGGACTCGCTGCTCGCCCGGGTGCGCCAGATCCCGGTGGCCGGTACCGAGTGGAAGTTCCCGGCCAGCGAGACCACGGCCCACGGCACCACCGGCATCCAGGCGTATTGGGATTCCGAGGCCGACGCGATCAACCAGACGAAGCCGGTCTTCAAGAATCGCAGCATCAAGCTGGACCGCCTGACCGCGCTCGTGCCGGTGACCGAGGAGGCGCTCGAGGACGCCTCCGCGCTGGGCGCCTGGGTGCAGATGGAGGCCGGCGAGAAGATGACCTTCAAGGTCAGCGACGCGATCCTCAACGGCACCGGCGCGGGCCAGCCCCTGGGCCTGCTCAATGCCGATTGCGTGGTCAGTGTGGCCAAGGAAACGAGCCAGGTGGCCGCCACCGTCGTGGCCGAGAACATCATGAAGATGTGGACCCGGATGCCGGCGGCGCACCGCGCGCGTGCCATCTGGCTGATCCACTCGGACGTCGAGGTGCAACTCATGCAGCTCAACGTCAAGATCAAGAACGTGGCCGGCTCCGAGAACGTGGGCGGCATGCCGATCTGGATGCCCCCGAACGGGCTCACCGCGTCACCCTACAGCACGCTGCTCGGGCGCCCGGTGGTGCCGATGGAGAGCTGCCAGGCGCTGGGCACCGTGGGTGACCTGTGGTTGGCTGACCTGTCGCAGTACATCGCGATCACCAAGGGCGCCGTGAAGGCCGACCAGTCGATGCACTTCTGGTTCGACCAGAACATGCGCGCCTTCCGGTTCGTGCTGCGCCTGGGCGGGCAGCCGTGGCTGCAGACGGCGATCTCGCGCAAGAACGGCAGCTCAACGCAGTCGCACTTCGTCAGCCTCGCGACCCGTTCGTAATCCACTTTGACTCAGGAGCACCTGACATGACCATCAGCACCAATGCTCGGCTCGACGAACAAGTCGCGTCGATTGTGGCAGCCGCAGGGCTGCTGCTCACCACCACCGTTGGCGATACGACGTACGTGTCGCTCAAAAACTACAAGCGTTGTCGTATCACGATCAGCATTGCCGACGGGACTACGGTCACCGGCAGCACGATCACGCTCAAGCAGGCAACGGCGGTAGCCGGCACCAGCGAGAAGGCGCTTGCCTTCACGCGCATGTTGGCGAACACCGACTATGCCGCGTCGAAAACGATGGTGGAAACGGCGGTGACGAGCAACACGTTCACCACGCAGACGACGAACAGCAAGAACTCGCTCTACATCATCGATGTGGATGCGTCCGACCTGGACGTGGCCAACGGTTTCGACTGCCTGCGGGTCGACGGAACCGGCCACGCTGCGACGGCTCCGCTCGGCGTCGTGGTGCTGTACGACCTGTACGGCGCGCGGTACAGCGGCGCGTCGCCGCTGGCTGACTGATCGTCGATCCAAGCAACTAACGGCCCGCTTCGGCGGGCCGTTTCCATTTCAGGGATCGCAAAATGACTCAAGACATTGCCCGCGGCAGCGATGCCTGCGAGGCCAGCCTGATCTGCAATCACGTCCAGGCCGACGGCATCGAGGCTCACGGCTGGATGCGCGTCGAGTGCGTGCGCGATGGCCAGGTGATCTGGGTCGAGGAAGGCCCGAACCTGATCGTCACGACCGGCAGGAACAAACTGCTCGACGAGACGCTGGCCGGGTCGGCCTACACGGCGGCGTGGTACATCGGCCTGATCGATAACGCGGCATTCAGTGCGATCGCCGCGGCCGACATCATGTCGAGCCATGCGGGATGGGCCGAGAGTTCGGCGTACAGCGAGGCGGCGCGACCGACGTTGGCGTTCTCGGCGGCGAGCGCCGGATCGAAGGCCACGAGCGCGAACGCGACGTTCACGATCAACGGCACGGTCACGATCAACGGCGCGTTCGTCACGAGCGTGGCGACCAAAGGCGGCACGACCGGGACGCTGTTCGCCGGCAAGTCCTTCACTGCCACGCGTGCGGTGGTGCTGAACGACGTGCTGAACGTCGGTTACACCGCTTCGCTGACTGCGAGCTAAGCCATGCTGACCCCTGCACAACTGGCAACGCTGCGAGCGGCGATTCTCGCGGAGACGAATCCGACGGCGGTCGCTGCGCGTGACGCCCGGGCCGACAACGCGTTGGCCGACTGGTACAACGGACCGTCGAACGTCGACGCGTGGAGCGAATCTGCAGACGCGCGCGCGCTGGACGAAGGTGCGGACTACTCTGCGTTCGACTCTGTCGTTGCGGGCAAGCGGGCCGCGTGGGATCTGTTCCTGCGGTACGCGCCTCGCGACATGAGCCGGACCAAGAACCGCAAGGTTGTGACGGATGTTTGGGGGAACGCGACGGCGGCGAGCGTGGCCGAGTCGATCCTGCAAGCGTCGCGGGTTAAGGCTTCGCGGTTCGAGGTCGTGTTCGCCGGGGCAACGACGAACACCGGGACGGTTAGCGCGATCAAGCGCGATGTGCTCGGCCCGGTCAGCGTGGACGACATTTCGCGCGCACTGAACGGGTGACGTCGTGGCAAACGAAACACAGTTCGTACTCGACGGCACGACGACGACAGTCGTCAGTCTTGCGGCGACACTGACGAATGCGTCGTGGACGTACACGGGACTGACCGGCCTGACGATGACCGACTTCGACAACTCGACGGACCTGTACCCGCACGTTCGGCTCGTTCTCGATGTGCCGGACACGTTCAGCGCGGCACCATCGGCCGGCGCGTACTTCAACGTGTACATGCTCGTGCTGAACAGTGACGGGACGAGCGACGACATCCCCGCGCCGGATGCAACGGCGCTGAAAGCGGCGCAGTTTATTGGGTCGATTCCGATCCAAATTTACGACGTGGCGCAGCGGGTGACGGCCGTCATGCACGGGGTGCTCGCGGGGGTCACGGGCGCTCAGTTCTTCATTGAGAACAAGACTGGTGTTTCCGCGAGTTACTCGACGCTACCGATCACGCTCAAGGCAACCAGTTTCACCTACAAACCGGCGGCGTAACACATGGGCTTGATTTGGACGCCTGGGGTCGATGCGAGACGGCGACATCGGTCGTTGGCGCTGTCGAATCCAGTGTTCAAGGCGCTACGCAGCGCTCGAATGCTCGGGCTATTTGCTGCGCCGTTTGGGCCGAATTCGTTTTTTGGGGTTCCATCGGTCACGAATACAGGCGTACCCGCCAAGACCGATCACGGGCTCGCGTCCGAGTACGGCAGCAATCGACGACTGGCATTCACTACTGCGGTCACAGGGCGCAGCGTCGGTAGTGGGAACGGCTATCGTTGGTTGTTGATAGCCGGCGAACTCGGCGCGGCCGGGACTAACTGGTGGTGGAACCACGGCGACAACACCAACGAGCGGATCATCCTCAACAGCAGCAACCAACTGCTGGTAACTGAAAACGCTGCGACGTGTGTTGTCGCGGGCGACAACATCGTGATCCCGCGCCGCTTCGCCGTGGGCATTGCGCTTGGGGTCAACGGTACGGCGTTTTGCCGCGTCGCGATTAATGGGGCCGTCGCGGTCAATACAACGCCAGCCAGCGACGGTTGGAACGGATGGAACGCGCAATTTCTCGGGTCGAGCGGGTTCCCGACTGCGAACATCTCGACGACGAAGGTTTCGGTGTTGGCGTATGGCGAAGGCAATCTTTCGCTTGATGCGCTCGTCCGGTGGTCCAAAGACCCGTGGCGGGTGCTCGAACCTGACGAGATTCGGGTTTTCTACACGTCGGGCGGCGCGGCAAGCTACACCGACTCGCTGACCGACACAGCCGGCGCGACCGACACCGCGACTGCTGGCCTCGTTGCAATCAACGCGCTCGCGGACGCTGGCGCAGCAACCGACACGACGACGGCGCTGCTGATCGGGATCAACGCGCTGGCCGACGCAGGCGCGGCCACAGATGCCGCCACAGGCGCGCTGACGATCGCGGTGGCGGTATCGGACGCCGGGGCTGCGACGGACGCAGCTACGGCGGTCCTGGTGGGCCTGGATGCCATCACCGACGCGGGCGCAGCGACAGACGCAGCGTCGAGTGTCGCGACGCTGATCAATGCGCTGGCGGACTCGGCCGCTGCGACGGATGTTTCGACGGGCAGCCTTGGCGCAGCCACGTACACCGAGGCCCTGGCGGACTCGGCTGCGGCGACCGATTCGGCGTCGTGCTCGGCGGTCCTGACGAATGCGCTGGCCGACTCGGCGGACGCTGCCGAAGTGATGGGCTGCGCGGCGGTGCTGGCCGATCTGCTCGCGGATTTGGCGGCTGGCTCGGACATCGTGGTGGTCGGCCTGGTCGCGACGCACGCGCTGGCCGATGTGGCAGCAGCAACGGACTCGGCAACGGGCACGGTCGGGTCGCAGACGTACACGGACGCGCTCGCCGACTCGGCCGCGGCCACCGACACGATGACCGCGCTGGACATCCTGTCGCAGCACGGCACGCGCAGCGCACTCGGCGCGCAGATTCAATCGGGCCGACGCACGGCCGCCGGCACTGACACGCGCAGATCGCAGATTCAACGCTCGACGCGTCGCAACTGACGCGCATTCCGCAGCAAACACCAAGGCCCGCCTCGTGCGGGCCTTTTGCATTGGGTCGCCACTATGGGCTTGAAAGTCATCACCGCGCCGACGGTCGAGCCGATCACGCTCACCGAGGCGAAGGCGCACTGCCGCGTCGACATCACCGACGACAACGACCTGATCACGCGGTTGATCACCGCGGTTCGAGAGCAGGCGGAACTGCTTACCGAGCGTGCGCTCGCGCCGACGACGTTTGGCCTGTACCTGGACGCGTTCCCGAGCGAGGGCATTGCGCTTCCGCGCCCGCCGTACACGTCGCTCACGAGCATCCAGTACGTCGACGACGATGGCGCGACACAGACGCTTGCGTCTGATCAGTACGCGGTCGACGACAAGCAGGAGCCCTCGTGGGTACTGCCGGCCTACAACGTCGACTGGCCGGACACGCGCGACGAAGCGAACGCAGTGCGGATCACGTACCAGGCGGGGTACATCGCAGCCGACTGCCCGGCGCCGATCAAAGCGTGGATGCTGGCGGCGATTGCTGCGACCTACGGGCAGCGCGAGTTGATCGCGCAGAGTGACCGCGTGCCGTCGATGGTTCGGTTTCTCGACGGGTTGCTGGACCGCTACCGCGTGATGAGCTACTGACGTGCTCGCCGCCGGCAGCCTGCGCGAGCGCATCACGATCCAGACGAAGAGCGTTACGCGCTCGGCGATCGGCGAGGAAGTCGTGAGCTGGTCCGACGTGGCCACGGTCCCGGCGAAGGTCGAGCCGATCCGCGGGCACGAGTTTTTCGCCGCGGCGCAGATGCAGGACGCCTCCGATCATCGCGTGACGATTCGCTACCGCGCCGGCGTCACGCGCGAGATGCGCATCGTCTGGCGCGGTGCGCCACTCGACATCGTGTCGGTGATCGACGTGAACGCGCGGCGCGAGGGCCTCGAGATGATGTGTCTGTCGGGCGTGAGGAACGGGCGATGAGCGACGGCTTCACGGTCCGACTCGAAGGCATCGACGAGCTGAAGCGCGCGCTCGCCGATGCGGCGAAGAAGATCCGCACGCAGGCCGTGCGCAGCGCGCTCAAGCAGGCCGGCCGTGTGATCCAGGCCGCGGCGAAGGCGGCGGCGCCGGTGCTCGCCGCGCCGACGAAGACGCGCACGCCCGGGACGATGAGGAACGCGATCTCGGTGCGCACCTCGAAGTTCGCGCGGCGCGCGGGCGACGAGGGCGTCTTCATCAACGTGCGCCCGCTGCGCGGCGCACGGGCGCGCCGGCTCGGCAAGGCGAGCGCGACGAACCCGAACGATCCGTACTACTGGCGCTTCGTCGAGTTCGGCACGAAGCCGCACGTGATCAAAGCGCGCAAGGGCGGCTTTCTGTTCTTCGCGGGCCGCGGCGTGCGCTCGGTGAATCATCCGGGCACGCGCGGCCGGCGCTTCCTGACCGGCGCCGCGGCCTCGAGCGGACAGGAGGCGATCGCCGTCTTCATGCGCTCGGTGATCCAGCAAATCGAGAAGCTCAACGCGAAGGCCGCCGCTCGTGTCCGCTGAATCAACGCTTTACGGCTACCTCTCGGGTCACGCCGCGCTGGTCGCTTTGGTTGGTGACCGAATCTACCCGGACGTGATGCCCGAGGGCACCGCGTTCCCGGCGATCGTGTTCGCCCGCACGGGCACCGAGCCGACGTACAGCCTCGCAGGCGCTCTGATGTGCGAGGACGTTTCGTTCGTCGTGGGTGTCTGGGGCACGACGCGCGACAGCGCCGACGACGTTGCGGATGCGATCGTCGCCGCGCTGCACGCCAACGGCGAGCGCATGACCGCGCGCGAGCCTGCATTCGATCCCGAAGTCGGCCTCTACGCCACGAACATCACGGTGACGCTGCTGGTCAACCCGTAGGACCCCCGGTTCCTTTCCCGCTGCCCGAGTGATCGGGCGGCTTGTTCACGCCCGCCTCTGCGGGCTTTCTTTTTTTGGAGGCCCGCAATGGCTACCGTCCGCAAATGGAGCAACGTCGCGATCGCCATGCAGTCGGCGATCGGCGCCGCGCAAACGATCACCGGCATCACGAAGGCGTCGCCCGGCGTCGTCACGACCTCGGGCACGCTGCCGAGCAACGGGGCGTACGTGCTGATGACGATTCAGGGTATGCACCAGGTCAATGGCCGCGTGTTTCGCGTCGCTGGCGCTGCCGGCGCGACCTTTCAGCTCGAGGGCGAGGACACGACCGACTTCGACACGTTCTCGACCGGCTCGTTCCAGGTCGTGACGCTGGGCACGTCGATTACCACGGCGACGGGCGTTTCGTCCTCGGGCGGTGGATTCCAGTTCATCGACACGACCACGATCCACGCGAATCAAAAGTCGCAGGTACCGGGGCTTCCGGATGCCGCGACGTACACGCTCGAGAACATCTGGGACATCTCCGACGCGGGCCTGCTCGCGATGAAGTCGGCGAGCGACGCGCAGACGATGAAGGTATTCAAGTTCACGTTCGGCACCGGCGGTCAGATCATGGTCTTCGCCGGCTACGTCGGGGCGAACCTGCTGCCGGGCGGCTCGGCGCAGGACAAGGTCACCACGAGCGCTGCCATCACGATGCACGGCAGCCCGAGTTACTACTCGTCGTGATCGCCTGACCTCGGCGCCGGCGCGCTGCGGTTGATCCGCGGCGCGCCGTTTCTTTTCACCCCATTCAGAAAGGAACCCGATGAGCGTCATCGGAGACAAGATCCGCAGGAACCGCGAGAGCGTGCTCGAACTCGCACACGCCCTCGGTCCGGTGAAGCTCACGCTTCGACGGCCCACCGAACTCGACATGCTGGACCTGCGCGCCACTGGCACGCAGCGCGCGGTGTTCAAGTTCGTCGTCGGCTGGGACGGGATGACCGAGGGCCACATGGTGACGGGTGGTGACCCGCATCCGCTGCCCTTCGATGCGGACGCGTGCGGCGAGTGGCTCTCCGACAACCCGGAACACTTCGCGAAAGTCGTCGATGCGATCCTCGCCGCCTACGGCGCTCGCCAGAAGGCTCTGGAGGACGCAAGAAAAAACTAACGGACTGGCTGGCGGCCCAGGACCTGCCCGGGCAGTTCAAACCGCCAGCCTCGTCGCTCGAGACGTCCATCGTGATCCGCATTTGGAACGCGATGGGGGGCCAGATCGACTGGTCGGCCTTGCCGATCTTGGCCGAGATCCACGGCATCGACGACATCGAGATGCTCTCTGAGCAGCTCATCGCAATTCGCTCGCACCAGCGGGATACCTGACATGCCCATCGCGGTTCTTTCGATAGACATCAACGCTCGGCTTGCGTCCCTCGAGAGGGATATGGGTCGCGCGGCGCACATCGCCGAGGCGAGTGCGAAGAAGATGGAGGCGGCGTTCTCGGCGGCCGGGAAGGCTCTCGGGGTGATCGGCGTCGGCCTGTCGGTCGGCGCGATCATCGGCGACTTCGGTCGCGTGGTCACCGCGCTCGCGGACCTCGACGATGCGGCCGAGATCGCCGGCACGTCCGTCGAGAATATGTCGCGGCTGCTCGGCGTCGCGGCCGAGAATGGCAAGAGCATCGGCGAAATCGCGAGCGCCGCGGCGCTACTGCAAAAGGCGATGCTCGGCGTCGATGCCGACACCGGCAAGGCTGCGTTGGCCTTCAAGGCGCTCGGCCTGAGCCTTTCCGGCATGGGCGACGGGACCGACGCGCTCATCGCATTCGCGAAGGAGCTGGACAAGTACGAGGACGGCGCCGAGAAGACGCGGATGGCGATCGCCGTGCTCGGCAAGGCCGGCTCGCAACTCTTGCCGCTGCTCAAGGACATCGCAAACGCCAACGACCTCACTGCGCGGGCGTACGCATCGCAGGCCGGCGACGCCGAGAAGTTGCAGAAGGCGTGGAACCGCCTCGGGTTCGAGGTGACCGAGATGAAGATCGCCCTGATGGGCGACCTGATCCCGAGCCTGGCCGACACCGCGAAGGAGTTCCGCGAAGCGCGCGATGCCGGGTTTGGATTTGCCGAGGCGCTCGGGCTCGTGTTCGGCGCGACGAAGCGCCAGCAAATCGACAAGCAGGCGCAGGCGGTCAACGAGTATCGCGATCTCGTCGAGAAACTGAACACGTCGCTCGGACGCTTCAGCCTGGAGCAGAAGGACCAAGCCGTCGCGCAGCTCGCGCGCGAAGAGCAGAAGCTCCAAAAGCTGGTCGAACAGCTCAACGTAGAGGAGCGGCGGCAGACCACGGAGAAGCAGTCGGCCGCCACGCTGCGCGACAAACTGAAAGCGATCGAAGCACAAACCGATGCCCAGGCTGCGGCGGCCAAGGCGGCGTCCGACGCCGCGCGCGAAGCGGAGCAGCACGCCAAGAGCCTCGCGGCCGCCTACAACGAAGTCCTTGGCATCAGCAGCGACTACGCCGAGAAGGTCTCGCTGCTCCAGGAACTCGAGCGCAAGAAATCGATCTCGACCGAGCAGTACGTTGCCGCGATCAAGAAACTCGGCGAAGCGCAGCCGGTCATGCGCGCGCACATCAAGGCGCTGGAGGATCTCGAAAAAGCGTCCCTGGACGCCTTCAAGGCGCACACCGAGGCGACCGAAGCGGCGACCGACAAGGAGATGGACGGCGCCGAATCCGCGCGCCAGGCCGTGCTCGCGATGCAGGACGAGATCGACGCGATCGGGCTCACGAGCGCCGGGCTCGTCGATCTCGCGAACAAGCAAACCGACCGCGCGATCGCAACCCTGCAGGCGCGCGCCGCGGACCTCGAGGCGACCGGCGCGATGCAGGAGCAGGTCGCTGCGATCAGGACGCAGATCCACTGGCTCGAGCAGCTCAAGGCCAAGCGCGGCGAGAAGCAGGATCGCGAGATCGGCCGCGACGCAGCGAAGAGCGAGGAAGAGGCCGCGCAGCGCGCCGCGCAGGCAGCGACCGACGCCTGGCAGAAGTTCGCCGACGACACCGAGGAAGCGATCACCGACTCGCTGATGCGCGCGTTCGAGCGCAGCGAGGGGTTCGGCGAGGCCGCGATCACCACGCTGAAGAACCTCTTCAAGACGCTGGTGTTGCGCCCGACGCTGCAGATGGGCGTGCAGTCCGTCTTCGGCTCGGGGGCTGGGCAGGGCGGCGCCGGCGGCACGCTCGGGGCTGCCAGCGGCATGTCGAACACGTTTCAAGGTCTCTCGAACGCGTACTCGATGTACACGGGCGGCTACCAGAACCTCGCGGGCCAGTTCGCGCTCTCGGGCGCCGGGCAGGCAATGGGGCTGCGCACCGCTTCGGGGGCGAACGCGACCGCGGGCGCGATGTACACCGCCGAGCCGATCCTCGAGCTGTCCGCAGCCGGCAACGCGTTCACCGGCGCCGCCGGCACGTTCGCCACCGCCGTCATCGGGTTCGGCGCCGTGCTCGCCTGGTACAAGATGGAAGCGAACAACCCCGACACGGGGCGGTTCGAGGGCGCGTTCATGACCGATCCAAGCCTGTTGGCCGATCTGGTTGCATCGCGCGTCGTCGCCGATTGGGCGATCAACCCGGTGATGGCCCCGAACATCGACGGCGAAATGCGCCCGTCGTACGACCACCCGGACGTCACGCT
The DNA here is from genome assembly GCA_031404015.1 of Gammaproteobacteria bacterium. Lineage (GTDB taxonomy): Bacteria > Pseudomonadota > Gammaproteobacteria > Steroidobacterales > Steroidobacteraceae > RPQJ01. The sequence goes on along the minus strand of JANNGT010000311.1, from coordinate 7,086 downwards.
TCAGGGCATAACGCAAGACACCGCCGGCAACGAATCAGCGCGCAAGATTGGTGAGACGATCGCCGCAGCGATCCTGCGTTCGGCGCGCGATTTCGGCGGCACGGGCGCCAATCAGCCGGTGGGGCTTGCGTTCAGTCAGGAGACCGACGGGGGCGGCGTCAACCGCTACGTCGGCCAGGTCGGCGGATTCAGCACCGGCGCGATCAACACCGCAGGGTCCGGCAACGAAGACATGCCGGCTCTGTTCGCCGAAATGTCGAGCAAGATGCTGTTGGCCGGGCTCCAAGCGGCGGATCTGCCGGCGGTCTACGCCGATTACTTCCGCAAGTTCGACCCGGCTACGCTGAACACCGAAGGCATCACGGCAGCGATCAATGCGGCTCGCGCCACGGCCGAGTTGCGCGGCAGCCTCGAGGGATTCGGCAGCGTGTTCGACAACGTGACCGGGCTGAGCGTCGAGCTGAGCAATTCGCTCATCACGCTGGCCGGCGGGCTGGGGAACCTGCAGGCGCTGACCGCGACGTTCTACAACGAGTTTTTCACCGCCGAGGAACGGCTCGGGAACCTCAAGACGCAGGTTGTCTCGGCGTTCACCGAGATGGGCGTGGCATTCGAGAGCGTCGACACGCGCGAGGAATACCGCGATCTCGTGATGCAGGCGAAAAACCTCGGCGAGGCGGACCAGGAGCGATACCTCGCGCTGCTGCAACTGGGCGGGCCGCTTGACGCGGTGTTCGATGCGGCCGACGCAGCCACCGAGGCGGTCGGCAAACTGAACGACAGCTTTTACAGTCAGGACGAACTCAACGCCCGCCTGGTTGCCTCGTTCGCTGATCTCGGCGTGGCATTCGCTGACATCGACACGCGCGCCGAGTTCCGCGCGGCCGTCGAGCGGTCGCTCGCGGATGGCAACATCGAGCTGTACAACGCGCTGGTCGCGCTGCAGGGGCCGCTCACCGACTTCATCGACGACGCCGAGGAAGCGGCCAAGGCGCTCGCGCGTCGCGCGCTCACCGACGATATCGAGTCGGTCACCGGCGAAATGGACGGTCTCGAGGCGATATGGGGCGACCTGTCACCGGTCGTGCGCACGCTCGGCGACGACCTGGCCGATGCCGAGTCCGCGTTCGACAGCCTCGACGAACAACTCAAGGCGCTGCTCGGCACGGTCGACACGAGCGCCATCGGCCAGCTGCGCACCGCGATGGGAACGCAAGATCAGTACGGCAGCGCGCGCGGGACGTTGAACGACCAGATCTTCGAAGCCTTGCTGCGCACGCAGACGCCGGCCGAGCAGGTCACGACGCTGCGCGGGCGCGAGGGCGCGTTGTGGGCCGGACTGGACGCATCGGCCGACCCGGCCGGCACGATCGCCGAGATCGTCAGCACGACGCTCGCGCGGATCCGCACCGAAGGCCAGGTCGAGCAGGGCGGCGCTGATGCGCTGGCCGAGGCGACGCGCGACGCGTACGACGACCAGATCAAGATGATCGACGGGCAGCGCCAGTTGTGGCGCGATCAGATCGGCGTGATCGAGACGGCCTCGGCCGCCTACGCCGAGCAACTGAACGCGCTCGAGCGTCAGCAGGACTTCTCGCGCAGCCTGTTCGAATTCACCTCGAACCTGCGTCTTGGCGACATGTCGACGCTTGGCCGGCGCGATCAGTTGGAGTTCGCGCAGGACCGCTTCCGCGAGACGCTGTTCGCGGCGCGCGGTGGCGACGAGTACGCGCGCGAGCAGCTGACCGGCGTGGCGCAGGACTACCTCACCGAGGGCAAAGAATCGCTCAGGAACACCGGCTTTTCGGCGGTGTTCTCGGAGGTCACGAGCGCCCTGGACGCGCTCGGCCTTTCCACATCGGACACCGGCGCGATCGAGCAGATGCGCGAGCAGATCCGGCTGGCCGAGGATCAGGTCGGTCTGCTCGCGGGGCTGCTCGAGACATCGACCGACGACCTTGAGGAAATCCGGCGCCTGAGGGGTGGCGTGGGCGACCTGGCCGTGGCCGTCGACACGTTGCCCGAGGAACTGGCCGGCCTGATGGACGTCAGCGCGCAGATCGAGCCGCGCGAGAACGCGATCGCAACCTCGGTCGACGGTCTGACCGCTGCGGTGTACGCCGAGCTGGACGACAAGCAGACCGACCGCGACGCGCAGCGCGCCGATCGCGAAGAGGACCGCACGCGCTGGACGGCCCTGAACACGCGGCTCATCAACATCAACGGCCTGCTCGAGGCCATGGATCGGCGCTTGTCGGCCGCAGAAGGGATCAGGGCATGAGCGTTCTGTTTTTCGACGGGTTCGACCTGGGCGTGCCGGCGTTGCCGAAGTGGGACACGGTCTCGCTGACGAACGGCTTCACCGCCGACAGCGGCCGGCGCGGCGCGGGCACGGGCGCGCTCGACTTGACCGGGACAGCGGACAACGTCGTGAAGATCCTCTCGGCGTCGACCGCCGACATCATCATCGGCATCTGGATCAAGAGTTACCAGGCCGCGGTGTTCCTGACGCTGATGGAGGGGGCGACCGTCCACATCACCGTCGAGTTCGGGGCGAGCCCGACGTTCTTCCTGATCATCAAGCGCGGCGACGGCACCGTGCTGCACACCGATGCGGACTCGAACAGCACGAACACCGAGGGGCATTACTTCGAGATCCGCATCAAGATCAGCGACACGGTCGGCGTGATCACGGCCAACAAGAACGGGGCCGAGATCATCGCGCTGACGGCTCAGGACACGCGAAACGGCGGCGCCGCGGGCGTGATCGACCGGCTCAAACTCAACGGCACGCATGCCGGAGCAACCTGGTTCGATGACCTCTACGTGCTGGACGCTGCGGATGCGGTGTCGCCGACGACGTTTCTCGGCTCGACCACCCGTGTCGACACGCTCGACCCGGACGCCGACGAGACCACCGACTGGACGCCCAGCACCGGCACCACGCATTACGATCTGCTGGACGAGACGCCGAACGACGGCGACACCAGCTACGTCGAGAGCGGAACGCTGAACGCGCGCGACCTGGTGGGGCTCGAACCGTTGCCCTACACGCCGACCACGGTATACGGCGTGCAGGTCAACGTTGCCGCGAAAGAGACGGTCGCCGGGTCGATGGAACTTGCCCCGTCGATCAAGATTTCCACCACGCATTACGCGGGAACCGCGGCCGCGCTGGGCACCGGTTACGCGCAGATCGCGCACCTGTGGAAGACGAACCCGGCGACGGCTATTGCGTGGACAAAGGCCGATGTGAACGCCCTGTTGGCCGGCGCAAAGCTCACCTCGCTGTAGCCAATGGCTGCGCGTATTTCAAGGGTCGCGCTCGAGGTTCTCGCGATCCCGGCGCCGACCGCGCGCGTGACCCGGGTCGCCGCCGAAGTGCTCTCGGCCGTGCCGCTCCCGCAGGCGCGCATCAGCAGGATTGCCGCCGAGGTGCTGTCGGTGCGGGCCGCCGGCGGCGGGCGCATCGTCACGTCGGCCATCGTCTTCGTCGCGAAGATCCAGGTCGCCATCGACGCCTCGGGAACGCTCGCCTACCTGTGGGCGACGAACGGCCCGGGCTGGACGACGGGCCCGAGTGACACGCCGGCGAACACGCACATCGTCGGAGCGCTGAAGAACGCCGGCACGTACCGGCGCTCGGCGTTCAGCGGCAACCGCGTGTTCGGGGCGGTGGAGCCGTCGTGGGGCGAGACCGTTCTTGAGAACACCGACGGGCGCTACGACGCGCACCTGACGTCGGGCTTCGACGGCCAGCCGTTCAGCCTGTGGGCCGTCGCGCAGGGCGCGGCCACGTTCGACGCAGCGCGCCTGGTCTACCAGTGCGAGGTCGAGACGGCGATTGTCGACTTCCGGTCGGTGCGGCTGAAGATGCGCGACCGGCTGGTGCGGCTCAAGAAGCCCATCCTGGTCGACACGTACGCGGGCACGGGTGGGCTCGAGGGCGACGACAGCATCAAGGGCATCGCGAAGCAACGCGTGTTCGGCGACCCGATCTACCACCCGGTGCAGCGGGTGATCTTCGATCCGCCCGAGATCCGATACGAGTCGGACGGGCCAACCTACGATATTGGCGCCAGCTACGAGGCGACGCCGACGGCGAGCATGGTGATGATCCGGTATCGACTCCCGCGTGCGCTCGAGTACGAGGCGGACCTGTTCCCGAGCGGGGGTGAGGCGAAAATCGCCGCGACTGCCGAGACGATCTTCGATATCCGGCTGGACGACGGCACCGGTGACGTGTCGGTGGGGTCGATCACTTGGGCGGCGGCCGGAACGATCCCGGTGTTCGTGCTGACCGGTGGTGTGTTGTTGACCGCTGCGAAGGACACCCTGCTGACGGTGATTGCGCCGGCAACGCCGGATGCGACGCTGGCGCAGATCGCGATCACGCTGTCCGGGTACGTGTGATGCCGACCCACACCTACGCGCTGCCGATGTACGCCGACGATCCGACGGCGACCGCTGGCCCGCAAGAAGACCTGCTCTACGTCGCTTCGACCGGGAAGATTTGGGAGGGCGCGCGCAACTACGGGCCGACCGGGAATCAGGGCGGCTTCGCGATCATCGACCCGGCAACCTTGACGGTCAATGGCTACACGACGGGCGAGACGTTCGCATCCGACACGCTGCAGATCGCGTTTTACAACGCCATCAACGACTCGGTCTGGTCGGTGGTGAGCGACACGACGCTGCGCATCATCAAGCACAGCGCGGCCGGGGTGCAGCAGTTCAATGCTGCGTACAACGGGGGCGGGTCGTTTTACGACGACCCGCAGCTGCGCATCTGGCAGAACTTGGTCAACGGCGAGGTGTACGTGTGCGCGGCAAAGAAGTTGCGCCGCGTGAACCTGACGACCGGGGCCGACACCGACGTCGCAATAGATCTCACAGACGGCACCAACGAGGTCGGCGTCTACGACGTCGTGTCGGACGCCGGCGGCCTGATCTGGTTCGTCGTCAACACCTGGACAGCGGCCTTCGCGGCCTTCGTCAGCAGCGAGATCTACCACTTCGACACCAGTACCGACACCGGGTCCGTCGTCTGGTCGACGACGACCGCCGCTGATCGCGCCGAGCGGCTGATCTGCGCCGGCGGCACGGTGATTGTGTGGCAGAAGCACTTCAGCGCCGAAGGCCACGTCCTGCCGCTCGACGTGGCGACGGGAAGCGCCGGAACAGCGATTGCGCTGACGGGCGGCACGCGGGATTCGCCGCTGTACTGGCGCTATGACTCGGGGCGTGACCGAGTCTGGTCGTACGAGCTTGCCGGCGGCACCGGCGAGACCGCGGCTGATCCGATGCTCAACGCCGCGTCGATCGTGCCGGCGACGTTCGCGATCGAGACGCGCTACCCGGTGCTGTTCGAGCCGACGAGCGCGGACAACACGAACCCGGCGAACTACGACCAAAGTTTCGATTGGACCGGCCGGCTGACCGTGTTGTGGGAGATCCCGGGCAAGCTGGTCTGGTCGGCTTGGTATTACCTGTTTCGCGCGTCCGACAGCCTCGAGATCGACACGGCGTTCATCGGCGCCGTCGCGCTCGCGACCACCGAGCTGCCGCGCCAGTACGTCATCAACGGCCCCGGCCAGTTTCCCAGGATGAGCCGCTGATGGGCAACACCTTCGTTTTCAGGCGCGTCGAAACCGTGGTGCCCGACTGGCCCGAGGCCACGTTCGGCGACGGCGACGTGGTGCGCGACGGCAAACTGATCTATCTGGTCAGCACCGAGGGCGTCTGGCCGGGCCTGCGCGCGATGACCGGCGCGACGGTCTACCCGGGCCGCAGCTCAAGCTACCTGCAGGCCTACGACGGCGGGATCGAGATCACGCGCGGCCAGGACTACACGACGACCGCGCAGCTGCTGGCCGAAGCGCCGGACCCCGAGACCGTGCGCTGGTACTGCGCCGGGCCAACGTACATCCGCCTGGGCTCGACGCCGCGCGGCGAGTTGCGAGTCAAGTCGTTCGGCTACAACCAGGCCGACACCTACCAGCGATGGAACAGCACGACGCTCGCGCAGGAGGCCGGCATCACCGGGACGTTCCACGGCCGGCTGTACCCGAGCGCGCTGATGGTCGACGATCCGCAAACGACCTACCTCGACGTGTGCGAGGACGCGGCCAAGGATCGGCCAATGTTCTTCGGGTTCAACCGGCTCGACGAGTTCGAGGTCGGCCGCTGGCTGCCGCCGGTTGGCGACCCGGCGCACGAGTTCACCGAAGACAACATCCTGTCCTACTCGCTGCAGCCACCCGAAGGGATGGAGCTGCCGGTGTGGCGGCTCACGCGGCGCAGCGGCGAGACGTGGCCGTGCGCGATGCTACCCGGGGCGCCGGCGAAGTCGCGCGACGAGATGACCCGGGCGCCGTTCTTCCATACGTGGACGTACGAGGCCGCGGCGACGCTGACCAAGCACCCGTTGGCTGACGAGGTCGCGGTCGACCAGCGGGGGCGCGCGCTGCAGCACCCGAGCCACTTCGACCTGTACCGCACCGAGTTCATGGCGATGCACGGCGTCGAGCGCGTGCAGATGACGATCACGACCGCATTCGACACGCAGACGATGGCGATCGACTTGGCCGACGTCGTGCAGGTGACGCTCGACCGGATGGCCATGTCCTCGGGCCGGCTCTTCCGCGTGGTCTCGCAGGCGTTCGACCTCGAGACGATGCGCGTCAATCTAGTGCTTTGGGGGTAGTCGATGGCGAACGTGTTCCTTGGCTACCCGAATCTGATCGACGACGCGACGTTGTCGGGCGGCTCGTGGGAAGGCGATGCACCGCTCACGAACCTGCAGTCGGGCGACCTGTCGCGATGGGCGTACTCGACCGACGACGCGAACGCCTCGACGAAGCTTGACCTGACGTTCGCGGCCGCGGTGACCACGCGGGTGGTCGCAGTTCCGCGCAGCAATCTCTCGCAGGCCTCTCGCATCAAGGCCACCTGGGGCTCGTCACTGGGCGGCGCCGAGGTCGCGACCACGGGTTGGCTGGACGCCTGGGCGCTCACGATCGGCGCGGGCGGCGTGTCCTGGCCAGCGTCCGGATCGCTGGGCGCACGCTTCCTGACCTTCGTGGC
>JANNGT010000310.1:0-1733 GCA_031404015.1 Gammaproteobacteria bacterium | reverse complement strand
CACGGGCGCGTGTTCGCGGATGCCGTCGCGTTCCTCACGCGCCAGCGCCAGCAACTGTTCGACCAGGCGCGCAGCTCTCGCCACACCGGCTTCGAGCCGCTGCACGGCGTCGTCGTGTCCGCTGCCGGCGGCCTCGGCCCGCAGCGACTGCACCTGCAGGTCGAGTGCAGTCAACGGCGTGCGCAACTCGTGCGCCGCATCGGCGATGAACGAGCGCTCGCGCTCAACCGATTCCTTGAGCCGCGCCAGCAGATCGTTCAATGCGGTAGTGACCGGCCGGATCTCATCCGGCAATCCCGCGTCGTCCAGCGGATCGAGCGCGTCGCGCTTGCGGCTGCGCAGAACGTCGGCAAAGCGGCGCACGGGCCGCATCGCGCGACCAACGATCCACACGACCAGCAGTGCGAGCGCGGGCAGCAGGAACGCGAACGGCGCGATCGTTCGCAGCGCGAGGTGCGCCGCTCGCTGCTCACGGACGTTCATCGGTTGCGCGACCTGGATGACGCGTCCGTTCGCTTCGACGCCGAACACGCGCCAGCGGTCCTTGGGTGTGGCGACCGTCGACAGACCAAGCTGCGTCAATCCGGGCAGGACGGTGTGGGGGCGCGACAGGTACACGCGCACACCGTCCAGCGTCCACACCTGCACCACGAAGTCGTAGTCGGGAATCTCCTGCGGCAAGCCTGGTGTGGGCGAGAAGCCGTAGGCCTGGTCGCGCAGCAGCAGCGCGGTCTGGCGCAGGTGCTCGTCGAAGAACGCGTTGGCCTCAGTGAGCGCGTTGCGATAACTCACCCACGCACCCGCCGCGCCGACCAGGGCGACGGCACCGAGCAGCCAGGCCAGCAACTTGTTGCGCAGCGAGTTCATGACGCTGCTGGGGCGACACGGTAGCCGACGCCGCGCACGTTGCGGATGAAATCGGCACCGAGTTTGCGCCGCAGGGTATGCAAGTGCACCTCGACCACGTTGCTCTCGATTTCCTCGCCCCACCCGTAGAGACGTTCTTCCAGTTGTGCGCGCGACAGGATCCGTCCCGGATGCTCGAGCAGTGCCAGCAGCAGCGCGAACTCGCGCGGCGACAGCGCCACCAGTTCACCGTTGCGCCGGACCTCGCGAGCCGCCGGGTCCAGGGCAATCTCGCCATGCTCGATGGCCGCCTGGGCTCGCCCGCCCTTGCGGCGAGTCACGGCGCGAATCCTGGCGGCGAGTTCGGCCAGGTCGAATGGCTTGACGACGTAATCGTCGGCACCGGCGTCGAGGCCATCCACACGATCGGTGATCGAATCGCGAGCCGTCAGCACCAGCACCGGCAGCATCGAGCCGCGCTCGCGCAGGCGGCGCAGGACCTCGAGGCCCGCCTTGCGCGGCAGGCCGAGATCGAGCAGGCAGGCATCGTAGGTTTCAGCCAGCAGCGCCTGTTCAGCGGCAACGCCATCGCGGACCCAGTCCACCGCAAAGCCTTGTCGCCGCAGGCCGGCACGCACGGCCTCGCCGATCATGGTGTCGTCTTCCGCAAGCAGCAATCGCACGGCGGGTTCCTTGAACTTGCGGGTGAGACTCAGTCCGACGCAGTCGCGCTCAAGCCCGGCGAGTCATCAGCTTACCGCGGAATCGACGCATGTCGCGTTTGCGCCGCTGAAGTGTGTAACCAAAATCTGACACACACGAGCGAAAAGTCGAGCTGATCGGTGTGCAATGCGTAAGCGTATCTCTCTGCAGCAACTCCGGGTTGG
>JANNGT010000309.1:0-4008 GCA_031404015.1 Gammaproteobacteria bacterium | reverse complement strand
GGCGGGCCGCTATGTCGTTGCCTACACGTGCGATGCGGACGACGCCACCATCGATGCGGACGCAGTCGTCACGCCGCCGGCCCTGGGTGAAGTGGTGACGTTCACGCCTGCAGCTGGCACGACCGTCGATGTCACGGCGGGGCAGACGCTCACCGTCGATTTCGCGGCGGCGCCGGCGACGTAACAATCGCGCGACGGATATGCAGCGTTCAATCCGGCATGTCCCGTCGCGCTTGGACGGGCAGACAGACGCCTGGTATGCGGCGTGGTATCCGCGCGTCCGATCCGGTATGTCCTGTCGCGCTTGGAAAGGCAGAAACGCGCGCGCCAGGAATACCGGATCGAACGCCCGACAGCACGCGCCTGAGCGTCTCGTCGGGCGGAAACGGAAGTGGCAATGCGGGCGTTGGTCCACGCCCGCCGATCCGCACGGCGCAAGTAGCCTGAGGCATGCAGAGGCGTAGCTTCACCTCCGTGCGCGCGTTGGCGGCCTACCCGTTGGCGTCATGTGGTGCCTACGGTGCGCACGTCTGAGGACAGGATGATGCGCAGGTCGCGCAGTTGGTGCGCGAGGTCCGGTGACGTTGCTTGCGCCGTGCATTATTCCGCTACGGCGGAATGATGCTCAGGCGCCGCGTTGGAGAGCGGTCGATCGGGTGCCCTTTGCCGAGCGCGTATCTGCCTTTCCAAGCTCGGGAAAGGGCACCCGATCGACCGCAAACAACCAGTGTGTGTCCGTTCCGCACATAGCGGTCGCGTGGGCGGCGTATCAAGCCGAAGCGCGCAATGCGCGCGTCGCAGCTCGTGTCGCCAAACACAGACACTCGCGACACGGAACACATCCCTGACCCTGGGGTCGAAAGTGCTCACATACCATGGAGGGTATCAATATGCGTAATCACAAGACTCTGGCCGTTGTCATTTCTTCAATGCTGATGGCAGCCACGGCGCAGGCTCAACCTGCGCCGACCGACACGACGTCGAGCGACACCGCGACGACCCAGTCGCAGACTGAAACGTCGGGCACGATGTCGACGATGGATGCAGATATGTCGACCGATGCAGGCGCTAAGTCGAACAGCAGTCATGCTTCGGCGATGGCGCAGCAGCGTTGGAGCGAAGCCGACACGGACCGCAACGGCAACCTGTCCCAGGCGGAAATGCAGGCCTCGATGCCGACCGTCGCGGCGAATTTCAGCAAGATGGACGCCAACGGTGATGGCCAGTTGTCGCACGACGAGATGCACAACTTCAAGCTCTCGGACAAGGACAACCAGTGGAACCAGGACTTCAAGGCCGCAGACACGGACCGTGACGGCTCTGTGACCCTGGCCGAGGCGCAGAACGGCCTGCCCACGATCGCACCGCACTTCGCTACGATCGACGCGGACAAGGACGGCAAGCTGTCGCGGGACGAGATGGCCGCGCATCAGCGTTCGATGAAGAGCTCGGATTCTTCCATGGACGCGGACACCAGCACGCGTACTTCGACGTCGACCACCACGACGACGACCGAGTCGGATAAGAGCGACGCGTCGGACAAGTCCAACCGCTAACCCGGACGTACCCCGGGCGCTGGGCTCTGTTTAAAAGAGCTCCAGTGGATCGACATCGAGCGCCCAGCGTACTTTCCGTGCGCCGGGCGCTTCTTCGAGCATCGGTACCCAACGCGCGAGCAAGCGCTGCAACGGCGAATGGCTGGCCGCGTGCAGCAGCAGTTGCGCCCGATAATGGCCTGCCCTGCGCTCCATGGGCGCAGAAGCCGGCCCCAGCATCTCCACCCCATCGACGCCGCATTCCAGCGCGTAGGCTTTCGCGCGTTCCAGGAATTCTTGTGGTGCTGCACGACCCGGCGCCTCCGCGCGCAGCACGGCGACACGAGCAAAAGGCGGCCAGCGCGCAAGCTCACGTTCTGCAAGCGCTGCTGTGGCGAAGGCCTCGTAGCCACCGGTCACCAGCTGTTGCAGCAACGGATGGTCCGGGTATTCGGTCTGGATCAACACCTCGCCCGCCTTGTCCGCGCGTCCCGCGCGTCCCGCGACCTGCACGATCGTTTGTGCCAAACGTTCCGCAGCGCGAAAATCGGTGCCGAACAATCCCTGGTCGGCATTCAGCACGACCACCAGCGTGACTTCCGGGAAGTGATGACCCTTCGTCAGCATCTGAGTGCCGACCAGCAGACGCACTTCGCCACTCTGGATGCGATCGAGAGTGGCTTCGAGCGCGCCGCGCTTGCGCACCGCGTCGCGGTCGATGCGTGCCAGCGTGTACGCAGGGAACATTGCCGCAAGAGTCTCTTCGATGCGTTCCGTGCCTTGGCCCACGGGCTTCACGGCTTCACCGCAATCCGGGCAGATCTCCGGGATCGGCCGATGCGTGCCGCAATGGTGGCACTCGAGGGAACGTTCACGCTGATGCACGGTGAGTCGCGCATCGCAGCGCGGACACGGTGCGACCCAGCCGCAACCCGGGCAAAACAGCGTCGGCGCGTAGCCGCGGCGATTGAGGTAAACGAGGACCTGCCCACCTGCATCGAGGTGCCGACGTATGGTCAGCATCGTCGGCGTCGCCATGCCCTGCGTTTCAGCGTGCGCGCGCAGGTCGATCAAGTGCAGCGAGGGCGGCTTCGCACCGGCGGTGCGGTTGGGCAAGTCGAGTCGCTGCGCGCGTCCTGCACGCACCCGTTCCAGACTCTCGAGCGATGGCGTTGCCGAACCGAGCACCACAGGGATGCCGAGTCGCTGCGCACGCGCAAGCGCAAGATCCCGCGCAGAATAGCGAAAGCCGTCCTGCTGCTTGTACGAAGCATCGTGCTCTTCGTCGATGACGATCAGGCCGGGCCGCGTGAGCGGCGCAAACACGGCCGAGCGAGTGCCGATCACGACTCGGGCGAGACCGGAGCGCGCAGCGCGCCAGGCCTGCAGTCGGTCCGTGTCGGTGAGCCCTGAGTGCAGTACCGCGAGCGGGCCCGGGAAGCGCTCTGCGAATCGCGCCACCAGCTGCGGCGTGAGGGAAATCTCGGGCACCAGCACTAAAGCCTGCTCGCCGCGCGCGACGACCTCGGCGATTGCGCGCAGGTACACCTCGGTCTTGCCGCTGCCTGTCACGCCGTGCAGCACGAAGGACGCGTAGGTGCCGTGCGCTGACTCGATTGCATCGACCGCCTGGCGCTGGTGAGCGCTCAGCTCAGGACCGATCGCACGGACTGCATCCAGCGCGAGACCCGACGCCCATGTGGGCAATGTGTCCTCCCGGACTCGAATCACCCATCCGCGCTGTTCGAGTTCACGCACGTGGTCGCGCCAGCGTGTCGAAAGGGCCCCCAGTTCGGCAGCTCCGGCCGGGCCGTGTGCAGCGAGGTAGTCCGCCATTTCGCGCAGCCGGGTCGCGCGCATGCCGATGGGCTCGGCCGAACCGGTGCGCGCCGCAGCGCTCAGTGCCCAGCGCTCGGCCGTTGCCATCGCCTCGGCGCCGTTGCGCAAGGCCACGGGCAAAGCTGCGGCGATCACTTCGCCGGGCGGGTGCCGATAGTAGTCGGCTGACCACCGCAACAGGTCCAGCAGCACCGGGTCCAGGACCGGGTCGCGGTCGATCAGCGCCAATGCGTCCTTGAGTCGACCCTCCGGAACGTCCGATTGCTCGCGCAACTCCATGATGACTCCGACGGCCTTACGCCGACCGAAGGGCACCCAGACACGCTGGCCCGGCTGCAGCGGGACAGGTTCATGTTGTGGCGGAGCGCGGTAGTCGAACAGCCGCCGCAAAGGGGCATCGACCGCGACCGCAAGTATCCGACCCGTCATGCGGCGCGGCCGACCGCAGTTGTCCACAAACGCTGTGGATAACTGTGTGGATGACTTGCGTGAATGACGCCCAAGTGCCGAATCTATTGGGAAGCTTTATGTAATGATTACAAAATCGCCACTGAAAAGTATTCTCACTAAATCAATGGCTTGAGGTGAAACGCGGCGGCTTTGCGCCATCCTGCAAGGCCAGCCGTGGCTCTGC
>JANNGT010000308.1:0-6072 GCA_031404015.1 Gammaproteobacteria bacterium | reverse complement strand
CTGCACGCGGTACTCGCGGCCGTGATGCTGGGGATCGGTTTCACGTCAAAGGAAGGCGCCCGACCCGCGGTTGTATAGACTGGCGACCTACTGACCCGCGCCCACAGTCGCGGGTCCGACCCGCACGCGGCCAGCAACAGCAGGCATGCCGCAGCGGCGGCAACCGTGCACGTATGGCGCGAGCGGCGCGAAAAAACGCTTGAATTACCGAGGACTGGAGTCGCCATTGCAGGTTCCCTCCGAACTGTGCGGGAGGTCATCGCAGCAGGATCAGCAGGGCCTGCAGCGCGATCATCAGGAAGAGAGCGGAAAGGTCGAGTCCGCCCAGCGGCGGCACCAGGCGGCGGATCGGCGTGAGCAGCGGTTCGACGAGCCGGCCCAGGATCTGCGAGGCCGGGTTGTAACCGCCGGACTGGAACCAGCTGAGCAGCGCGTACAGCAGCACGGCGACGAAATAGAATTGCAGCACCGTCTGGAGCAAGCCTAACAACCCGCCCACCAGCACCGACTGCAGCTGGAAGCCGCCGCCTGCAACGCCGCGCAGCAGTGCCGTACCGGCGAACTGGACCAGCAGCAGCGACACGAACGAGGCCGGATCGAAGCGCTTGCCGGCAGGCGCGAACTTGCGCAGCGGCAGCACCAGGGGGTTGGTGACCTTGAGCACGGCTTCCCCGATGGGATTGCGGAAGTCGGCCCGCACCAGCGGCATCAGCACGCGGAGCAGAAACGCGATGACGATCAGCGTGAACAGGGCGTTGAGGATGAAGAGCAGTGCCTGCATGGAGGATTCCAGTTCGTGACGGGTGCGATCAGAGCGCGCCAAACTCTGCCGCGAGTTCCGTCGAGCGGCGCGCGCCGGCAGCGACGGCAGCCGCAAAAATACCACGCATGTCCGCCGCTTCGAGCACTGCGAGGGCCGCTGCCGTGGTGCCGCCCTTGGAAGTGACCTGCGCCCGCAGTTCGGCGGGTGGCTCGGTTGCGGCTACGGCCAGGCGCCCCGAGCCGTGCGCCGTCTCGATGGCAAGCGTGCGGGCCGTTGCCGGATCGAGCCCGAGTTGGATCCCGGCGGATTCCAGGCATTCAATCAACAGAAAGAAGTAGGCGGGGCCACTGCCCGAAATCGCGGTCACCACGTCGAGTTGGGCTTCTGCATTGACCCAGACCGTGGGTCCGCAAGCCCCCATGATGGCCTCGGCCGTCTGGCGCGAGTCGGCGCCCACTGCAGGATTCGCATACAACGCGGTGATGCCTGCGCCGATCAACGCGGGCCGATTCGGCATCGTGCGGATCAGCGGCACGTCCGGGCCCAGCCAGCGTCCGAGGTCCTGCAGCCGGATACCCGCAGCGATCGAGATCACCAACGCACGCGTCCTGGCGACAGTCGGTGCGATCGAGCGCGCAACGGCTGCCAGCTGCTGCGGCTTCACCGCCAGCACGACGGTCTGCGCCTGCTCGACGGCGGCGACTGCGTCAGCCACCGTCCCGACGCCAAAGTCGTGGGCTAACCTCGAGCGCTGCGCTTCCAGTGGCTCGGCGACGACGATGTCGGCAGCTGCCGTGCCGCGGGCCAGCAGCCCGCCGATCAGGCTGATCGCCATGTTGCCGCCGCCCACGAACGCGATGCGCGTATTGCTGCTCATGCCTGCATGACTCCTGCCTCCCGGCGCTCAGGCGGGCCGGCGTCCAAAAATCGCGGTGCCGACGCGCACGATCGTCGCGCCTTCAAGGATCGCCGCCTCGAGGTCGTCGCTCATGCCCATCGACAAGGTGTCGAGCCGTTGCCCGGACGCGTTCAACGTCTCCAGCAGTTCACGCAACTGCCGAAAGGGCAGGCGCTGTTGCTCCAGGTCGCTCGACGGCGGCGGGATGCACATGAGACCGCGCAAGCGCAGCCGGGGCAACGCCACGATTGCCGCTGCAAGCGCGGGGGCTGCGGCCGGCGTTACACCGCCCTTGCCAGGCTCCGGGACCAGGCTGACCTGCAGCAGCACCTGCAGGGGCGGGAGGTGTGGCGGGCGCTGCGCGTCGAGCCGCGTCGCGATGCGCGCGCGGTCGACGGTGTGCACCCAGTCGAAGCTGGCCGCCACTTCGCGCGTCTTGTTGCTTTGCAACTGGCCGATGAAATGCCACTGCAGGCCCGGCACCGCGGCCAGGGCCGCGACCTTTTCGCAGCCTTCCTGCACGTAGTTCTCGCCGAATTCGGCCTGTCCAGCCGCCGCCGCGGCGCGCACCATCCCCGCTTGCTGCTGCTTGCTGACCGCCAGCAATCGCACGGAATCCGCCGCACGGCCGGCAAGTTCAGCCGCCCGGGCGACGCGCTCACGCACTGATTGCAGTGCCGCGGGTGAGAACTGCGGAGCGGTTAACATATTAGGGTCCGAGGGGCTGTTCTATACTTTGCGTGCCCGCAAGACCCATCCGATTCCGGATGCGGCTCGCAGGACCGAGGGAGCCGAAACGATGGCCGTGGACATTGCCCAGCTGCTGGCCTTTGCCGTCAAGAACAATGCCTCCGACTTGCACCTGTCGTCGGGCGTGCCGCCGATGATCCGCGTCGACGGCGACATAAAGCGGATCAACATGCCACCGCTGACGCACAAGGAAGTGCACAGCATGGTGTACGACATCATGAATGACAAGCAACGGAAGTCATACGAAGAGTTCTACGAGACGGACTTTTCGTTCGAGATCCCGAAGCTCGCGCGCTTCCGCGTCAACGCGTTCAACCAGAACCGCGGCGCCGCTGCCGTCTTCCGCAACATCCCGTCGGTGGTGCTGTCGCTCGACGACCTGAACGCGCCGAAGATTTTCAAGGACATCGCGATGCAGCCGCGCGGCCTGGTGCTGGTCACCGGCCCGACGGGCTCGGGCAAGTCGACGACGCTTGCCGCCATGATCAACTATGTCAACGACAACCGGCCCGATCACATCCTCACGATCGAGGACCCGATCGAGTTCGTGCACGAGTCGAAGCGCTGCCTCATGAACCAGCGCGAAGTCCACCGCGACACGCTCGGCTTCAGCGAGGCCCTGCGCTCGGCGCTGCGAGAGGACCCCGACGTGATCCTGGTCGGCGAAATGCGCGACCTCGAAACCATCCGTCTCGCGCTGACCGGCGCCGAGACGGGCCACCTCGTGTTCGGCACGCTGCACACCAGTTCCGCCGCCAAGACCATCGACCGCGTCGTCGACGTGTTCCCTGCGGCCGAAAAGGAAATGGTCCGCGCGATGCTGTCTGAATCGCTGCGCGCCGTCATCTCGCAGACGCTCTTGAAGCGCATCGGTGGCGGCCGCATCGCGGCGCACGAGATCATGATCGGCACCCCGGCCATCCGTAACCTGATCCGCGAAGGCAAGATCGCGCAGATGTACTCGGCGATCCAGACCGGGCAGCAGGCGGGCATGCAGACGCTCGACCAGTGCCTGAAAGAGCTGCTGCAGAAGGGACTCATCACCAAGGAAGAAGCGCGCTACCGCGCCCAGAACAAGGAGGACTTCTAGGCCGCCGGCTGTACGACGCCCGCGCTGGCAGCGCCTGGGTGTCATCGTGCCGCCGACGACTAGTGAAGGAGCAACATGGATCGCGATACCGGCATCAAACTCATGCAGGACCTCCTGCGCAGGATGGTCGAGCGCAACGGCTCCGACCTTTTCATCACCGCGGGCTTCCCGCCGGCCATCAAGATCGATGGCGAGATCAAGCCGCAGACCAACCAGCCCCTGACGCCAGAGCAGGCGCAGCTGCTGGTGCGCGCGATCATGAGCGATCGCCAGACCAAGGAATTCGACGCCACGCGCGAGTGCAACTTCGCCATCGCCCCGCCGGGCATTGGCCGGTTCCGCGTCAGCGCGTTTGTACAGATGGGCCAGACGGGCGCCGTGCTGCGCACGATCAACATCAAGGTGCCGACGGTCGACGAACTGGATCTGCCGCCGATCCTCAAGGAAATCGTGCTGTCCAAGCGCGGCCTGTGCATCCTGGTCGGTGCCACCGGGTCGGGCAAGTCCACCTCGCTCGCCGCGATGCTCGACTACCGCAACGAGAAGACCCGCGGCCACATCATCACGATCGAAGACCCGATCGAGTACGTGCACACGCACCGCAACTGCGTCGTGACGCAGCGCGAAGTGGGCGTCGACACCGAAAGCTGGCACATGGCGCTCAAGAACACGCTGCGCCAGGCGCCGGACGTGATCCTGATCGGCGAAATCCGTGACCGCGAGACGATGGAATACGGTATCCAGTTCGCCGAGACGGGCCACCTGGTGCTCGCGACCCTGCATGCCAACAGCGCCAACCAGGCGATGGACCGCATCATCAACTTCTTCCCGGAGGACCGTCGCGAGCAGTTGTTGATGGACCTTTCGCTGAACGTCCGCGCGATGATCGCGCAGCGCCTGATTCCGCGCGAGGCTGGCAAAGGCCGCATCGCCGCGATGGAAATCATGCTCAACACGCCCCTGATCGCGGACTTGATTTTCCGCGGCGAGGTCTCGGCTATCAAGGAGATCATGGCCAAGTCGAACCGGCTGGGCATGAAGACGTTCGACCAGGCGCTGTTCGAGCTGTTCGAGGTCGGCGTCATTTCGTACGAAGAGGCGTTGCGCAACGCCGACTCCAAGAACGAGATCCGGCTGCGCATCAAGCTGGAGAGCAAGCGCGAGCGCTCGCCGCACCTGGATGAGTCGGGTTCGCTCAGGATCGTCGAGGAAGAAGAGTGATGCCCACCGATACCGCCGAGCTCGACTCCACGTCGCCACCCCAGGAGCGGCTGCTGAACGACAGCGGCATGGTGGGCGGGGATACGGCGCGCAGCTTCGTGCTGAACACCAAGCCGCTGTTCAAGCTGATGGTGGAGAAGAAAGCGTCAGACCTGTTCTTCAGCTCCAACTCCCCGATCAAGATCAAGATCGAAGGCAAGATCGTGCCGGTCAACCGGCAGGTCCTGACGGCAGACCAGGTGCGCCAGGCCGCCTATGGCCTGATGAACCAGGAGCAGATCGACTACTTCCAGCAGGAACTCGAAATCGACTTTGCGATCTCGGAGCCGGGCCTGGGCCGGTTCCGCGTCGCGGTGTTCCACCAGCGCGGCAATCCCGCGATGGTGCTGCGCTACATCACGGCGGACATGCCTTCGCTCGAAGAGCTGGGCCTGCCGATGATCATGAAAGACCTGGTGATGGTGAAGCGCGGCCTGGTGCTGATGGTGGGTGCCACGGGTTCCGGCAAGTCGACGTCGCTCGCGGCGATGCTCAACTACCGCAACGAAACCTCGTCGGACCACATCCTGACGGTCGAAGACCCGATCGAGTTCCTGCATCGGAACAAGAAATCGATCGTGAACCAGCGCGAAGTGGGCCTGGACACCAAGTCTTTTCACCGCGCGCTGCGCAGCGCGATGCGCGCCGCGCCCGACGTGATCCTGATCGGCGAAATCCGCGACCGCGAATCAATGGAGTACGCGCTGACGTTCGCAGGCACGGGCCACCTGTGCATGGCGACGCTGCACGCGAACAACGCGGCAGAGACGCTTGACCGCATCATCAACATGTTCCCGCGCGACCAGCACTCGCAGATCTTCCTCGACCTGTCGCAGTACCTGAAGGCCATCCTGTCGCAGCGACTGGTGATCGGCAAGGACGGCAAGCGCGTGGCCGCGCTCGAGGTGCTGCTCAACACGCCGCACGTGCAGGAGCTCATCAAGAAAGGCGACGTCGTGGGCGTCAAGGAATCGCTGATCCGCAGCAGCGAGAAGGGCGTGCAGAGCTTCGACTACGCGCTGTACGAGATCTACAAGCAGGGCAAGATCACGCTGGAGGAGGCGATCTCCAACGCCGATTCGCGCTCGAACCTCGAGGCGAAGATCAACTTCGGCTGACGCTTTTCGGTTCGGTGGCGCTCGGCGTTCGGCGCTGGACGCGCCTTCCGGGTTCCCCCCGGGAACTTGGAAAGGCAGACACGCGCTCGCCTGTTGCGGGCGGCCTTTTCGGTCGGCCCCCCGCGCTTTGTAACGGCAGACCCGCGGCGCGGGGGACTTACCGATTCGGCCGCTTGATCGGCGGCGCCTGAGC
>JANNGT010000307.1:0-19190 GCA_031404015.1 Gammaproteobacteria bacterium | reverse complement strand
CACGGGAGCACGGCAAAGCATCGGTTCTGCGCGCCTGATCCGGTACCTGCCCCAGAGCTTGGAAAGGCAGACACGCGCCAGGTGCACGCGCCCGATCCGGTACCTGTCCCCGAGCTTGGAAAGGCAGACACGCGCTCGGGGGCAGGTACCGGATCAGCCGCCCGTGATACTGCGCCTGAGCTCCGTCTTCGTGCCGAAGACTGCGCACGGCGCAAGGCACGTCCCGAGGGCTGCGTGCGCCGTGCGAGTTGGCGGCGCTTCGGCCGGCAACTCGCTCAGGCGCGTGACGTCAAGCGTTCGGTCCGGCATGTCCTGGCACGCGCGTGTCTGCCTTTCCAAGCGTGACAGGACATGCCGGAGCGGACGCCAAGACGTTGACGTGCTCTGGTAAAGTGACGCACTTTTCGCGGTCAGCCTCCAGGGGGGACGTCAGTGACTCACGCTGCCATCACGGGCTGGGGCAAGTGCCTCCCAGCCAATGTCCTGACCAACGCCGACCTGGCGACTTTCCTCGACACGAACGACGAATGGATCACGTCGCGCACGGGCATCCGCGAGCGGCGGATCTCGCACGTTTCGCTCGAGGAGTTGTGCTACGTCGCATCGATGCGAGCGCTCGCTGCGGCAGGGCTGAACCCGGCGGACGTCGAACTGATCGTCATCGGCAGCTGCAGTTTCGACGACCAGGTGCCCAATCAGGCGTCCGGCCTGCAGGTGCGCCTCGGCGCCAAGCGCGCGGCCGCCTACGACGTGAACACGGCCTGCACCAGCTTCCTGTATGCGCTTAGCACTGCCAACGCGCTGATCCGCACGGGCGTCGTCAAGAACGCGCTGGTCGTAGGCGGCGAATTGATCTCCGCGTTCATGGAGTGGGAAAACCGCGGCGTGTCCGTGCTGTTCGGCGACGGGTGCGCGGCGGTCGTGCTGGAAGCCACCGACAGGGTGGAAGGCCTGCTCGGTGAAAAGCTCGGCTGCGACAGTGATGCGCGTGACACGCTCGTGGTGGTGGGCATGGGTGGGCGCTACTGCAACCAGGGCCGTCTTTACGGCCAGACGACATGGATTTTCGAAGGGCAGGAAATCTTCAAGCGCGCGGTGCTCGGCATGTCCGGCGCCTGTGCCGACGTGCTCGCGGCGCAGGGCTACAAGCCGGAAGACATCGACGTCGTGATTCCGCACCAGGCGAACCTGCGCATCATGGATGCCGTGGCGAAGCGTGTCGGTGCGCCGGTCGATCGCATGTTCGTCAACGTGCACAAGTACGGCAACATGTCGGCGGCGACCGTCGCCGTCGCCCTCGTCGAGGCCATCGAAGAAGGGCGCGTGCAGCCCAACAGCCTGTTGCTGCTGCCTGCGTTCGGGGCGGGACTCACCTGGTGCGCGCATCTCGTGCGGTGGGGCGAGCGCACCACGCCCAAGGGCACCACTGACGTTGACCTGCCCCCGAGCGACAAGACGGCGCTGCAGATCGTGCAGGGCTATCTGAACAAGTCGGGCTGACACTTGCGGGAGCCCGGCAGCGCCGGTCCCGTTGCACACCATGACGCCCGCCAGCAAGGCGCTGCTCCAGATTCACCTGTGCGTGCTGGTCTGGGGCTTCACCGCGATCCTCGGCAAGCTGATTACGCTGCCCGCGTTCGCGCTCGTCTGGTGGCGCATGCTGATCGTGGTGGCCGCCCTCGTGTTTTTCCCCGCCTTCTGGCGCGGGCTGCGGCGCATGAGCCTGCGCACCATCGGGATTTTTTCGGGCATCGGCGTCGTGGTCGCGCTGCACTGGGTCACGTTCTACGGCGCGATCAAGCTCGCGAACGCGTCCGTTGCCGTCAGCTGCATGGCCGTGGCGCCGCTCATCATGGCGCTCATCGAGCCCTGGATTGCGGGCAAGCGGTTCGAGGCGCGCGAATTGCTGATCGGCGTCGTCGCGATACCAGGAGTGATGCTCGTCGTGGGCGGCACGCCGCACGGCATGCGCCTCGGCTTCGCTGTCGGCGTCGTGTCTGCACTGCTCGTCGCCATCTTTGGTGCGCTCAACAAGCGCTATGTCGAACTCGGTGAGCCGATGGCAGTGACAGGCATCGAACTGGCTGCAGGCACCGCGTTCCTGACGTTGCTCGCGTTACTGTTCGGCGGCGACCTCATGCACCTGCCATTGCCCGACCTGCATGACACGGCGCTGCTGCTGGTGCTGTCCCTGGCGTGCACACTGTTTCCGTTCGCACTTTCGCTGGTCGCGCTCAGGAGCCTGACTGCGTTCAGCGCGCAACTGGCGGTCAGCCTCGAGCCGGTCTACGCCGTGGTGTTTGCGATCCTGCTGCTCGGCGAGCAGCGCGAACTGGGCTTGCAGTTTTACGCGGGACTCGCGTTGATCCTCGCCAGCGTCTTCGCCCACCTGGCTATGCGGCGCGCGTGACCGCCCGCGCCTTGGCCCAGCGCGGCCGCCGCGGGGAGGAGGAGGTCGGTGATAGTCGATTCTCCGTTTCTCCGTTTCCGACTAACCCCTAACCCCTATCCCCAAACCCCATCCTCAGCCGGCTTTGCTTTGCGACGCCAGTTGCCGGAGCACGTACTGCAGGATGCCGCCGTGCTGGAAGTAATCGCGCTCTTTCGGCGTATCGATGCGCACGCGGGCCTCGAACTTGATCGGCGTGCCCGTCGCTGGCGTCGCGACGACGCTGACGACCTTTGCCGCGCCCCCATTGAGGCCGATGATCTCGAAACTTTCCGCGCCCGTGAGGCCGAGCTTCTGCGCGTTCTCGTTCTCCTTGAACTGCAGCGGCAGTACGCCCATGCCGATGAGGTTGGAGCGGTGGATGCGCTCGAAACTCTCGGCGATGACGGCCTTCACGCCGAGCAGCATCGTGCCCTTGGCGGCCCAGTCGCGCGACGAGCCGGTGCCATACTCCTTGCCGGCAAGCACGACGAGCGGCGTCCCATCCGCCTTGTACTGCATGGCCGCGTCGTAGATCGACATCTGCTCGCCGGTCGGCACGTGCAGCGTCACGCCGCCTTCGGTGCCAGGCAGCAGCATGTTACGCAGGCGAATGTTCGCGAATGTGCCGCGCATCATCACTTCATGGTTGCCGCGACGCGCGCCGTACTGGTTGAAGTCGGCCGCCTGCACGCCCTGTGCCATGAGGTACTTGGCCGCCGGGCTCGACTTTGCGATGTTGCCTGCGGGCGAGATGTGATCCGTCGTCACCGAATCGCCGAGCATCGCGAGCGCGCGCGCGCCACGGATGTCCGAGACCGCGCTGGGTGTCATGGTCATGCCCGTGAAATACGGCGGGTTACGCACGTACGTGGACGCAGGCTCCCAGCGGTAGACCTCGTCCTTCGGCACGCTGATGGCCTGCCACTGCTCGTCGCCCGTGAAGACGCTCGCGTAGCTCTTCCTGAACATCGCGGAATCGACCGAAGCGCCCACCACTGTGGCCACTTCGTGTGCGGACGGCCAGATGTCCTTCAGGTACACCGGCTGGCCGGCCGTGTCGGTGCCGATCGCATCGGCGTTCATGTCGATGTCCATCGTGCCGGCCAGCGCGTAGGCAACGACCAGCGGCGGGGAAGCGAGGAAGTTCATCTTGATTTCGGCGTGGACTCGGCCTTCGAAGTTGCGATTGCCCGAGAGCACCGCGGCTGCAACGACGTCGGCACTGCGCACGCCTTCGGAGATCTCGGGGCGCAGCGGACCGGAGTTGCCAATGCACGTGGTGCAGCCGTAGCCGACGACGTAGAAACCAACGGCTTCGAGATCAGCCAGCAACCCTGCCTTGGTCAGGTAGTCGGTGACGACGCGCGAGCCCGGGGCTAGGCTGGTCTTGACCCACGGCTTCGACACCAGGCCGCGCTTGCGCGCATTGCGCGCGAGCAGGCCCGCCGCGATCAGCACGCTGGGGTTCGAGGTGTTGGTGCAGCTCGTGATGGCGGCGATCAGCACGGCGCCGTCGACGACGTCGAACGATTTGCCGTTGCTGGTCACGCTGGCCTTGCCTGTCGCAGCTGCGTTCCTGGCGGCGCGCTCGGCGGCCATCGGCACGAGGTGCTTGCGATACGTTTCCTTCGCGACGCGCAACGGCACGCGATCCTGCGGGCGCTTCGGACCGGCAAGGCTCGGCTCGACGGTGGCGAGATCCAGTTCGAGCACGTCGGTGTAGTCGGCTTCGCGCATGCCATTGGTGCGCCACATGCCCTGGGCCTTGGCATAGGCTTCGACCAATGCGATCTGTTCGGCAGGGCGCCCCGTGAGTTCGAGGTAACGGATCGTCTCTACATCGATCGGAAAGATGCCGCACGTGCTGCCGAACTCGGGCGCCATGTTGGCGATCGTCGCGCGGTCGGCCAGCGGGAGCTGGGCGAGGCCGTCGCCGAAGAATTCGACGAACTTGTCGACGACACCTTTCTTGCGCAGCATCTCGGTGACGGTGAGCACGAGGTCGGTGGCCGTCGTGCCGGCTGGCAGAGCGCCCTTGAGGCGGAAACCGATGACCTGCGGAATCAGCATGGTGACCGGCTGCCCAAGCATGGCGGCCTCGGCCTCGATGCCGCCCACTCCCCAACCCAGCACGCCGAGCCCGTTGACCATGGTCGTGTGCGAATCCGTGCCGACGAGCGTGTCGGGGAATGCGCGCTTGACCCCGTTCTTGTCTTCGGCAAACACGACGCGCGCAAGGTGCTCGATGTTGACCTGGTGGACGATGCCCGTGCTCGGTGGCACGACATTGAAATTGCGGAAAGCCGTCTGGCCCCAGCGCAGGAACGAGTATCGCTCGCCATTGCGTGCGAACTCGATGACGCTGTTCTTGCGGGCGGAATCCGCGGTGCCATATTCGTCGACCTGCACCGAGTGGTCGATGACCAGTTCGGCGGGCGCAAGCGGGTTGATCTCCTGCGGGTTGCCGCCGAGACGGACCATCGCTTCGCGCATGGCGGCGAGGTCGACGATGGCGGGCACTCCGGTGAAGTCCTGCATGATCACGCGCGCGGGGGTGAAGGCGATCTCGTGGCTCGGGGTTGCCTTTGCGTCCCACTTGAGCAGCGCTTCGATGTCATCGCGGGTGACGTTGACGCCGTCCTCAAAGCGCAACAGGTTTTCGAGCAGGATCTTGAGGGAGAAGGGCAGGCGGGCCAGGTCCTGGTCCTGCATCGCCGGGAGGCTGTTGATCTCGTACGTCTGGTTGCCGACGGCAAGCGTCGTGCGGGTCTTGAAGCTGTCTCTCATGGAACCTCCGGGGCGGAAAACTCGCGGGTTAACCGCGGAATTATAGCCCGGAAGCGCTGGCCCGTTCGACCTCGGATGGCATTGCCCGGATGGCGGCGATGACGGCCCCGCCGAGGCATTCCTCGCCCCGGTAAAACACGGCCGATTGTCCCGGTGTGACGGCACGCTGCGCCACGGCCGCATGGACGTTGCACCGTCCGTCGGGCAGGACCTCGATCTCGCAGGCCTGGTCTGCCTGGCGGTAGCGGGTCTTTACGGTGCAGCGAAACTGTCGCGCCGGCGCTGCGCCTGCGATCCAGTGGGCGGGCTCCGTGAGGAACTGGTCGCAGAGGAGCAAAGGGTGGTCGTGCTGCTGCACGACGACGAGCGTATTGCGCGACAGGTCCTTGGCGGCGACGTACCAGGGCTTCTCGGCGGCGCCACGCACGCCGCCCACTTCGAGCCCCTGGCGCTGACCCAGCGTGTAGTACATCAGTCCACGGTGCGAGCCGAGGCGGCGACCTTCCGGCGTTTCAATCGGCCCGGGTTGGGCCGGCAGGTATTGCGACAGGAAATCAGCGAACGGACGCTCGCCGATGAAGCAGATGCCAGTACTGTCGCGCTTGTCGTGCACCGGCAGCGCATGCTCACGCGCCAGCCCACGAACCACATCCTTCGGCAGCTCACCGATCGGAAACATGGTTCGGGCTAGCATCTCGCCGGGGACGGTGTGCAGGAAATAAGTCTGGTCCTTGCCCGGATCGAAGCCGCGCAACAACCGGCCGTCGCGCATGCGCGCGTAATGGCCCGTGGCAAACCAGTCGGCCCCGAGACGCATCGCATGCTCGTAGCAGACGCCGAACTTGATCTCGCGGTTGCAGGCGACATCGGGATTCGGCGTGCGCCCCGCAGCGAGTTCGTCGAGGAAATGACGAAAGACGCGATCACGGTACTCTGCAGCAAATGTGACCGTGTGCAGCGGCAGACCGAGGTCGTCACAGACTCGCCGCGCATCCTGCAAGTCGGCGGCGGCCGTGCAGTAACCGTCTTCGTCCTCGTCCCAGTTGCGCATGAACAGTGTGTGCACGTCGAAGCCAGCGCGCTGCAACAGCACGGCGGACACGGCTGAATCTACGCCGCCGGAAATGGCGAGGACTACGCGCTGGGACGACATCGTGCGATTTTACACGGCTTTGAACTCCCAATCCTCAGCACGCAGCCAGGCTCGCGCTGCAACGCCGGGAGCGGATGTCTGCTGCGCCCCGACGTCTTCCGCGCTTCGTGAATCGCGCGGAGGACCCGCACGATTCACGGCGGGCCTTGCTCGAACGGGAGCGAAGCGATGGTGGCAGCGCAGCAGCGACGTAACCGCGGTGCCGCTTCGCTCCTGCGCTCGAGCTGCGGCGTCCGACACGGCACGCAGAAGTCATCCGCTTCCGACGCCGCTGCGCTCGCGCGCGTGCCTGAGACCGCTTGCGCCGTGCGAGCTTGACGGCGCCTGGGCCGGCAACTCGCTCAGGCGCGTGATGTCAGGCGTTCGATCCGGCATGTCCAGGCGCGCGCGTTTCTGCCTTTCCAAGCGCGACAGGACATGCCGGATCGGGCGCGAAGACCCTCACCCGCGCCGTGCGCGACCTCTCCCGCGGACGGGAGAGGTAAACGGAGCGAAGACCCTCACCCGCGCTGTGCGCGACCTCTCCCGCGGACGGGTGAGGTGTCAGCCGCTCGCGGCGAGTGACGAGTTCAACTCGACGGCAGGTTCCATGCTGCGCATGAGGTGCGTCAAGAGCTGGAGCGGGTAACGCACGCCAGTGAGGTAATCGTCGACGCAGCGGGCAACGAGCGGACTGCGATGCCGGGCCTGCAGGGTTTGCAGCTGTTCGCGGTCGAGCCAGCGCGTGCGCACGATACCGTGATCGAGCGGCCGCGACGGATCGTGTCCCTGCAACCGGCCGCTGAACGCAACGCGCAGGAAAGTTTTTGCCGTGTGCTCGGGTTGCCAGAGGTACACACCGACGATCTCCTGCGGCACGAACGTCCAGCCGGTTTCTTCCAGCGTTTCGCGCGCGACTGCAGCGGGCAGCGATTCGCCGTGCTCCAGGTGACCGGCAGGCTGGTTCAGGACCACCCGGCCGCTCGCGCGTTCTTCCACGAACAGGAATTGGCCGTCACGCTCGACGACGGCAGCAACGGTCACATCAGGTTTCCATACCATGCTGACCATTATAGCGATGTCGTCCCGAGAGGTTGATTTCGTAGCCGCAACGGAGGGCGCCTACACTGACGCCGGGTCGTGGCCGTCGGTCAGAGATCGACCGCGGTTGCCCGCATTTCAGGCTGGACGAGGCTGCCCGCCCACACCTCGTCGAAGTACGCGAGGTAGCGCTTGACGACCGACACGTCGTTGAACTCGACGATGCCTTCCCAGGTTGAGGACTGCTGACGGAAAGCGATCGCCTTGTCGTCGGCCACGATGAACGAGCACGGATTATCGCGGTACTCGGGCGCAACGTTGCGCAGGTCGATGTAACTGGTCAGCCTGCGCGCCATCATCATGAAGCGATTGCCTTCGCGCGACACGCGACCTGGGTTCGAGATCAGCACCCTCAGGCGGGCGTGGCTGCGCGCAAGCACCAGTCGCTTGACGGGTTCGAGGAACAGGTCGTGGTCGTAAATCTTGGGCTCGAGGTCGGTCGTATAAATCGAAAGCGTGCGGTTGGCGCGAGTCGCGATCTCTGCGATCGCGGCGCGGTACTCCTCAAGGTTCGAGAGGATGCTGCGCGTCCCGGTGAAGTCCAGCCGATTTGTCATCCCGCTTCCCGACCGCCCGGCGCATGCGCTGGTGCGGTATTCCGACCTCGTCGAACTCCGGGCCGTCGGCCCGGAAACCCAGTCGCTCGTAAAAGCCGGCGGCTGACAACTGCGCGTTCAGGTAGACCTCGGTGAATCCACGCTCTGCGGCGAGATCCATGAGGCAACGCATGACGACGATCCCGGCCCCGGTGCCGCGAAAAGGCGGCAGTACTGCGACGCGACCAATCTTACCGGTGGGTTCCAGGCGTCCCGTGCCAACCGCGTCACATTTTGGGGAAGAGAGCGGTTCGAAAACGAGCGCGTGCGTGACGACCGGATCGAGTTCGTCCCATTCATCGCGTTCCGCGATCTGCTGTTCTTCGATGAAAACAGTCCGTCGTACGTGCTGGATATGCACGCGATCGTGCTCCCACGTCGCGCGCCGCACGACGTAAGCCGGGCTGGGTTGCACAGGCACTTCGCTTCGGACCTGTCTTGATTATGTCAAAAGCAAGGGCGCAACCACGTCAAACCTCGCGGGCAAGTTTTGCGGCAAGCCCGATGTAGGTGGCAGGCGTCAGCGCCTTGAGCCGTTCTTTCTCGGCCTCCGGAATCGCGAGGCCGTTGACGAACTCCGCCACGGCAGGTCCGTCGATGCGGCGGCCGCGCGTCAAGGCCTTGAGCTGCTCGTAGGCTGCGGGAACTGCATAGCGGCGCATGACCGTCTGGATCGGTTCTGCCAGCAGTTCCCAGTTCGCGGCGAGATCGGCAGCGAGCCGATCTCGGTCGACTTCCAGGCGTGCCAGCCCGCGCAGCACTGACTGGACCGCGATATCGGAATGCGCCAGTGCGACGCCGAGGTTGCGCTGCACCGTGGAGTCCGTCAGGTCGCGCTGCCACCGGGAAATCGGCAGCTTCTCCGACAGGAAGCGCAGCAGTGCGTTGGCCAGGCCGAAGTTGCCTTCGCCGTTCTCGAAATCGATCGGGTTGACCTTGTGCGGCATCGTCGACGAACCGACTTCGCCGGCGACGACCTTCTGCCGGAAGTAGCCAAGGGACACGTAGCCCCAGAAATCGCGGCACAGGTCCGTCAGGATCGAATTGCAGCGGGCGAGGGCATCGCAATATTCAGCGGTCCAGTCATGCGGCTCGATCTGTGTCGTGTACGGGTTCCATTCGAGACCCAGCGATTCCACCAGGCGTTCACCCCAGCGCCGGCCATTCCACGTCCGGGTAGGCGGACACATGCGCATTGTAGTTGCCCACGGCGCCATTGATCTTGCCCCGAATCGGCACGGCCGCGAACGTGTCGCGTGCCTGGCGCAGGCGATGCACGAAGACCGCGACCTCCTTGCCCAGTGTGGTCGGTGTGGCGGCCTGGCCGTGCGTGCGCGACATCATCGCGTCATCGGCGTGCAGGAGCGCCATCGAGCGCAGTGCGCCGAGCAGCGCATCGATGTGCGGCAGCAGCACTCTGGCGCGGGCCTCCCGGCACATGAGCGCGTATGCCAGGTTGTTGATGTCCTCGGACGTGCAAGCGAAATGCACGAATTCGAGTCGCTGTGACCACGTGGCGTGCGCCCCGAGCTTTTCCTTGATCAGGTACTCCACGGCTTTTACGTCGTGATTGGTTTCACGCTCGAACGCCTTCACGGCAGCAGCGTCCGCCGCGCCAAAGTCGTCGGCGACCTGTTGCAGCAGCGCCAGGTCGGCCTGCTTCAGCCCGCGCAGCTCCGGAATGCCGCGCTCGCCGGCCAATGCGTGCAGCCAGGCGATCTCCACGCGGACGCGCGCGTGCATGAGTCCCTGCTCGCTGAAAATCTCGCGCAGATCGGCGCAGCGCGCCGCGTAGCGACCGTCGACCGGAGAGAGCGCCGTCAGCGGGGTGAGACTCATGCGGGCGTCCGGGAGATGCTAGGATTCCCAATGATACCGCACGGCCCGCCCGTGGTGCCTGCGCGGTTCCCCCGGAGCGCAAGATGGCAGACACCGACTTCCGCGTCGAACGCGACAGCATGGGCGAAACCCGCGTTCCCGCCAACGCCCTGTGGGGCGCCCAGACCCAGCGTGCCATCCAGAACTTTCCGATCAGTGGGCTGCACATGCCTCGCGCCTTCATCCGCGCACTCGGACTCGTCAAATGGGCGGCGGCCGGGGCCAACCTCGAACTCGGCGACCTCGACCGAGTGCGCGCATTCGCGATCCAGCGCGCGGCGCTCGAAGTCGCGGAGGGTCGTCACGATGAACACTTCCCCGTCGATGTGTTCCAGACAGGCTCCGGCACCAGCAGCAACATGAACGCGAACGAGGTCATCGCGCGCCTTGCCACTGGCTACGCCGGTGGCGCCACGATCCCTGTCCACGCGAACGACCACGTCAACCGCGGCCAGAGCAGCAACGACGTGATCCCGACCGTGATCCACGTCGGCGCTGCCGTTGCACTGTCGGAATCGCTGCTGCCAGCGGTCAAGGAATTGATCGACACCATCGCACGCAAGGCCGGCGACGTCGGGGACACGGTCAAGACCGGTCGCACGCACCTGATGGACGCGATGCCGCTGACGCTCGGCCAGGAGATGGGCGCGTGGCGGGTCCAGCTCGAAGATTGCGTGGCGCGCCTGCAAGGCTGTCGTCCGCGCCTGCACTCGCTGGCGCAAGGCGGCACTGCAGTGGGGACCGGCATCAATGCCAATCCGCTGTTCGCACCGAAGGTCGCTGCGCTGCTGTCGCAAAAGACCAATCTGGATCTACGGCCAGCGCGGGACTTCTTCGCGGCGTTGGCGTCGCAGGACACGACCGTCGAGTTGTCGGGACACTTGCGCACGCTCGCCGTCGCGCTCATGAAGATAGCGAACGACCTGCGCTGGATGAACAGTGGCCCGCTGGCAGGACTCGGCGAGATCGCGCTGCCCGCGTTGCAGCCGGGCAGCAGCATCATGCCGGGCAAGGTCAATCCAGTCGTGCCAGAGGCAGTGACCATGGTCGCTGCGCAGGTCATGGGCAACGATGTGACGATCGGCATCGCCGGCCAGTCCGGCAATTTCCAGCTCAACGTGATGCTGCCCGTCATCGCCTACAACCTGCTGCAAAGCATCGAATTACTGGCGGGCGCGTCACGCACGCTCGCGCGCAGTTCGATCGCAGGCTTTGCAGTGAACGGGCGGCAGATGTCGCTCACGCTCAGCCGCAATCCCATGCTCGTCACGGCGCTGAACCCCGTCATCGGTTACGACAAGGCGGCCGCTATTGCGAAAAAGGCTTATGCCGAAGGCAGGCCGATCATCGAAGTCGCCGCCGAGATGACGGACCTGGACGAGCATCGACTCACCCGGTTGCTCGACCCAGCCACCCTTACGCGCGGGGGCGAGCACGGCGGGCCTGGCAAGGGAGAGGCCTGATTGACGGCGCCTGACCTGCACGCTGCCGAATCGCTGCGCGCGCAGATCGAACGACTCCTGCGCGACACCCAACCCGGCCACGATCCCCAGATTCCCTACGCGGCCCAGTTCAGCACGGAACAGCTGGAGCTGCTCCGGCGACTGTTTCCGCAGAACCCCGCTCGAGCGGCCGTGCTCGTGCCGCTGGTGGAGCGCGCCGATGGGCTGCACGTGTTGCTTACCCAGCGGGCCTCGCACCTCAAGCATCACCCGGGCCAGATCAGTTTTCCCGGCGGTCGCATCGAGCCGTCGGACGCGGGCCCGTGGGAAGCGGCGCTGCGCGAAGCCGAGGAAGAAATTGGCCTCTGCGCGGATTTCGTCCAGCACGCGGGTTACCTGCAGGACCACCTGGTGATATCGGGCTTTCGCGTGACACCGGTCGTAGGCTTCGTGCGTCCGGGTTTCACGCTGCGACTCGACCACACCGAGGTCGAAGACGCGTTCGAAGTGCCGTTGCAGTTCGTGCTCGACGAGCGGAACCACGCGCCCCGCGACCGAGTCGTGGCGGGCCATACGGTGGTCACGCTCGAGATCCCTTATGAAGGTCGCCACATCTGGGGCGCGACTGCCAGCATGTTGATCACGTTGGGTCGCTTGCTGCAGGGGCGCGCGACATGAGCACCCCCCTCGATCGTTTGCGCGCGATCATGGTGCGTCTGCGCGATCCGCATAGCGGTTGCCCTTGGGACCGCCAGCAGGACTGGGCGTCGATCGCACCGCACACGATCGAGGAGGCCTATGAACTCGCGGATGCCATCGCGCGTGATGAGCCCGCGGCCGTGCGCGACGAACTCGGTGACGTGCTGTTCCAGGTCGTGTTCCAGTCGCGCATCGCGGAAGAACGCGGGTTGTTCGACTTCGACGCCGTGGCAGCGACGATCGCCGACAAGCTGGAGCGCCGGCATCCGCATGTCTTTGCCGACGCGCAGATCGCCGATGCGGCGGCACAGACTTTGGCGTGGGAGCAGCACAAGCGCGCAGAGCGCGCTGCGCAGGGACAGGGCACCGGCGCGCTTGATGGCCTCACGTTGGGCCTGCCGGCCCTCACGCGTGCCATCAAGCTGGGCTCGCGGGCGTCCAAGGCAGGGTTCGACTGGGCGAATGCCGCGGGCGTCATCGCCAAGGTGCGCGAGGAGCTGGCCGAGTTCCAGGCCGAGGTGGACCACGGCAACCACCAGCGCACGCATGAGGAGCTGGGCGACCTGTTGTTTGCCCTGGCGCAGGCAGCCCGGCATCTGGGCATCAACGCCGAAGCCGCATTGCGCGATGGAAACTCGAAGTTCGAGCGCCGCTTCCGTCATGTGGAAGCAGCGCTGGCGGCAGCGGGGCAAACCCCGGCCGACGTCGACATGGATCGGCTCGAGGCGTTGTGGTCGTGCGCGAAACGGGAGCTGGGCTGAGGCCGCATGAGCGCTCCAGTCCCTGCCGCCACGACGCTCGCCGCCCTGAGTGAACTGCTGCCGCAGAGCATGCTGCGCGATCAGCGGCGCCTGCGGTCAACGCTCGATCGGCTCGCACGTAAACCGGCCGCGGCGGATCCGCGCGAGGTGGCGAGACTCGACGCGCAGGTGCGGGCCTCCGTCGCGCTGGTTGCGACGCGGCGTGCGTCCGTGCCACCCGTCGTCTACGACGAGACATTGCCCGTGCATGCGCGACGCGACGACATCCGCCGCGCGATCGAGGCGCACCAGGTGGTGATCGTGAGTGGCGCGACCGGCAGCGGCAAAAGCACGCAGCTGCCAAAGATCTGTCTCGAGATGGGGCGTGGGGCCGGCGGCCTCATCGGCCACACTCAACCGCGTCGCATCGCAGCCCAGGCCCTCGCGAACCGGATCAGTGCCGAGCTGGGCTCGACCACCGGCGACCTGGTGGGCTACCAGGTGCGGTTCGTCGACCGCACGAGTCCGCGCACGCTCATCAAGCTCATGACCGACGGCCTGCTGCTGCGGGAGCTCGAGAGCGATCCGCTGCTGTTGCGTTACGACACGCTGATCATCGACGAAGCGCACGAGCGCAACCTCAACGTGGATTTCCTGCTCGGTGTCTGCAAGCGGCTGTTGCCGCAGCGCCCCGACCTACGCCTCATCGTGACCTCCGCGACGATCGAGACACAGCGCTTCGCCGAGTTCTTCGGTGGCGCTCCCGTGATCGACGTCGAAGGACAGAGTTACCCGGTGGAGGTGCGCTATCGCACACTCGCAGAGGAGGACGAAGCGGCGCCGCCCCTGCCCGAAGCCATCCGCGACGCGCTCGAGGAGCTGGAACGCGATGCGCGCGGCCTGCGCGGCGACGCGCTCGTGTTCCTGCCGGGCGAGAAGCAGATCCTCGAGACGCGCGACCTGCTCGTGCGCAGTCGAGTGGACTGGGACGTGTTGCCGCTCTATGGCCGCCTGACCGGCCCTGACCAGGACAAGGTGTTTGCGCACCACACGCGCCGTCGCGTGGTGCTGGCGACCAATGTTGCGGAAACCTCGCTGACGATCCCGGGCGTGCGGTTCGTGATCGACGCGGGCCTCGCGCGGGTCAGTCGCTACAGTCCGCGTGCCAAGTTCCAGCGACTGCCGATCGAGCCGGTGTCGCAGGCCAGCGCCGACCAGCGCAAGGGCCGGTGCGGGCGCGAAGGCGAGGGCATCTGCATCCGGCTGTACGCGGAAGACGATTACCTCGCCCGCCCGCGCTACACGGAACCCGAACTGCTGCGCACGAACCTCGCGAGCCTGATATTGCAGATGGCGGCGCTCGGCCTGGGCAGTCCGCAGGACTTTTCATTCCTCGATGCTCCGGACGCGCGGCTGCTCAACGATGGGTATCGCCTGCTGCAGGAACTGAATGCGGTCGATGGCGATCGGCGCATCACGCGGCTCGGTCGCCAGATGGCCGCGCTTCCAGTCGATCCCCGCCTGGCACGTTTGCTGGTCGAGGCGGGACGCACGGGTTGTGTCGAGGAGGCGCTGGTGCTCGTTTCGTTCCTGAGCATCCAGGATCCGCGTGAGCGGCCCGCCGACAAGGCCGAGGCCGCCGACGCAAAACACGCGCTGTTCGCAGACGAGCGTTCTGATTTCGTCGGCGTGCTGAATCTATGGGCGGCCTCGCGTGAGCCGGCGGCCGGTGGTAACCGGCCATTGCGCCACTGGTGCCGGGAGCACTTTCTTTCATTCCTGCGCATGCGCGAATGGGCCGACTTGCGCGAGCAACTGGCCGACATGGCGCGGACTGTGATCAAGGCGCCAAAGGACAAGCCTGCGGTGAGCACGGCCGTCCTGCACCAGACCCTGCTCACCGGATTCCTGGGCGGCATCGGCGTGCTTGACGAAGCCCGCACGTACCTCGGGGCGCGCGATGCGCGCTTCGTGATCGCGCCTGGCACGCCCCTGCAGAAGCGATCGCCGCACTGGATTGTGGCCGCGAGCCTGGTCGAAACGCATCGGCTGTACGCCCGCATGGTCGCGCAAGTGCAGCCGTCGTGGATCGAGGCGGCGGGCGCGCACCTGGTCAAGCGGACGTACGGTGAGGCTGAATGGGACGCGCAGCGGGGCATGGGCCTTGCCCGTGAGACGGTTTCGCTCTACGGACGCGTGCTGAGCAGCGGGCGTCGCGTCAGCTTCGCATCGGTCGATCCCGTGGCTGCACAGCGGATGTTCGTCGAGGAAGCGCTGGTGCGGCGCCAGCCGTCGATGCCGCTGGCGTTTCTGCAGCGCAATGCCGCGACGCGAACCCGCATCGAACGCATCGAGTCCTGCCTGCGCCGTCGCGACCTGCTCGCGGGAGAGGACGCGCTCGTGCGCTTTTACCTCGAGCGCATCCCGCCCGACATCGCCTCGACACGCGCATTCGAGAAATGGTGGCGCCACGCCGAGCCGGAGCGGCCGCATGCGCTCGACGCGGACCAGTCGGTGTTCCTGCTGCAGCCCCTGCCGGGCGTCCGCGCGAGCGACTACCCTTCAAGCATCGACGTACACGGCAATGCGCTGCAATTGCATTATCGCTTCGACACGGCCGAAGCCGACGACGGCGTCTCGCTGGAGGTGCCGCTGCCGCTGCTGCGTGCACTCGACGCACAGCACCTGGAGTGGCTGATCCCGGGCTGGTTGCGCGAGAAAGTCATCGCGCTGCTGCGCGGCTTGCCCAAGGACGTGCGCCGCGAGATCGTGCCGATCCCCGATGCGGCGGATCGACTGCTCGCGGCATTGCCCGAGTTTGGGACGGGCTCACTGTTCGCGCACGTGGCGGCTTTCGTCACGCAGGAGGCGGGCATTCGCGTGGACGCGGACCAAGTGGCGGCCGTGCCATTGGCGCCCTGGCTCAGCGTCAACCTGCGCGTGCTCGATGCCGCAGGTCGCCTGCTGCGAACCAGCCGCGACCTGGCCGCATTGCGCGATGACATGCGCACCGGTGCGGCAAGCGTTGCTTTCACGCCCGCGGTGGCCGACTTCGAGTGGGAGCGCGTCGGCGTGCGACGTTGGGATTTCGCGGAGTGGCCGGTCGAGACGACGGTGCGCAGCGGTCGCCTGCAGTTGCGCGCGTTTCCGGGCATCCAGGATGACGGCGCGAGCGTGCGCCTGCATCTCTTTACGACCGAAGGCGGCGCGCAGCGCGCCTCCCGAGCGGGCATCGTGCGACTCGCAGCATTGGCGCTGCCCCAGCAGCACGAGCTGGCGCGGCGGCAGGCCGCAACCGAACGTGAGTTCACGTTGCTGATCGCCGCGGCGGGCTTCGGCAAGGAGCTGCTCGGCGGGATTGCAGATCGTGCCGTGGCGGATGCGGTGTTGGGCGCTCGCACAGAACTGCCGCGCAACCGCGGCGAGTTCGAAGCGCTCGTGGAACAGGGCCGTGCCAACGTCGTGGACCGCGCCGCGGACATCGCCCGCATCGTCAAGACGGTGCTGGCTGCGTTGCGCGAGGTTCGCACGCAGCTCGGGCAGACGAACGGCGCGGCTTTTGCCACGGTGCGCAGCTCCGTCAATGATCAACTCGCCGAGTTGCTCGCGCCGGGCTGGGTGCGCGACACGCCGGACGGCTGGTGGAACCAGTTGCCGAAGTACGTCAAGGCGGCGGCGAGGCGGCTCGAGCGTGCACGCGGGGACATCGAGCGTGACCGCAAGTTGCAGAGCCACGTAGAGCTATTCGAGCAGCACGTGCGGCGGCTCACGTTGTCTGCCGACCTTGACATGCCGGGCTTTGAGCGCGAACGCCTGCGGTGGATGGTCGAGGAATTTCGCCTGTCGTTGTTTGCGCAGGAACTGCGGACGTTGTTGCCGGTCTCGACCAAGCGGCTCGACGAGCAACTGCAGCTCGCGCTGCGCGAGGCCGCTGGCACGGCGACACAGGTGCAGTCGCGAGGCAAGGCCCGCTGATCGCTGTCGCGGCGCGGATCCGCGCGATCGGTCCGCTGCGTTGGCCTATACTGCGTCCAGAGGAGACGCACGATCATGGCGAGAGTCAGCGGCGACAGTTGGGTTGGCAATTTCTGCGCGGCAGCGACGTGTTGCTTGATCTGCAGCTCAGTCCACGCGCAAGCCACTCCGCCGCGACCCGCCCGCAACGTCCCCGACGCGCCAGTCGAGTTGCGGGTGCTCAACGTGAATCCCACGATCAATGTGGTGAGCGGCGCAGGCGGCAACGTCGTGGTGTGGTCAGGTGTAGACGGCACCGTGCTCGTCGACAGCGGCTTGCCCGATACGATGTCGCTGCTCGCCGAGGCAGTGACGCGCATTTCCGCCAGCCCGATCAGGTTCGTGCTGAACACGCACGGTCATGCCGACCACACCGGGGGCAACGACGCCTTTGTGCGCAAAGGCGCGACTGTGGTCGGTCACGATTCGCTGCTCGAAAGGAGCGGACGCGATCCGGCGTCCCCCGCGGACAGCGCAGGATCTGCAGCACCGACTGCCAGCGGCCGCCCGACGCTGACCATGGGCGATACCCTGGGCCTGCATCTCAATGGCGACCGGCTCGATGTCATCCACGTTGCGGATGCACACACGTCGGCCGACCTGGTGATGCGCTGGATCGACGCAGACGTCGTCGCGCTTGGCGACATCTACTGGAATGGCCAGTACCCGTACATCGACGTCGACTCCGGCGGTTCCGTTGCGGGCACGGTGGCGGCGGTGGAGGCGGCGCTGGCTCGGGCCAATGCCCGTACAGTGATCATCCCCGGTCATGGACCCGTGTCGAACCGTGCGGAGCTCGCGGCGTATCGCGACATGCTGGTGGGCGTCGGTCGCAAAGTACGGGAGGGCGTGGAGCAAGGCCTGGGGCTCGAGGACATTCTCGCGACGAAGCCCACGGCCGAATTCGATGCTCGCTTCGCTCGCCCCGGCGCCGCGGTCGCGCCGGAGGAGTTTGTTCGTAGCATGTATCGCGACCTGGCGCCGAGGCGTCCAAGTCGCTGAGCGTCAGCCGACGTCGAAGTTGATGCCCTGCGCCAGCGGCAGGCTCGTGCCCCAGTTGACGGTGCAGGTCTGCCGCCGCATGTAGGCCTTCCACGAGTCCGAACCGGACTCGCGACCACCGCCCGTGTCTTTCTCGCCGCCAAACGCGCCGCCAATTTCCGCGCCCGACGTGCCGATGTTGACGTTGGCGATGCCGCAGTCCGAGCCCGCAGCCGCAAGAAAACGTTCCGCATGCTGCAGGCGATCCGTGAAGATCGCGGACGACAACCCGTGCGCCACTGCGTTCTGGGCGTCGATCGCTGCATCGAGGTTGCTGAACGGGATCAGGTACAGCACCGGGGCAAACGTCTCGGTCTGCACGATGTCCCATTCGCCGCGCGCGACGACGATCGCGGGTTCGACGAAAAAACCGGGGCGATCGAGACGTTTGCCGCCGCAGAGCAGGCGGCCGCCGTGCGCCACGGCCTTTGCGACCGCGGTCTCGAATCGAGTGACTGAACCCGCGTCAATCAGCGGTCCCATGAGCGTGCCCTGCTCGAGCGGGTCGCCGATGCGCACCTGCTTGTAGGCATGGGTGAGCCTGCGTTCGAGCTCGGGCATCTGCGCTTCGTGCACGAACACGCGACGCGTCGTCGTGCAGCGCTGGCCGGCCGTGCCGACCGCGCCGAACACGATGGCCGGCACCACGAGGTCGAGATTCGCGAACTCGTCGACGATGATTGCGTTGTTGCCGCCCAGTTCGAGCAGCGACTTGCCGAGGCGCTTCGCGACGCGCTGGCCGACGTCACGACCGACCGCTGTCGAGCCGGTGAACGAGACGAGGTCCACCCGACGGTCTTCGACAAAATGAACGGCGAGTTCGGTGCCTTCATCGATGAACAGCTGGAAAATCGGCGGGAGGCCGTTGCGCTCCAGCACTCGATTGCACAGATGCTGGACCGCAACGGCGCACAGCGCCGTCTTCGGCGACGGCTTCCACACGGTGACGTTGCCGCAGATTGCGGCGAGGAATGCATTCCACGACCACACGGCCACAGGGAAGTTGAACGCGCTGATCACGCCGACCACGCCGAGCGGGTGCCACTGCTCGAACATGCGGTGACTCGGCCGCTCCGAATGCATCTGCACGCCGTAGAGCATGCGCGACTGGCCCACCGCGAAGTCGGCGATGTCGATCATCTCCTGCACTTCACCGTCGCCCTCGGCCTTGATCTTGCCCATCTCGAGCGAGACCAGGCTGCCGATCTTGGACTTGTACTGGCGCAGTTCCTCGCCCATCAGCCGCACGGCTTCGCCGCGCTTCGGCGCCGGCACGGAGCGCCAGATCCTGGCCGCGGCGACGGCTGATGCCATCACTCGCTCGTACTG
>JANNGT010000306.1:0-3634 GCA_031404015.1 Gammaproteobacteria bacterium | reverse complement strand
GGGCCCGCGCCAATCGCTTGCGGTCGCCCGGTTGGGCTCGGGTAACACGCCGCATGTACGGCCCTGTAGGCCCCCACTCGCCCCCCCTGGCTCGTGCCGGTCCCCCCACCCGAACCGGAAGACCGCATGCGATTGGCGCGGGCACTGCGTAAACGCTCACGGCGGTCGGTTGTAGGCCACTGAGCGCACGTCGGGCGACGTCATCGTGCGCCGGATTACGGCTTTGGACGACGGCCGGAAACCGGCGACAACCGCAGGCTCCCCCAAGTAAGATCGCGGGCCCAATACAAATGCGATGAGGCACTTACATGCGACTGATTCCCACCTGCGCCGCGCTTGCCGCACTTAGCTTCGGCGCGATCCTCGCGCCGGCCGCACTGGCAGCCGATGCGCCGCCTGCCATGGATGAAGCGGCCCGCATGCAGTACGCCCTCGGCTACCAGCTCGGCCGCGACCTCAGCGCCGTGGAGGCGCGTCCACAGGACCTGCTGAAAGGCGTCGAAGACGGCCGTTCGGGTGCCAAGGCCAAGCTGACGGAGGCGGAATTGCAGGCGGCGTTGATGAGCCTGCAGGAAAAAGTAACTGCCGAGCGCACGAAACAGCAGGCTGCCGCGTCCGAAAAAGCCACGGCCGCAGGCAAGTCGTATCTCGCCGCGAATGCGAAAAAGCCGGGCGTGATGACGACGGCCAGCGGACTCCAGTACCGGATCGTGAACCCCGGCACGGGCAAGGCACCGCTGCCCACCGACACCGTTACGGTGAACTACAAGGGCACGCTGGTCGACGGCACCGAGTTCGACAGCTCGTACAAGCGTGGTGAACCGGCGTCGTTCCCGTTGAATGGCGTGATCCCTGGTTGGACCGAAGGCCTGCAGCTCATGAAGGTCGGGGGCAAGGCCGAGTTTGCGATCCCGGCGGACCTCGCCTACGGGTCGAACGGCGCACTCGCCAACCAGGTCCTGCTGTTCGAAGTCGAATTGCTTGGCGCGACTGCGCCGATCACGACCGAGCAGGGCACCAAGTAACGCCAGCCGCCATGCCTTTCGCCACTGCTGCAGGCCTGAAATTTGAGTACGAAACGACCGGCGCAAAGGACGCGCCGGCCGTTTTACTCATCCAGGGCCTTGGCATGCCGGCCGCCATGTGGCCAGACGTGTTCCTCGACACCCTCGTCGCGGAGGGTTTCCGCGTCGTCACGTTCGACAACCGCGACTGCGGCGGATCATCGCGAATCACCGCGGGCGGCATCCCCAACATCCCGCGCGCGATGGCCCGTTCCATGATGCGTTTGCCCGTCACGGCGCCGTACACGCTCGACGATATGTCGGCGGATACGGCGGCTGTGCTCGATGCGGCTGGTATCGAGCGCGCACACGTCGTCGGCGTATCGATGGGCGGAATGATCGCGCAGGTATTCGCAGCGCACTATCCGCACCGCGTGCGGACCCTGACGTCGATCATGTCGACCACAGGCAATCCGCGCCCCAGCGTTGCGCTCGGCAAGACCAAAGCGCTGCGGGCCCTGCTGCGCCGCCCGCCCAGGAACGCGACGGTGGAACAGTCCGTCGATCATCTGCTGTTCGTGTTCAGCGTCATCGGCAGCCCGGGATTCCGCCAGGACGAGGCACTGCTGCGACCGCACCTCGAGCGCGTCGCGCGGCGCGGACTCGACCCCGCGGGAACTTCGCGCCAGCTCGCAGCCGTCCTGGCCTCGGGTGATCGCCGCCAGCTGCTGCATGCCATTACCGCGCCAACGCTGGTTATACACGGCGCCGACGATCCCCTGGTGCGCGTCGCGGGCGGCCGCGACACGGCACGCAACATCAGG
Source organism: Gammaproteobacteria bacterium (assembly GCA_031404015.1). Taxonomy (GTDB): domain Bacteria; phylum Pseudomonadota; class Gammaproteobacteria; order Steroidobacterales; family Steroidobacteraceae; genus RPQJ01. The sequence goes on along the minus strand of JANNGT010000306.1, from coordinate 1,806 downwards.
GGCGCGCGGCTCAAGATCGTGCCGGGAATGGGGCACGACTTTCCGCCGCGGCTCATGAAAGGCCTCGCCATCATGATCGCCGAGCATTGTCGCGCGGACGTCAGCGCGGAGCCGGCAGCAGCCGCGCCGCTGGCACCGGATATAGCTGCCTGAGCGTGTCGCAAAGCAGGTCGAACACAACGGCCTGCAACTGGTCGTCAACCGTGTCGCCGGCACGCATGTCGTCCCAGAGTTCACTGCGGTCGCTTGCCGCGAGCGCATCAGTCACGGCGGCTTCCCAGCGCGGCGCTGGCTCACCCGCCTGGAAATCTCCGCGTCCACGGCCGAAATGCGCCACCGCAAGGTAGCGCACCATCGCGGCAGCGAGCCGCGCTTCGAGGAACGCATCTGCCCAGCGCACGGTGCCGCCCGTGACGCCGCGCTCCTCGTTGAACCGCTGTGTCAGTTTGCGCGCACCGAATGCGCCCGCGATGCCGCCGAGGACTGCGCCGGCGCCAAAGGTGAGTCCGCCGGAAGCGACGTCTGCAGCCAGTCCGCCCAGCGCGCCTGAGACCAGGCCGCCCCACAGGCCGGCCTTGTCTGCGTCGGGGGCGTGATTCGTTGCAAAGGCTGCATCGAGCTGGCGGAGGATCTCGGCGCTCGCCGAACCAGCGAGACCGTGCAGCGCGACCAGCGCCGCTGTGCTTTCGCGCACTGATGCGTCGAGGCGCTCCAGCATGGCGGTGCGGGCCTGCTGTTCGGCGACGCTGACCCCTGCGTCAGCGCCTGCCTGCAGGGCGCGACCCATTTTCTCCAGCAGCGACGCAGCGGGTATGTGCATCTCGTCGCGCGCCATCGTCGCGAGCTGCCGTGCAATGACTTCGGCGCTGCGTCGCAGCGCATCCAGGTCGCGCTCGCGCCACGCTGCGGCAATACCCGAAAATGCCTGCGTGGCACTGTCACCCGCGAGGCACCCCGCGATGGCTTCGAGCAGCGTGTGCTCCTGCAGCCAGCAACGCGCAAAAGCGTCGAACGTGAGCACGACGTGCCGGCCACGCGGATCCCGCGCGCGCAACATCGCGGCCCATTGTTCGAGCAGGCTGCGTTCCTGCGCTGCATCTGCCTGCGTGCCCACCTGGTTCAGCAGTACGAGCGTCGGTTTGCCGAGCCAATCGAGGATCTGCAGTTCAGGTTCGACATACCCCGCTGCAGGGTCTTCGGTCGCGTTCGCAACGTACAGGATGACGTCGGCGGAATCCCGCGCCGCGCGCATCGCCTGCTGGCCGCACCAGAACGCACGGTCCGCGAAGCGGTCCCAGACCTGCGACAGGAACCAGCCCAATGGCTGGCCGCTCGCCGCGAGCCGCTTATGCAGCCGCACGCTGTCGCCGAACCCCGGCGTGTCCCACAGCACGAGTTCGTCGCCCGCGTCGCTGCGCATCAGCACGTGCGACTCGGCCACTTCCGTGACGTGCGCGCGATCCATGACGGCGCCGATGTCCCGCCGCAGCAGGGTGCGGGCCAGCGTCGTCTTGCCGACGTTGGTGTGCGACAGCAGCGCAATGCTGATGGTCGTCACGCCGGACGCCCGCGGCAGGCGCGCTGGACACGCTCGATGACTGCAGGCGCCAAGGGCTCCTCTCCCGCCAGCGCAGCGAGGTCGACGATGCACGCATCGAGGCCGTGGCCGCGCACGAATTCCTGCCAGGCGGCGTGCCGCTGCTCGATGCGCGTTGTCAGTGAGGCGTCGCCTCCCATGCGGGCCAGGTAGGGCGACGCATCGAGCAACACCAACAGGCGCGACCCGGTATCAGCGCGATCCCGCCG
>JANNGT010000305.1:0-4204 GCA_031404015.1 Gammaproteobacteria bacterium | reverse complement strand
GGCACCGGTCTCGCTCAGGCCGACGTCGGTGCGACCCTGCAGCCGCTTGACGCGGCTCCAGGGTGTTTCGCCGTGGCGCAGCAAGGCCAACGTCGTCGTCATGGTGTAGCCACGATGACCCCTGTCGGGCCGAGTAGCGACTGCCAAGGTTTGAGCAGCTCCCGGAAGGTGGCGGCAGTTTGCTCTCGGCTGCGCTGTCGCGGGACGCATCGCGACTCCGTCTGCCCCATCGTGCGTTCGTCGCAAGCGCCTAGAAAATGGATGCGACTGAACGCGGCCTCGTGCGGCCGCGACTCGACCTGCGCGCGCGCCGGGCCGTCGCCAGCCATCAGCAACTGCCAGGGCTGGTCGGTGGGCACCGTGGAGCAGGCTGCACCCAGCCGCGCATGCCGCAAGCGCTGTTTGCGCGCGGTGCGCCAGCAAGGCGCCGGGTCCAGGAAGGGCGACAGGCGTTCGATCCGGGCGCGTGCCGGACCACTGCGTCGCAGTCTGGCCAAATCGTGGGCGATCGGGCAGAACAGCAGGTCGACCTGCCGCAGCATGTCCAGGACGGCCGCCTCGCCGATCGACCAGGACCCGCTCAGGATCCGTTCAGGCGCTTGGGTGCGAGCAACGCTTCGGCAATCGCGTAAGGCATGTACACCGTGCGACTGTCTGCAGGGCCGCGCCAGTCGGGAGGTGAACCAGAGATCGGGAGGTGGCTCTGCGGCCGGATCGAACCAGCGCGCAATCAACGTGCGGGCAACCTCCAGACTCGCGTCGCGCTGGTGCCGCGGATGCGTTGCATCGCCGGCATCACCGGCGCGATCGAACGCGCGCAGATCCGACACCAGCGCCTCGTTGTGGCCCGCCAGACGCAGGCCGTCCATCAACAAGCGCGCCACATGTCGGTTGCCGGATGCGATTTCATGGGTCGGCGCCTAGAGCGGCGCGCAGAGGGCATTGCGCATGCGGAATTGTAGGAGCCGCATTGCCCGCAGCCAAGCGACCCCGGTCCGTACAATGCGCGGCTTAGTCACCATCGCGCCTGTCGTGACATCCCGACCGGACCTGCGCCAATGCGCTCTCCAATCCATCGCAACCTGACTCGATGTGCGGCATCTCTCCGGTACTTGAGCGCGGCCGGCCGGTGCAGCAATTGCGTGCGACGCCGACCACCGCACGCCGTAGGTCGCAAGGTGCAATCCCCAGGGACGTGGATGTCGAGCAGCGCCTGTGCGCCGATGTCGACGGGTTCAACTTGCACGCTGCCGTTCGCTGCGGTGCAGAGGATCGCCCGGCGCTGACGCGAGCGTGGGGCGCCGTGCGTTGTCGCTGCTTTCGACCGAGCTTTCAGCGAACGCGCCCGGCAGCCGCGCGCTTCTATCGCTGGCACCGCCGACACCACTTTCACGCGATTGCATTCAGCCATGCGGCATGACAGAAAGGAAGCACCATGACCACCGTCGTCGCTGTTGTCGGTTTGGGGTACGTCGGCCTTCCGCTCGTCATCGAGTTCGGCAAGACGCTGCACACCATCGGCTTCGATATCGACGCCACGCGCGTCGCGCGCTGCCGGGACGGGCACGACCCGTCGCGCGAGATCAGCGACGACGACATGCGCGCCGCGCACCGGGCCGAGTACAGCGCCGATGCCCAGTGCCTGAGTGCAGCCGACATCATCCTGGTCGCGGTGCCGACGCCGGTCGATCAGGCGCACATCCCCGATCTCGGCCCACTGCTGGGTGCCAGCAGCTTGATCGGCGCCAACATGAAGCCGGGTGCTATCGTCGTCTATGAATCGACGGTGTATCCGGGGGCGACCGAAGAGGTCTGCATCCCGGAACTCGAGCGCGCATCGGGCAGCCGCTGGAAGCAGGACTTCTTCGTCGGCTACAGCCCTGAGCGCATCAATCCCGGCGATCGCGAACACATGCTGACCAACGTCGTCAAGGTCGTCTCGGGCGATACGGCGGAAACGCTGGACAAGGTGGCGGCGTTGTACGAGCGCATCGTGCAGCCCGGTGTGCACCGCTGCACCAGCATCAAGGTGGCCGAAGCCTGCAAGGTGATCGAAAATACTCAGCGCGACCTCAACATCGCGCTAATGAACGAGCTGGCGATCATCTTCGAAAAGGTTGGCATCGACACTGCCGAGGTGCTGCAAGCCGCGGGCACAAAGTGGAACTTCCTGCGCTTCGAACCGGGCCTCGTCGGAGGGCATTGCATCGGCGTCGATCCTTACTACCTAACGCACAAGGCCGAGATGCTCGGCTACCACCCGCAGGTGATCAACGCGGGCCGGCGGATCAACGACGGCATGGGCAAGTACATCGCCGAGCAGACGGTCAAGCAGATGATTGCCAACGGCAGCTACGTGCGCGGCGCCAAGGTCAACGTGCTCGGCCTGACCTTCAAAGAGAACTGTCCGGACCTGCGCAACAGCAAGGTCGTCGATATCGTGCAGGAACTGAGGAGCTACGGCGTCGAGGTTTTTGTCCATGATCCGTGGGCCGACGCCGCGGAGGCCGAGCGCGAGTGCGGCGTAACGTTGGTGCCATGGGAGACGCTGCCGTGCGCCGACGCGATCGTTGCTGCGGTGGCGCACCGCGAGTTCGCCGCGCTTGATGCGCACGATCTCAGCCGCAAGACCATCCGCAATGGTTGCTTCATCGACGTCAAGTCACGGTTCGACAGCCAGGCGCTGCGCGAAGCGGGCCTGCGGGTCTGGCGCCTCTAGTACGTCAACACGCAAGTTCAGGAACGTAGTGACGCCCCAGCTTCTGATCTGCATCCTGTCGAGTGAACGTCCACTCGATGGTTCGCTGCAGAGCGCTTCTCGCGTGTTGCCCGAGGCATCGACCTCGCTGCGCAAGAGTTCTCAGCGGCCGATGCGCCTATCCAGGCACTGGCGGCTCAGGATGCCAATCTCGATCTCTGCCATGTTCAGCCAGCTTGCATGCTTGGGTGTGTCGTGGAATTTGACGCGCCACAAGAGTTTCGTGGCGGCACGCGGTCCCAGCACGGTGTCGAAGCACTTGCGGAGGTGGGTATTCAAGTTGTCGACGACCAGGTGAGCAGGTCGCTGACGAAGGCCACGAAGTCGATCTTGCCTCGGCACTCGGTTACCAAGACGATCCGCTGTCCGGCCTTTGGCTCGCTGGCGACGAACGGGTTGGTCGTGCCATTGCGCGTGTACTCCTAGTCTTGCTTGGCGGCAGTGCCCTCGGTCATGGGCAGCGGCTCACGGCTGTGGCCGATGAATTGCAGACTCTTCTCGTCGATGCAGATGACCGGCTCCGCAGCCGACAGTGCTCGTGCATACAGCTCAAGCAAGGCGTACATGCGCTGCCGAAACTCTTCGCTCAGCACCCCGATGCACCGCATCAGCTTTCTCCAGGGCTTGAGGTCGTTTTTTTGAGCATGCGCCTGACGGTCTCTCGACTCACGCTGCCCATGCCGGGTTCCTGGCGTGCGGCGCATTCGAGCGCCATCATCGTCCAGCGCTGGCGGCCCGCAGGCGGCGCCGAACAGGCCAGCGCCGTCACACGAGCCTCGTCGTCCGTGTCGTACTGGCGCGGTCGCCCAGAGCGTGCAACGTCGAAGATCGCCAACTCGACACCGCCTTGCAGATACGCGGAGCGCGCGCGCCAAAGAGCCGTTCGTCCCATCCCCAGCACCGCCATGATCTGGGCCTCGGGCACGTCACGATCCAGCGCGGACAGAGCATGCGCTCGATTGACTTCTCGCGACTGATGCAAGCCCCTGCTGCGAATCTCGTCCACGACCGCGCGGTCCTTGTCGGTCAAATGCAACTCCGTCTGGCGCATGACAATACCCCTGTGAATCGATTGGCGTTGGCGAAAGTGTGTTCATGTTCCGTTACTTGTGTGTCACTGTACTGGTCGCTCGGGTACAACATCAAAGCCATCACCATCCAGGGCTGGTCGATGGGCACCGCGGCAAGTCTGCGCTGGTCGGATGGGCCGGTTCGCTTGGTTTTCAACAAGTCTCGAGGGAGCAGACATGAAAGTTCTCGTCACCGGCGCGGCGGGGTTTATCGGCAGCCATGTATCGCTGGCGCTTCTGGCGCGAGGCGATGTGGTCGTTGGCCTCGACAACCTCAATGACTACTACGACCCTCAACTCAAGCGCGACCGGCTCATGCGGCTAGCGCCGCTGCCAGGCTTCAGCTTCGTGCAGCTCGACGTCGCCGACCGCGGCG
>JANNGT010000304.1:0-4654 GCA_031404015.1 Gammaproteobacteria bacterium | reverse complement strand
TCCGCGTCGATCAGGTCGCGATACTTCGTAGTGAGCTCGCGCGTGGTCGTCATCGTCGTTTCCTCGTCACCCGTGAAGACGAGGACCAGGTCACGCGTCGGAACGAACTTCTCGGCCTTCAGGCGCAGGAACGTGGCGGTGATCAACGCGATCTCGCCCTTGATGTCCAATGTGCCGCGGCCGAAGAAGTATCCGTTCTCCTCGATCAGCTTGAAGGGATCGCGCTCCCAGTCCTCGGGCTTCGCCGTGACCACGTCCATGTGCGCAACGACCAGGATCGGCTTGCCGCCCTTGCCGCTGCCGCGGTAGCGCACGACGAGTGACGCTGTTTCACCCGACGGCAGGATGTGGATATCCGCTTCCGGAAAGCCGGCCTTGCGGAAACGGTCGGCAAGGTAGCGTGCCATGGTTGGCACCTGGCCTCGTCCAACCGAGGTCGGCATTGCGATGATGTCCTCGAGGATGGCGCGCGCATCGCTGCGCACGCTTTCAGGTGCACCGACAGCAACTGCCGATCCGAGGCAACAGACCAGCGCGGCGATCGACCCCATCAGACGCATCTGCATTTTCAAGTCCTGCTTCGTGTTCCGGCCCGCAGCCGCTCATTTGATGCCATCAGAATCCGCTTTTCAGCCGGAGTCAATGCACCGACTCCAGTTCAAGCCATTCAGCCAGCAGCTTGAGTTCGTCACGCAACGCCGGCTCCACGTGGCGGCGCTTTACGTCAGGTTCGTAATGGGTCGCGATCACACGCAACCTGCTCGCCTCGCGGTCGGCTTTCAGATCAACTCTCGCCACGAGCCGATCACCGAGCAGGAACGGCAGCACGTAATAACCGTGCACGCGCTTGTGGGCAGGCGTGTAGATCTCGATCCGGTAATGGAAATTGAACAGGCGTTGCAGCCGGTCACGAAACCAGACGAGCGAGTCGAAGGGCGACAGCAGAGCGCGCGCATCGATCGCCTTTGGCCAGCGCGCACGCGACGACAGATAAGCCTGGCCTTTCCAGCCTTCGACCTGCACGGGCTGCAACTCCCGTAACTCGACCAGCTCCGCGATGCGTGCCCTCGCGTCGGCGGGCGCAAGACGAAAATAGTCGCGCAGGTCACGCTCGGTGGCCACGCCCAACGCACGGCTCGCGATCCGCAGCAATTCGCGCTGCGCGTCGGTCGCCGTTGGTGTCGGCGCCTCGATGACCTTCCGTGGCAGCGCACGTTCGGTCAGGTCGTACACCCGCTCGAAACCACGGCGTGAATGCGTCGTGATCTCGCCTGACCAGAACAGGTATTCAAGTGCAATTTTGCCCTCACTCCATCCCCACCAGCCGCCTTTCCGCTTACCGCCTGCCTCGATACCGGAAACGCCCAGCGGGCCACGCTCGCGAATCTGGGCAAGCACGTCCTGGCAGAAGCGCGCGTGCTCCTGACCGAACCTCGCGACGTTGCCCCAGATCCCGTCACCGTTTTTGGCCCGCTGCATGCGCCACCGCAGCAACGGCTGGGACTCGACGGGAAGCAATGAGGCCTCGTGACCCCAGTACTCGAGCAGCCGACGACGGCGCCCGCCATAGGCCGCGGCGTCAAGCAGTGTCCTCGCGTAGGGGCCCAGTCGCGAGAACACCGGCAAATAGTGCGAGCGCACGAGCACGTTGACCGAATCGATCTGCACCACCCCCAGCGAGCGGACCGTCCTCACGACATCGGCCGCGGTAATCTCACGCGCGGGACGCTGCTTACCGAAACCCTGGGCCGCCAGTGCGATCCGCCGCGCTTCGACCAGTGACAACGGTTCCCGGATGCGGCGGTTGCTCATGCGCGAGATGATACTGGCGCGGTACGCCAGGCGACGCGCCGCTTGATGGGGCTCTATGATGGCGGCGCTTCCCCACCGGATCTTCGTCTTGCCAGTCGCTCCAAAGCCAGAACCTGCTGCCGTGGACCTCGCCGGCGCCACCTCGCACCACCGTGCGATCCGCAGCTTCGTCGTACGTGCGGGCCGCATGACCGGTGCGCAGGAGCGCGCATGGAAGGAATTGTGGCCGACTCACGGCGTCGAGAACGGTGATGACTCGTTGGACCTTGACGCGGTGTTCGGGCGACACGCGCCTGTGACGCTCGAAATCGGCTTCGGCAATGGCGAATCCCTGGTTGCGCTCGCATTGGGCAATCCGGAACGCGACTACCTGGGTTGCGAAGTTCATCCGCCGGGCGTCGGCCATCTGCTGCTGCGTTGCGAGGCCGAGAAACTGCAGAACGTGCGCGTCGTCTGCGAGGACGCAGTGCCAGTGCTGCAGCACCGTTTGCCCGACGCGTCGGTTGACGAGCTGTTGCTGTACTTTCCGGACCCCTGGCCGAAGAAACGTCATCACAAGCGTCGCATCGTGCAGCCGGAGTTCATCGCACTGGTCGCGCGCAAGCTCAAGCCGGGCGGCGTCCTGCGCATGGCTACGGATTGGCAGCCCTACGCGGAACACATGCTGGCGACGACCGGCGCGTGTGCAGCGCTGCAGAACGAGTCTGCCACGGGTGAGTACGTGGATCGCCCCGACAGCCGTCCGGTGACGCGCTTCGAGAGACGCGGGCAGCGCCTCGGCCACGGGGTGTGGGATCTGGCGTTCCGGAAGAGGGGTTAGGGGATAGGGGTTAGTCGGAAGGGAAGGGCAGGAAGCGCAGGAAGCGCAGGAAGGCGAGATGAAATCGAATTCACGGTTCCGACTAACCCCTAACCCCTAACCCCTTCCTCACGCCATCGCCCCGCGCACCCCGTCGATCACGAACTGCGCAGCGAGCGCGGCGAGCAGCACACCGAGCAATCGTCCCAGCACCGCGCTGCCGGTGACGCCCACCACGCGCATCACGGGCCCCGTCACCAGCATCAGGGCGAGCGTGATCGCCAGTACCGCGCCGATCACGGCCAGCTGCGCGAGGAACTGCACGGAACCGAACGGCACGGCGGCAAAGGCGAGCAGGATCGTGGCGATGGCGCCCGGCCCCGCGATCATCGGGAAGGCAAGCGGGAATACCGAGATGTCGACGCGATGATGGGCCTCGGCGTCTTCCCCGGGAGTGATCGACCGAACGCCTGATTCGCGGGCGAACACCATCTCGATGGCGAGCATGAACAGCAGGATGCCGCCACCGATCTTGAACGCCTCGACGCTGATGCCCAGCAGCTTGAGCAAGGCCGTCCCGCCCACGGCGAACAGCATGCACACCACGGCCGAAATGCCGACGGCCTTGAATGACATGCGACGGCGGTAGGCGTCGTCTGAGCCTTCCGTGAGCCCCGCGAGAAGCGGCAGGAGCGACAATGGCTCCACCACCACCAGCAAAACCACGAAGAATTTGACCAGTTCGTCCAGCATTGTGCCTTCGGGTGTTTCGCGACTTGAACTCCTCGTCGCGCAGGTCTAAAACCAGTTACAGGATATCAAGCGCACGGATGCATTTGAGGGGCAATGACAATGAGCAATCCTTCACCCGTCGTCGGCAAGTGGTATGCACGATCGGGAGGCGATTCATTCGAAGTCGTCGCGATCGACCGCGACGACGGCACCATCGAGATTCAGTATTTCGACGGCACCATCGAGGAACTGGATTTCGACGACTGGGGCGAAGAGCCGATCATGACCGCGTCGCCGCCGGAAGACTGGACGGGTTCGGTCGATGTCGAACCGGAGGATCTCGAGAACGAATTCGACGCGACGCCGGGCAGCAATGGCAGCAGCCCCTTCGAAGCAATCGATCGTGGTGAAGCCGACGGCTTCTCGGAACTCGACATGCCGGACGAACCGCAGGATCGTCCACTCGGCTGATTGCGCTCAGTTGGGGTCGCGCAACGGGACGGCTGCATCGAGCAGCACGTAGCCGTTGCGCACGCGCAGCTGCAACGGCTGCAGGCCCAGGCCCATGCAGGGGCCCGACAGGCAACTGCCAGTTTCAAGCTCGAACAGGGCGCCGTGCATCACGCAACGGATGGTGTTGCCGCCGGGCACCAGGAACTGATCGGGCTGCCAGTTCAGCGGAGATCCTGCGTGCGGGCAGTAATTGACGTAACCGTAAACCTGCATGCCCTGGCGCACGACGAAGCCTTTCAATGGCCACTCGCCCTGCCCCATGGTGAAGCCTTTCGCGCCGGGGTCGGCCAGCTCATGCAGTGCGCAGATGACGCGCGTCGTATCGATCTCGTCCATGCCTTCAGGTCTCGCGCCTGCCCGCCGTGCCCAGCGCACTGTCGACCATGCCCTGGCGCATCATGAACCAGAACAACAGGATGCCCGGCAGCGCCAGCAGTGTGGTGAGCAGGTAAAAATTGACGTAGCCGAACGACTCGATCAGCCCGCCGGCCGTGGTCCCCGTGAGCACGCGACCCACCACGCTCGCGGCCGCGGAGATCAGCGCGTATTGCGCCGCCGTGTACTGCAGGTTGCAGAGCGCGGAGAAGTACGCCACCACCACGACGCCGCCAAACCCGCTCGCCAGGTTTTCGAAGCCGATGGCCGCCGCCATGCCGACGTTGCTGTGCCCCGCGGCAGCCAACGCAGCGAAGCTCAGGTTCGAAAGACACATGAGCACCAGGGCCAGCAGCACGGAGCGCTTCAGGCCGAGCCGCGTATACAGGATGCCGCCGATGAAGATGCCGACCAGGTAGGCCC
>JANNGT010000303.1:0-3064 GCA_031404015.1 Gammaproteobacteria bacterium | reverse complement strand
CGTACCGCCATCGATCGCCACGGTGTTGATGCCGTTGGTCGAGTCGTTGGAGTAGTCGACGATGCCGCGGGCGCGCCAGCCACTGTCGCCGGGCTCCCACAACAGCTGGACGCGGCCCTGGAAGGAATCAAGGTCCTCAACGTCGCGGTTGTGCAGCACGTCGCGCGCGTAGCCGTCGCGCCTGCGCGCCTGGAAAGAAAGCCGGCCGGCCAGGTCGTCATCCAGGTCGCCGTTCACGTGACCCGACGCCGTCATCGCGTGGTAGTTGCCGAAAGACAGCATCGCCTCACCCGAGTTCTCGAACTTGGGCGCCGCCGTGATGATGCTGAGCGCACCGCCGACCACGTTCTTGCCGAGCAGCACGCCTTGCGGGCCGCGGATGACTTCGATGCGCTCGAGGTCGTAGAAATCGAAGTTGTAGTCGCCCGTGCGGCCGATGTAGACACCGTCGACGAAGGTGCCGACGGATGGGTCCGCCGACGGAGAATCGAGCCGCGTGTTGGTGATGCCACGGATGTTGAGTTCGAGGTCGAGCCCCGTGAGCGCCGTCAACGAGAACGCCGGCACGCTGTTGGCAAGGTCGCCGACGGTGAAGATCTTGTCCTCGGCGAGTCTCTCGCCCGTGAAGGCGGTGATTGCGATGGGTGTCGTCTGCAGGGAGGTCTCACGGCGCTGCGCGGTGACAACGACCTCTTCGAGCCCTTCGGCGGATTGCGCGTGTGCGGGCATTGCTGCGGCCGCGGCAAGCACAGTGGCCACCGCGTAGGCAATCGGTGAACCCCGGCGAATGGCAAGGCGCGTGCGATCAAGTGTCATCTAAATCCCCCTTGGCGTGCTGCGGCTTGGCGATCGGCCATCGTTACCCGCATGGCTCAGTCGCTTGCTTAACTAGACCGGCGCTAGGCTAACCCGTGATCAGGGTTGTCGCAAGTGCCCGACAACGCGTGCCTTGAAGTCGTCATACGAATGCAGGGCATCGCGGTACTCGCGGTATATATCACTCGGCGAGACGGGCCCGACCAGACGTTGCGTGGACGCATCATCGAGATCGCCACCGCCCACCCAGACCAGGTGTTCATCCTCGACAACGGCGGCGCGGCGTGCCCAGCCTGCCCCCGCGACCAGGACCTGGCCGTTGATGCGCGAGCCTGCACTGACCAGCAGCGACACCAGTGGCGCCACCAGAGCCGGTGTCATGCGGTTCGAGCCATCTCCCGCCTGCGCATGGGCAGCCGTCATGCGAGTGGCTGCATAAGGCGCTATTGCGTTGCAAAAGACATCGCGGGACGCGCCTTCAGCCGCAAGGGACCGGGCCAGCCCGATCAGTGCAGCCTTGGATGCCGCGTACGCGGACAGACCATGCAGGCCATGCAATCCCGCGGACGAAGTCGAGACGAGCACGCGACCATGCCCGACGGTGCGCATGTGCTGCCAGATGGGATGGGTGACCTGCACCGTACCGAAAAAGTTGATTTCGAAGATGCGGCGGAAGGCGTCCACGTCGATCTTGTGAAACGGAGCGTGCTGGTCGACGCCGGCATTGTTGACGAGCACGTCGAGCCGGCCCCAGGTTTGCAAAGCCTGGGCCAGCAGGAGATCGCCAGCGTTTTCAGCACAGACATCCTCGTAGTTGGCAATCGCAGTTCCGCCTGCGGCCACGATCTCCGCGACGACATGGTCGGCACTGCCGCGGCCCGCCGCATCCACCTCGCGCCGGCGGTTGTTCACGACGACGCGCAGGCCATCGGCCGCAAGTCGATGTGCGTAGGCGCGGCCCAATCCCGTGCCTGCGCCGGTCACGACCGCCACGCGCGGCGTCGCCCCGTCGTCGTGCTTGACCATCGTCTCGTTTCCTTTCAGTCTTATTACGAAAGTCTGGTGGGCATGATGCCCGATCACGCAGGGGTTACAAGATCATGGTGAACGCTGCCGGCGCACCCGCCGCCCTGGCCCTCAGGCTCGAACGCATGCTCGCGCGGGACGAAATCACTGCAGTGCTTGCGCGCTACGCACGCGGCGTCGACCGCGCCGACGCCGACCTGCTCAAGTCCTGCTATCACCCCGACGCCATCGAGGAACACGGCGGCAACTACACGGGCAATGCGTTCGCCTACATCGAAGGCGCGGTGCCGCGCATCCGTCTCATGGGGTCGATGCAACACCTGCTGGGCTCGTCGCACATCGAGTTCGACGGTAACGTCGCGCATGTCGAGACGTACATCTGGACGTTCGCACGCTTTGCGGCCGACGGCCGCTCGACCGATACCTTCACGGGTGGCAGGCTCGTGGACCGGTTCGAGCGCCGCAACGATGAATGGAAGATTGCGCGCAGGCGCACGGTTTTCGACTGGAACCGGGACACGCCGTCGAGTGAGGGCTGGTGCACCGGGCTGTTCGATCCGTCGAAGCCCGGCATGCACCTGGGCCGCAAGAACTCCGATGACTTGTCTTACGACCGCTCCTGAGGGCTGCACCGCATGACCGCGAGCCAGGCGCCGTTTCGCGCGACGTACTTCCCCTCCTCCACCATGCGTGTAGAGCGACGGGCCGACGGCACGCTGATCGTCGAACCCGCGACGGCGCTGGCTCCCTTCGTCCCCAGCCTGCCGGCGCAGCTGGCGGAGTGGGCTGCGCGCGACCCCGAGCGGCCCTGCATGGCGCAGCGCGCCGGCAAGGGCGGACCCTGGATCCGCCACACTTTCGGCGACTTCAAGCGCGCAGCCGATGCGGTCACGCAGTGGCTGCTGGACCAGCATGTGCCCGCAGGCCGGTCACTGCTGATCCTCTCGGGAAACTCGGTCGCACATGCAGTCGTCAAGTTCGCCGGCATGGCCGCGCGCATTCCCGTTTGCCCGGTCAGCGCGAACTATTCGTTGATGGCCGGCGATTTCGGCCGGTTGCGTCATGTGGTGCAACTGGTGCGTCCCGCCATCGTGTTCGCCGAAGCCACCGAGCTCTTCCGCCGCGCCCTCGACAATGTCGACTTTGGGGACGCGACCCTTATCACGGCCGACCCCTCTCAGTGTCAGCGCGCCGCGACACGCTACGCCGACGTCCTGGCCAC
>JANNGT010000302.1:0-6259 GCA_031404015.1 Gammaproteobacteria bacterium | reverse complement strand
ACACCCGAGTCGATCGCCACGGGACGCTCCATGCCGGTGCCCACGAGCGGGGTTTCGGAACGGAGCGTCGGCACGGCCTGGCGCTGCATGTTCGAGCCCATCAGCGCGCGGTTCGCGTCGTCATGCTCGAGGAACGGGATCAGCGAGGCAGCGACCGAGACGATCTGCTTCGGCGACACGTCCATGAACTGGAGCTTGTCGGTCGTCGAAAGCATGAACTCGTTCTGGTACCGGCTCGAGACGAGCTCGTCGGTGAAACGGCCCTTGCCGTCGAGCGTCGCATTCGCCTGCGCGATCACGTACTGCGCTTCGTCGATGGCCGACAGGTAGACGATGTCGTCCGTGACGGCGCCCTTCTCGACCTTGCGATACGGGGTTTCCAGGAAACCGTAGTCGTTGGTGCGGGCGTACACCGACAGCGAGTTGATGAGACCGATGTTCGGGCCTTCCGGCGTTTCGATCGGGCACACGCGGCCGTAGTGCGTCGGATGCACGTCGCGGACTTCGAACCCGGCGCGCTCGCGCGTGAGGCCACCGGGGCCGAGCGCCGAGACGCGACGCTTGTGCGTCACTTCGGAGAGCGGGTTGTTCTGGTCCATGAACTGCGACAGCTGCGACGAACCGAAGAACTCCTTCACCGCAGCCGCCACCGGCTTCGCGTTGATCATGTCCTGCGGCATCAGGCCTTCGCTCTCGGCGATGGTCAGGCGCTCCTTGACGGCGCGTTCGACCCGCACGAGCCCGACGCGGAAGGCGTTCTCGGCCATTTCGCCGACCGAACGCACGCGGCGGTTGCCGAGGTGGTCGATGTCGTCGACCACGCCGTTGCCATTGCGGATGTCGATCAGCGTGCGCAGCACGTCGATGATGTCCGACGTCTCGCCGTTCGCTTCGATCAGCCCCTTGGCGAAATCGTCGTTGCGGCGACCGAAGTGCAGCGGGTCGTACAGAATGCCCGCGCCCTTCACTTCCTGGCGGCCGACGCGACGGTTGAACTTCATGCGGCCGACGGCCGACAGGTCGTAGCGCTCGGGGTTGAAGAACAGGTTCTGGAACAGGTTCTCGGCCGCATCGCGCGTGGGCGGCTCGCCCGGGCGCATCATGCGGTAAATCTCCACCAGCGCTTCCATCCGGTTCTTGGTCGGATCGATGCGCAGCGTGTCCGAGATGAACGGGCCGCGGTCGAGGTCGTTGACGTAGAGGACGCGGATCTCGGGGATGCCGACCTGCACGAGCTTCAGCACCGTCGGTGCAGCGAGGACCTCGTTGGCCTTGGCCAGGATCTCGCCCGTTTCGGTGTTGACCACGTCGTGCGCGAGCACCTTGCCGGCCAGGTAGTCGGTCGGCACGGTCAGGCTGGTGATGCCGGCGTCTTCCATCTGGCGCACGTGGCGCGCAGTGATGCGGCGGCCTTCCTCGACGATGACCTTGCCGTTGCTGCCCTTGATCTCGAATGCGGCCGTTTCACCGCGCAGGCGGCTCGGCACCAGCACCATCTCGATGGAGTTCGCGGACAGGTGGAAGGTGTTCTTTTCGAAGAACAGGTCGAGCATCTGCTCGTCGCTGTAGCCCAGCGCGCGCAGCAAGATGGTGACCGCCAGCTTGCGGCGACGGTCGATGCGCGCATACACGCAGTCCTTGGCGTCGAACTCGAAATCGAGCCACGAGCCGCGGTACGGAATGACGCGCGCGTTGAAAAGCAATTTGCCGGAACTGTGCGTCTTGCCACGGTCGTGATCGAAGAACACGCCCGGGCTGCGGTGCAGCTGCGAGACGATGACACGCTCGGTGCCGTTCACGACGAACGTGCCGTTGTCGGTCATCAGGGGCAGTTCGCCCAGGTAGACCTCCTGCTCGCGGATGTCCTTGACCGGCTTCTTGGCGCCGGGGGCTTCCTTGTCGAACACGACGAGGCGCACCTTCACTCGCAGCGGCGCTGCGTAGGTGAGGCCGCGGAGCTGGCACTCCTTGACGTCGAACACCGGCTCGCCGAGCCGGTAGCTCACGTATTCGAGCAGCGCGTTGCCCGAGTAACTGATGATCGGGAACACACTCTTGAACGCGGCATGCAGGCCGATTTCGTTGCGTCCCGCCTCGGCCGTGTCGGCCTGCAGGAACTTGCGATACGAATCGAGCTGGATGGCGAGCAGGTACGGCACCTCGAGGATGCTGGACCGCTTGCCGAAATCCTTGCGGATGCGCTTCTTTTCGGTGAAGGAATAAGCCATTGCGATCACCCTCTCTAGGCGGCCGTCGCCGGCGCCTGGGCGCGACGGAAACCACTGGACGAAAAAACGACGAACAGGGAAGGCCGGACGGCGCTTGCGCACCGCCCGGCTCCCCTCGCTGCAACGGGCACGGGCCCGAGCATCGCGGTTACTTGATCTCCGCGGACGCGCCGGCGTCTTCGAGCTTCTTCTTGATCGCGTCGGCGTCGGCCTTCGGCACGGAATCCTTGACCAGCGAGGGCACGCCCTCGACGAGGTCCTTGGCTTCCTTGAGCCCGAGGCCAGTCAGTTCGCGGATCACCTTGATGACGCCGACCTTGTTCGCGCCGAAGCTCGTCATCGTGACGGCGAACTCGGTCTGCTCTTCCACAGCCGCGGCCGGGGCCGCAGCAGCGCCACCGCCGGCCATCATGGCCATCGGGGCAGCGGCAGTGACGCCGAACTTGTCTTCCATCATCTTGACGAGGTCAACGATCTCCATGACGGTCATGTTCGAGATCGCGGTGAGGATGTCTTCCTTAGTAGCAGCCATTTGCTTAGCTCCTGTAAAAGCTGTTGCCTGAATACCCGTAAATCAACGTGTGCGACCGCCTCAGGCGGCCGCGCTCTTCTGGTCCTTGACCGCAGCGATCGT
Source organism: Gammaproteobacteria bacterium (assembly GCA_031404015.1). Taxonomy (GTDB): domain Bacteria; phylum Pseudomonadota; class Gammaproteobacteria; order Steroidobacterales; family Steroidobacteraceae; genus RPQJ01. The sequence continues at coordinate 3,397 of JANNGT010000302.1, read as the reverse complement.
GCGCACGAGCTTCGCGTGAGGCTCAGCCAGCGTGCGAACGAACTTGCCGATCGGGGCCTTGATGACTCCGAGCAACTGCGCCAAAGCCTGGTCCTTGGTAGGAAGGCTTGCGACGCGCTCGAGGTCACTGCCCGGCAGTACCGCGCCGCCCAGGGACACCAGCGTCGGAACGAGCTTGTCGTTGTCCTTCGCGAATGCCTTGATCAGCCGTGCTGCCGCGCCCGGATCGTCCTGCGAGAACGCGAGGAGCAGCGGACCCTTGAGCTTGTCACCGACGCACTCGAACTGAGTGCCGGCAAAGGCTCGACGGGCCAGCGTGTTCTTCACCACTCGCATGTAGACGCGGTTGGCCCGGGCCTTGGCGCGGAGCTCGGTGAGCTTCGCGACCGGCAGCCCCCGGTACTCCGCAGCGACCACGGAATGCGCTGTCTGCGCAACCGTTGCCACTTCGGCGACCAGTGCCTTCTTGTCGTCAAATCTAAGCGCCATGTCTTCCTCCTGGCCTGAAGATCAAAATCCGAACACCCATCCTTAGGCGTTCGCCCTTCTCGAGGGCGGACCTTCGGCAGTGAGACACTGACTCGGGTACCACCATCTGCGCAGGCTCCGCGATTAAGGGAGCGGCTCTAAAAAGAACTCTCCCGCCTGCGGTCTTCGATGATGACCGGCCCCCGTCTTGCGCCACTTGCGTGGCCTGGGACGACGGACGGCCCTGCATCAAAACCTTGCAATCAAATCCTGCGTCGCGTGCTCAGCTCGCAGCGGCCACGAGCGACGTCTGGTCGACCGGCACGCCGGGACCCATCGTCGACGACACGGTGACCTTGCGCACGTACACGCCCTTGGACGAAGCCGGCTTGCCCTTCTGCAGATCGCCGAGCAGGGCCTGCAGGTTTTCCTTGAGCTTTGCTGGCTCGAAGCTCGCCTTGCCAATCGTGCAATGGATCACGCCACCCTTGTCGGTGCGGAACCGCACCTGGCCGGCCTTGGCATTGCGCACGGCGCCCGCCACGTCCGGCGTCACGGTGCCGACCTTCGGGTTCGGCATCAGGCCGCGCGGACCGAGGATCTGGCCGAGCTGGCCCACGACGCGCATCGCGTCCGGGCTGGCGACGACCACGTCGAAATTGAGTTCACCGGCCTTCACCTTCTCGGCGAGGTCTTCCATGCCGACGATGTCCGCGCCGGCTTCACGCGCGAGGTCGGCGTTCTTGCCCTGCGTGAACACGGCGACGCGAACGCTCTTGCCTGTGCCGTGCGGCAGCACGGTAGAGCCGCGGACCTGCTGGTCGGACTTGGACGCATCCACGCCCAGGTTGACCGACACGTCGACGGCTTCGTCGAACTTCGCGGTCGCGAACTGCTTGACGATGCCGAGCGCGTCCTCGATCGAATACTGCTTGCCCGGGACGATCTTCTCGGCCCACGGCTTCATGCGTTTTGCGATGGCAACCATGATCAGACCTCCACGCCTTCGACTGAGACACCCATGCTGCGGGCGCTGCCCGCGATGGTCCGCACCGCTGCTTCGAGATCGGCCGCGGTAAGGTCCGGGGTCTTGGTCTTCGCGATATCCTCGAGCTGCTTGCGCGTAATCTTGCCGACCTTGGCGGTGTTCGGCGTGCTGCTGCCCTTCTCGATGCCGATCGCCTTGCGGATCAGCACGGACGCGGGCGGCGTCTTCATGATGAACGTGAAGCTGCGGTCGCTGTAGACCGTGATCACGACCGGGATCGGCAGGCCTTTCTCGAGCTGCTGGGTCTGCGCATTGAACTGCTTGCAGAACTCCATGATGTTGACGCCCTGCTGGCCGAGCGCCGGCCCGATCGGCGGACTCGGGTTTGCCGAGCCTGCAGGCACCTGCAGCTTGACGTAGCCATTTACTTTCTTTGCCATCTCTCTACCTCTGTTGGGTGCGAACGCCCTCGCGGGCTCCCCGTTTGGGAAGTGACTAGTGAACAGTGACTAGTGAATAGTCGGAACCAGATCGCTTCGCGCCTCTCGTCCCTATGTCCACCGCCCTATCCGCCGTCACCTCACTTTCCGACTAATCACTAGTCACTAATCACTAATCACTGCTTCAGGCTTTTTCCACCTGACTGAATTCCAGCTCCACAGGCGTCGAGCGCCCGAGGATCTGCACCGCAACCTGCATGCGGCTCTTCTCGTAGTTGACCGACTCGACGACTCCGTTGAAGTCGTTGAACGGGCCGTCCGTGACGCGGACGACTTCGCCCGGCTCGAACAGCACCTTCGGCCGCGGCTTCTCGGCGCCTTCCTCGACCCGGCGCAGGATGGCATTTGCCTCGCGCTCCGTGATCGGGGCCGGACGCTCGGGCGAGCCGCCGATGAATCCGAGGACCTTCTGCGTTTCGCGCACCAGGTGCCAGGTGTCTTCGTTCATCTCCATCTGCACGAGCACGTAGCCCGGGAAGAACTTGCGCTCGCTCTTGCGGCGCTGCCCGTCCCGCATTTCGACAACCTCTTCCGTGGGAACGAGGATCTCGCCGAACTTGTCGTCGAGGTTATGCAGCTTGATGCGGTCCTTCAGGCTCGCGGAGACCTTGTGCTCGAAATTCGAGTACGCATGAACGACATACCAGCGCAGTGCCACGGTCAGCCCCCTTGTCCGGTCAGGGTGCGGGTGATCCACCCCAGACCCGCGTCAAGTAACCAGAAAAACAGGGCCATGATCACGATCGCCGTGAACACCACGAGTGTCATCTTCGTCGTCTCGTCGCGCGTGGGCCAGACCACCTTGCGCAGCTCGACGCGCGATCCCTGCACGTATTGCGCGAGTTCGCGGCCCTGTGCCGACTGCAGCGCGACCACGATGCCGAGCGCAACCGCGACGAACACGATCAGCCAGCGCGCCGCAGCCGGATACTGGTCGAGCACGTAGAAGGCCGCGATGCCTCCGACGAGGATCGCGACGGCCGCGACGAGCTTTACTGTGTCCAGCGCGCTCGCGCCGCTGGATGTTGCCTGTTCGGTCATTCGCTCACGCCGGGTTCGACCCGTCCACTGCTGCTGTTTGTCTGCACGCGCCGCCGTTGTCCGTTCATCGACTGGCAGGCCAGGAGGGAATCGAACCCCCAACCTGCGGTTTTGGAGACCGCCGCTCTGCCAATTGAGCTACTGGCCTGTGCTTCGCAAACTGTTCGCAGGGACTAAAGACGAACCTCTCGGAAAGGGGTTAGGGGTTGGGGGTTGGGGGTTAGTCGGAACGGAGCGTCGGTTGATCGACTAGCCCCTATCCCCTAACCCCTATCCCCTACTTCAGGATCTTCGCGACGACGCCGGCGCCGACGGTACGGCCGCCCACGCGGATGGCGAAGCGCAGGCCTTCCACCATCGCGATCGGCACGATCAGCTCGATCGTCATCTTGATGTTGTC
>JANNGT010000301.1:0-1701 GCA_031404015.1 Gammaproteobacteria bacterium | reverse complement strand
TCAAGCTGCGCACATGACTGTTGCGACTCACGCCGTACCGGTCGGAGGCCAACGCTGGAGAGCGCGGCTCTCGCTGCTCGACGCGGCGGCGTTCGGGCCATTGCGGCAGTCGCCGGGCCGCACGCTGCTCGCCGTGATTGCCATCGGGCTGGGCGTGGCACTGGGATTTGCGGTCTACCTGATCAACCGGGTTGCGGCGGACGAAGTGCAGGGCGCATCGCGCTCGTTGTTCGGACTGGCCGATCTCTCCGTGCAGGCACCGGGCGGTGGCTTGGACGAGGCGCTGTTTCCGCGCATCGCCCGCCTGCCCGGCGTGGCTGCTGCGAGCCCAGTCGTCGAAGTGCAGGTGCGTCTGCCGGGTCGCGAGCAGAACCTGAAGCTGATCGGCATCGATCCATTTCGCGCGCAGCAGTTGGTGCCCGCGTTAGCTGCGGCGGGCGCGACCGCCGAGCGGCAGGGTCAGGGCCTGCTGGCCGAAAACTCGATTTGGCTGAGCCCGGCGGCTGCGCAGATGCTCGACCTTGCCGTGGGCGACGACCTGGATGTGCAGGTGGCGCTCGATCGAATCCGCCTGCGCGTGGCGGGGCTGCTGCCGCCCGGCGCGTATCGACCGCCCGTGGGTCTGCTCGACATCGGCGAAGCGCAATGGCGGCTGCAACGCCTGGGCCGGCTCGATCGCATCGAACTTCGCCTGCAGCCCGGCGCCGACCGTGAAGCCGTCCGGGCAGCCGTGATGACGCTGTTGCCGCCGGGCGCGCAGGTCGTCACGCCGGGCGAGGCGACCGACGATGCCGTGCGGCTGACGCGCGCCTATCGCTCCAATCTCACGGCGCTCGCGCTCGTCGCGCTGTTTACGGGCGCGTTCCTGGTCTACGCCACGCAATCGCTCGCAGTTGCACGCCGGCGGCGCGAGATCGCGTTGCTGCACGCCATGGGCATGACCGTGCGCGAACAACTGGCGGCCTCGCTGCTCGCCGGCACGATCGTGGGCGTGCTCGGTGCAGTGCTCGGCGTCGTCATCGGTGCGCTCGTGGCACGCGCCGGCCTCGCTGCGTTCGGTGCCGACCTCGGCGCGGGGTACTTCCGGGGCGCAGCGCCCGCGCTCGACATCACCGTCGCGGAGTACTTCGTGTTCTTTGCGCTGGGCGTGGGTGCGGCGCTGGTCGCGACGTTTGGTCCGGCGCGTGAAGCGGCGTCCGTGCCGGCCGCGGCCGCGCTGAAAGCAGGAGACGAGGCGCCGCTGGCAGCACGCACGCACGGACGCATTGCTGCGCTCTTCTTCGTCGGTGGGCTCGTCGCACTCGCACTGCCGCCGATGGACGGCATCGCACTGCCGGGCTACGTCTCGATCGCGTGCCTGCTGCTGGGTGCTGTGTTTCTAACGCCGAGTGTCGCCTCGTGGGTATTTGCGCGGTTACCGACTGACGGTCCCGCCTGGCGACAGGTGGCCGTTGCACAGCTGCGCGGCACGGCGCGCAGCGCGACGGTCAGCATCGCCGCTGTGCTGGTCAGCTTCAGCCTGATGGTCGCGATGGCCATCATGGTGTTCTCGTTCCGCATGTCGCTTGAAGCGTGGATGGGTCGCATCCTGCCGGCGGACTTATATGTGCGTGCGGGTTCGCCTGCGGCCGGCGCCTATATCGATGCCAGCGCGCAGCAGGCGATCACGGCGCTGCCTGCGGTCACGCGGGTCGATTTCGT
>JANNGT010000300.1:0-11039 GCA_031404015.1 Gammaproteobacteria bacterium | reverse complement strand
CAGCAAATCCGGCTCGACGCCGTCGCGCTGCGTCGGCTCGAGCAATTGCCGCAGCCACACCATCTTCTGCTGGAAGCTCGCCTCGACCTTGCGGCCTTCCTTGTATTGCCAGTGCGCGGCGACACCGAGTTCGGCGTGCTCGTGCATTTCGCGCGTGCGGATCTGGATTTCGAGCGGCAATTTGCCAGGGCCAATCACGGCCGTGTGCAACGAGCGGTAATTATTGCCCTTGGGCGTGGCGATGTAGTCGTCGAACTCGCCGGGGACGTAGCTCCACAAACCGTGCACGATGCCGAGTGCCGCGTAGCACTCAGCCACCGTGTCGACGATGACGCGCACGGCCAGCACGTCCATGACCTGCTCGAACTGCAGCGACTTGCGCTGCATTTTTCGCCAGATGCTGTAGATGTGCTTGGGCCGCCCAGTGACGTCCCCGCGAATGCCGAGCTTGTCCAGCTCACTGCCGAGGCCCGTCTTGACGTCCTCGATGAATTGTTCGCGCTCGGCTCGCTTCGACTTGAGCCAGCCCGCGATGCGTTTGTAATCCTCGGGGGCGCTGAAGCGAAACGCGAGGTCCTCGAGTTCCCACTTGAACTGCCAGATCCCGAGCCGGTTCGCGAGCGGGGCGTAGATCTCCTGCGTCTCGAGCGCCGCCCGGCGCTGCTCGCGCTCGGGGGACGAGCGGATGCCGCGCATGCGCACGAGCTGCAGCGCCAAGCGGATCAGCACCAGCCGCACGTCGGACGCGAGCGCGAGCAGCAGCTTGCGCAAGCCCTCGGCCTGCTCCGGGCGCAATGGCTGTCCCGGGTTCCAGTCCGCGGGTATGCCGCTGTCGTTGACCCGGTCGAGTTCGCTCGCGAGCCGCAGCGCGGCTTCGCCGAATGTCTGCAGCGCTTGCGTGTCGTCGTCGACCAGGCCGCCTTGTCGCAATGGCACGAGCAGGGCGGCGAGCAGCACGTCGTCGTCGGCCTGCAGCTGCGACAACGCCGCCATCAGCTCGACGCTGCGCAACGTGTGCTCGTTGGGCGCAAGCAGGCTGACGGCCTCGAGTGCGGAACGCACCCGGGGCGCCAGCGTGTGGATGTCGATCTCGGCGGGCTTCAGGGCGGCGTGCTCGGGCTGGACCTTGGCGTGCAGGCGTGCGGTGTGCCTGCCGTAAAACCGCTATCATACGACGACGGATTTTCAGGCTCAGTGCCGGGTGGTTATTTGCCGAGAATCAACCGCGGCGCACGGCGCTGGACGCTGGCCTCGGGCGCCACGGGAACGACTGGCGAGACGATCCGGATTCTCGGCATCGACCCGGGTTCCCAGGCCACCGGTTTCGGCATCATCGACTGGCAGGACGGCCATGCACGCTACGTGGCGAGCGGGGCGATCCGCACCAGGGGCGAGGCGTTCCCGCCCCGGCTGCGGCAGATCTTCGATGGCGTCCAGCAGTTGGTGCGCGAATACAGCCCGGCCGAAGTCGCCATCGAAAGCGTGTTCATGCACCGCAACGCGGACAGCGCGCTCAAGCTTGGGCAGGCGCGAGGCGCGGCGATCTGTGGCGCGTTTTCAGGCGTGTCGTCGCTGTACGAGTATGCGCCGCGCGAGGTCAAGCTGGCGATCGTGGGGCAGGGGGGCGCACAGAAGGAACAGGTTCAGCTCATGGTGATGACGCTGCTCAAGCTCAAGGGTGAACTCGGTCCCGATGCCGCGGATGCAATCGGCCTCGCGTTGTGCCACGCGTACACGCGCGGCGCGAAGCAGGCCGTCGACGCCTCGCTCGCGTTGCTGGGAGCCCCGTCTTGATCGGTTTCCTGCGCGGCAAGCTCGCGGCCAAGCATCCGCCCGTGCTGTTGCTGGACGTGGGCGGCGTCGGCTACGAGGTCGAAGCGCCGATGTCGACGTTTTACGGCCTGCCTGGCGTTGGCGCGGATGTCATGCTGCACACGCATCTCGTGGTGCGCGAGGATGCACACATCCTGTTCGGCTTCGGCACGGAACGCGAACGCAGCCTGTTCCGCGAACTGATCAAGATCTCGGGCGTCGGGCCGCGCATCGCGCTCGGGATACTCTCCGGGAGCACCGTAGATGAATTCCACCGCTGCGTGGAGGCGCAGGACGCGGCCTCGCTCACGCGCATCCCCGGCATCGGGCGCAAGACGGCGGAGCGCCTGATCATCGAGATGCGCGACCGGCTCAAGGTGCTGTCGCTGGGCCAGCCTTTTGCCGTGACCGGCACAGTGGGTTCCACTGCCCCTGCGTCGAGCCCGCAGGCAGAGGCGTTCAGCGCACTGGTCGCTTTAGGTTACAAACCGCCTGAGGTCACGCGCATGCTGCAGAAAATCGATCCGTCCGTGACCACGACCGAAGAACTGATACGCCACGCGCTGCGCACGACCGGCAGCTGAATCCGCAGGACTGCTTGTGACGATTGAACCAGATCGCGTCGTTGCCGCCGGCGGCCAGCGCGAAGAAGAAGTCTACGACCGCGCCGTGCGGCCGAAAACGCTGGCCGACTACATCGGCCAGCCAGCGATGAAGGCGCAGATGGAGATCTTCATCGCAGCGGCGCGGCAGCGGGGGGAGTCGCTCGACCACACGTTGATCTTCGGGCCCCCGGGGCTCGGCAAGACGACGCTCGCGCTCGTCATCGCCAACGAACTGGGCGTCGGCTTCAAGCAGACGTCGGGCCCGGTGCTCGAGCGCGCGGGCGACCTGGCGGCGCTGCTCACCAACCTGCAGCCGAACGAAATCCTGTTCGTCGACGAAATTCACCGATTGAGCCCGGTGGTCGAGGAAATCCTGTATCCGGCGCTCGAGGATTTCCAGCTCGACATCATGATTGGCGAAGGGCCGGGTGCGCGCTCGATCAAGATCGACCTGCCGCCGTTCACCCTCGTCGGCGCGACGACGCGCGCCGGCCTGCTGACCTCGCCGCTGCGTGACCGCTTCGGCATCGTGCAACGGCTCGAGTTCTACGGCCATGACGAGCTGCAGCGCATCGTGCAGCGTTCCGCCGGAATCCTCGGTGTGTCGACCGAGCCGGAAGGCGCGGCGCAGATTGCCACCCGGTCGCGCGGCACGCCACGCATCGCCAACCGCCTGCTGCGGCGCGTGCGCGACTTCGCCGAGGTGAAGGCGGACGGCCGCATCACGCAGGACGTGGCGCGCGCTGCGCTCGATCTGCTGGATGTCGACCCGCAGGGCTTCGATCCGATGGACCGCCGGCTGATGCTCACGATCATCGAAAAGTTCGACGGCGGGCCGGTCGGCGTCGACAGTCTCGCGGCGGCGCTCGGCGAGGAGCGCGGCACGATCGAGGACGTGATCGAGCCTTTCCTGATCCAGCAGGGTTACATCATGCGCACTGCGCGCGGGCGGGTCGCGGCGCGCAACGCCTACCTGCATTTCGGCCTGACGCCGCCGGCCATTGAGGCCCGGCCCGCCAACCCGGGCCTGTTCGAAAGCTGACGAGGACGCAACACGCATGATCGGTGAACATTCCATCCTTGACCTGCTGCTGCAGGCGAGCCTTGTCGTGCAGCTGGTCATGCTGCTGCTGATCGGTGCGTCCGTCGCCTCGTGGGCCATCATCCTGAGCAAGCGCAAGTTGCTGAACGACGCGCGCCGTGCCGCCGAGGACTTCGAAGGCCAGTTCTGGTCCGGTGGCGATCTCGCTGCGTTATATAAGTCGCTGGAAGGTGGCACGCACACGGGCATGGCAGACATCTTCGTCTCGGGCTTTCGCGAGTTCTCGCGTCTGCGTGCGCAACTCGGGCTCGCGGGCGTGCAGTTGCTGGATGCCAGCCGACGCTCGATGAAAATCGCGCAACTCAAGGAAACGGACCGCCTCGAGGAGAGCCTGTCGACGCTCGCGACGATCGGCTCCACCAGCCCATACGTGGGCCTGTTCGGCACAGTGTGGGGCATCCTCACGGCGTTCCAGGCGCTGGGAAACGTCCAGCAGGCCACGCTAGCCACCGTCGCGCCGGCAATCGCCGAAGCGCTGATTGCCACTGCGATGGGCCTGTTCGCGGCAATTCCCGCTGTCATCGCCTACAACCGCTATGCCGACCAGGTCAGCCGCCTTGAACTGCGCTACGACACGTTCATGGAAGAGCTATCGGCCATCCTGCAGCGCCATGCCGGCGGCACGCAGGGCTGAGGCAGGATTCGACACATGTCGCGCAAACGCGGTCGCAAGCTGATGGGCGAGATCAACGTCGTGCCGTACATCGACGTGATGCTGGTCCTGTTGATTATCTTCATGGTGACTGCACCGATGCTGAGCCAGGGCATCAAGGTCGATCTGCCCAGGGCCGCTGCCGAACCGATCGAACCCGACGACCTCGAACCGCTGCTGCTCAGCGTGGACAGTGCAGGGGCGATGTACCTCAACCTTGGCGATCCCAAGACGGCCCTGGACGAGACAAGGCTGCTGGAAGTGGCCAGCGCAGCCTTGCGTCGGGAACCCGAGCGCCCCGTATTGGTCAAGGCTGACAGGGCCGTGCCGTATGGGCGGGTCGTGGAGGGCATGGTGTTGCTACAGCAGGCAGGCGCGAAAAAGGTTGGCTTCGTCACCGAGCCGGTGTCCGCGCAGCGCGGATCCGGCACGCGCTGACGGATGCAGCGCGCTGGAAGCAGAAGCCTGCGGCCGTGGGTGGGCTCGCTTGTCGTGCATGCCGCGATCGTTGTCGTGCTCGCCCTGGCGGCGGTGCAATGGCGCAGCGACCCGCCGCCCGAGCAACTGGCGATTGAAGGCAACGTGGTGCGCTATGAGGACCTGCCCTCCTCGGTGAAGGCGGGCAAACCGCTGCGCGAGCCCGCCCCGTCTGAACCCGCGCCGGTGGCGGTGCCGAAGGAACAGCCGCAACCGGAACCCCAGCCCGAGCCGCCGGTCGAGGTGGCGCGCGACTTGGTGCAAGAGCAAAAGGCCAGGGTCGACGCAGCAGCGAGGGCTGACGCCGCTGCAAAAGCGGAGGTCCGGGCACGGGCCGATGCTGTGGCGCTCGATCGGCGCAAGGCCGCGCAGGCGGCGGCCACAGCGCAAAAAACGCAGGAAGCCGCTGCGCTTGCCGAAAGGAAGCGGGCCGCAGCCGAACAGCAGCAGCAATTGGAAGAGCAACGCAAGCAGGCGGCGCTCGATGCGAAGCTCAAGCAGGCGGAACAAGAGCAGTCCGCGCGAGATGCCAAGGCGAAGGCCGCCAAGGAGGCCGAACTGCGACGCGCGCTCGAAGACGAGGAAGCGGGCGACGCGCTGGCGCGCTCCGGTGTCGTCGACGAATACCGCACGCTGTTGATCCAGACGATAGAGCGCAACTGGATCAGGCCGGGCACGGCTCGCCCGGGGCTCGAATGCACGCTTTACGTGACGCAGGCGAGCGGAGGCACGGTGCTCGACGTGAAGATCGGCGAGTGCAACGGTGACCAGGCCGTGCGCGAATCGGTCGCCAATGCAGTGTATCGTTCGTCGCCGTTGCCTGCGCCACGCGATGCTCGCGCCTTCGAGCGTCGCCTGGTCATCGTTTTCAAACCTACGGAGTGACGTCCACATGACGCCCTGCCGCGCCCACGCGCGACCCAAACGAATAAACCCCGTGCGCTCGCGAGCCCAGCTCGTGCTGTCGGCCTGTGTTCTGCTGCTCGCGGGCGCCGGCTTGTTTTTTGCGGAGGTCGCACATGCGCAACTGCGGCTCGACATCACACAGGGCGTACGCGACGCGGTGCCGATCGCAGTCGTCCCCTTTGGTGGCCAGCCCGAAGGCGGCCCGGGTGACGTCGCCGCGGTCATTGCCGGCGACCTGCAGCTGAGTGGCCGCTTCAAGGCGCTCGAACGTCGCGACCTGGTCGCACGCCCGACGCGTGCAGCGGAAGTCCGCTTCGAGGACTGGCGCTTGCTCAAGTCCGATTTTCTCGTGGTCGGCCGTGTCGAGCCTGCGAGCAGTGGCATAGCGGTTCAATTCGAGCTGTTCAACGTGCAGACCGGTCAGCTGTTGTTGTCGCAGCGACTGCTGACGACAGAGCGCGGGCTGCGCGCCACGGCGCACCGCATCGCCGACCTCATCTTCGAGCGGCTCACGGGCATCCCGGGTGCGTTCTCGACCCGCATCGCCTACGTGTCAGTGGACGGCCGGCCGCCGTCACAGCGCTATCGCCTCATCGTCGCGGACGCCGACGGTTACGGCCCGCGCACGATCACGGAGTCGTCGCTGCCACTGATGTCGCCCGCGTGGTCGCCCGATGGGCAGAGCCTTGCCTACGTCTCGTTCGAGGGCAAGGCGTCGGCCATTTACGTGCAACGGCTAGCCACGGGCGATCGCCGACGTGTGTCTGCGCGCAGCGGCATCAACGGTGCGCCGGCATGGTCGCCCGATGGCGGCAAGCTGGCGCTGACGCTCTCGCGCGATGGCAACCTCGACCTGTACGTGCTCGACCTCGCGTCGCAAGGCCTCACGCGCCTGACGACCGACAGTGCGATCGACACCGAGCCCGAGTGGTCGCGCGATGGGTCGAGCATCTATTTCACGTCGGACCGGGCGGGTAACGCGCAGGTTTATCGAGTGGGCGCGACCGCGGGGCAGGAGCCGCAGCGATTGACGTTCACGAACGGCTACAACGCGCGTCCCCGTGTGTCCCCGGACGGAGCCTCGCTCGCGCTCGTCACACTCGATCGGGGTGGCTATCGCATCGCCACGTTCGACCTCAAGACCCGCAACCTGCGAGTGCTCACGGATGGCCAGCAGGACGAAGCACCCAGTTTTGCGCCGAACGGGGCGACGGTCATCTATGCAACGCGGGCCGGGTCACGGGGCACGCTCGCGATGGTCTCAGCGGATGGCCGCTTTCAGCAGCGACTCAGTTCCGACACCGGTGACGTTCGCGAGCCGGTCTGGTCACCGTTCCCGGCGCCGCAACGGTGAAGCTCGCGCACGTCCAAGGTATCATTCGTTCACAGGCCGGCACCCATGCCGGAATCGACCTTTGCAGGAGTTTGCAGAACATGAAGTTGACCCACGCAGTCGCCCTGGTCGTGCTTGCCATCGGCCTGACGGGCTGCACCAAGCCGAAACAGGTGCAGCCGGACACGACCACCGAAGCACCGGCCGCTACCGGCGTGCAAACCAGTGGTGTCGGGACGGATACCGGTCCGACCACGGCGACGACCGGCACCATGAGCGCCGCCCAGCAGCAGGCGCTTGCCGCATTGCAGTCGCGCAACGTCGTGTTCTTTGAGTTCGACAGCAGCGAGATCCGCAGCGATTACGTGGCCGTCGTGGGCGCGCACGCCGCGTACCTCACCAAGTACCCTACGGCACGCGTCCGCCTCGAAGGCCACACCGACGAGCGAGGCTCGCGCGAATACAACATCGGCCTCGGCGAGCGGCGCGCGCAGACGGTGCGCAAGGCGCTGCTGCTGCAAGGCGTCGGCGAAGGGCAGATGACCACGGTCAGTTACGGCGAGGAAAAGCCTGCCGTCGAGGGCTCGGACGAAGCCGCCTACGCGCAGAACCGTCGTGTCGAACTCGTGCAGGGACCGTGACCCGATGAAGACACTCCTGCGCACCGCGTGCGTGCTGCCTGCGTTGCTCGCGGGCACGCTGGCGCACGCGACGGCCAGCAACAAGGAACTGGAGGCGCGTGCCAACGAGGCCGACCAGCGCGTGAGCACGCTCGAGACACGCGTCAACCAGTCGTTGCTCACCCTGCAGCAGCAGATCGAGAAATCGCAGCAGGAGCTGCGCACGCTGCGCGGGCAGATAGAAGAAGCCAGGAACCAGCTCGACTCGATGCAACAGCAGCAGCGCGATCTGTACGGTGACCTCGACCGCCGCCTGCTCGTCATCGAGAACGGTGCCGGTGGCGCACCGGTCGCCGCCGGTGGTGCCACCAACGCGCCCGACGCGGTTTTTGCGGATGAGTCGTCAGTCTATGGCGATGCGTTCGCTGCGATGAAAGCGGGGCGCTACGAAGAAGCGGCACGTGGCTTCCAGATGTACCTGGCGAAATACCCACGTGGTCCGCGCGCCGACAACGCCACGTACTGGCTCGGCGAGGCGCAGTTCGTCCAGGCGCAGTACGAGGCCGCGCTGCAGTCGTTCCAGGCCGTCGCGGCATTCCCGGAATCGCGGCGCCTGGCTGATGCAATGTACAAGGTGGCGCTCAGCCAGTACGAGCTCAAGGCGTTCAAGAACGCGCGCACGACGCTCAACAAGGTGATCTCGACCTATCCCGATACCGACGCCGCGAGACAGGCCCAGGCACAGATCGAAAAGATGAATGCCGAGGGCCGGTGAGTCGGCTCAAGATCACCGAGACGTTCGTCTCGATCCAGGGCGAAGCCGATGCAGTCGGCTGGCCCACGCTGTTTATCCGCCTAACGGGGTGCCCGCTGCGTTGCGTGTATTGCGACACGCAGTACTCGTTCCACGGGGGTGAGTGGCAAGACGTCGACGCATTGGTCGAGGTCGCGCGCACCAGTGGCGTGCGGCACGTCTGCGTGACGGGCGGCGAACCGCTCGCGCAGAAGGCCTGCCTCGAACTGCTGGCCAGTCTCTGCGATGCCGGGTTTGCGGTGTCGCTGGAAACAAGCGGCGCGCTCGACGTGTCGGCCGTCGATCCACGTGTGAGTCGCGTCGTCGACCTCAAGACGCCTGGGTCCGGCGAGATGCACCGCAACCGCATGGAAAACCTCGACGTCTTGTCCGCTCGTGACCAGCTCAAGTTCGTGTTGTGCTCGCGCACCGACTACGAGTGGGCCCGGGCGCTGCTGCGCGAGCGTGCCCAGCCGCTGCCGGCGCAGGTGCTGTTTTCGCCCGTCTGGGATCAGGTTGCCCCGCGCGAGCTGGCCGACTGGATCCTCGCAGATCGCCTTCCGGTGCGCTTACAGGTCCAGTTGCATAAATTCCTCTGGGGCAACGAGCCAGGACGATGACCGAGCTGACCGCTGCAGAGCCTGCCGAGGCGAGAAGGGCGATCGTGCTCGTCTCCGGCGGGCTCGATTCCGCCACCTGCCTGGCCATGGCGCGTGCCGAGGGTTTCCAGTGCCACGCCTTGAGCTTCCAGTATGGCCAGCGTCACCGCGCCGAACTCGATGCGGCCGGGCGGATCGCAGAGCAACTGCGCGCCGTCGAGCATCGCATTATGCAGATCGACCTCGCCGCCTTCGGCGGGTCCGCACTCACGGATGCTTCCATCGCAGTGCCGGAGAATGGCGCAGACGTTGGCGCGATCCCGGTGACCTACGTGCCGGCGCGCAACACGGTGTTCCTGTCGTTTGCGCTGGCATGGGCTGAGGTTTTGCGGGCTCATGACATCTTCATCGGCGTGAACGCGGTCGATTATTCCGGTTATCCCGATTGTCGGCCTGAATTCATCCAGGCGTTTGCCCGCATGGCCAACCTCGCCACGCGCGAAGGCGTTGAGGGCCGCGAGCCATTGCAGATCCGCACGCCGTTGATCGACCTGACCAAGGGCGAGATCATCGCGCGTGGCCTGGCCCTGGGCGTCGATTTCGGCACGACGGTGTCCTGCTACCGGGCGGACGGGCAGGGTCGGGCGTGTGGCCGGTGCGACTCCTGCCGCCTGCGTCGGGCGGGCTTCGAGTCCGCTGGCGTTCAGGATCCCACTCGCTACCGTTGATCGGCTACAATTCGCGGCTCGCCGAAAAGGGGCCGTTAGCTCAGCGGTAGAGCAGCTGGCTTTTAACCAGTTGGTCGATGGTTCGATCCCATCACGGCCCACCATGGTGTATTCGGTGTATTCCGATCTCATGGTTTACATCTCATTCCGGACACATGGTTAACACATTGTCCGGGGCGAAGGGATTGGGGCCGGGCTCGACCCGGTCCTCGTCTCGATCGAAGTATCCCAGATCGTACTCCAGGAAGCTGACCTGCCAGACCTGGTCGTCGACCTCGCGGATGCCCACCAGCTGCTCTGCCAGCGACGTACTCAAGTTGATCTTCCGACTGCCCACGCAGATACGCCCGCAGCGCGTGATGCGGACGGTGCGATCGTGGAACGGGTACTCGGGATCGCACGGCGGCGCGTAGGGACGCGCTGAGGGTGTATAGATCTCGGCCGGGTACAGTCCGCCGAGCGCTTGGTGCGGCCGCTCCTGGTTGTAAACACGGATGAAGTCCTCGAACCGCTCCTGCTGCTGCAGGAAGTTGAACGCGGCGGGCTTGGTCGTCTCGTTCTTCAGCGTGAGATGCATGCGCTCGTGCCGGCCGTTCTGCTGCGGCTTGCCGGGCTTGATGCGTTGCAGACGGATGCCCAGGCGCAGCCACCACACCGCCAAGCGCGAGAGCCCGAACATCGCCCAAGGTGCGGCGAAAGGGATGCCGTTGTCGGTGCGGATCGCGGCGGGGAGGCCAAAGTCGCGGAACGTGCGCTCAAACACGGAGAAGGCGAACTTCGACTTCGTCGACTCGAGGCCTTCGCAGGTGAGGAGATAACGTGAGCGGTAATCGGTGACGGTGAGCGGGTAGCAGTACTGGCGGTTGCCGAGCAGGAACTCGCCCTTGTAATCGGCACACCAGAGTCCGTTGGGCACGTGCGCGGCGGCCAGCGGCGTGCCACAGGCTTTGTAGCGGCGGCGCTTGCGCCGCTTGATCAGGCCGTTGCGGTCGAGCGCGGCATGGATCGTGCTCACCGCGGGCGGGGGGATCATCGGGTACTCGCGGATCAGCTTGTCGCGGATCTTCGGTGCGCCCCAGGTGGGGTACTCCTGCTTGATCCCGAGGATCGCCCGCTCGACCTGGAACGGCAGCTTGTTGGACTGCCGGTAGGGGGCCTTGCTGCGGTCGTGGAGGCCGTCCAGTCCGCACTCCTTGTACCGGTCGAAGATCTTGTAGCCGGTGACCCGGGAGATGCCGAACTCCCGGCACAGCGGCGCCATCTTCTCGCCTTCCAGCAGGCGGGCTACAAATCGGAGGCGTTCATCCATCGGCTTACACTCGTTCCAGGGCATCTGGAGGTCCTCCCCCAAATGCGGAAATGTGTAAACCATGTGCTCGGAATAAACTGCAAGCTATCTGTCGATAAGCTCA
>JANNGT010000299.1:0-4581 GCA_031404015.1 Gammaproteobacteria bacterium | reverse complement strand
TCGATCTTGGCGAAGCCCTGGAGCTCGGCTGTCAGATCATAGGCACCGACGGGAAGGGCCGTGAGGCCCTAACCCCCAACCCCTAACCCCTTTCCTCAATCGGCACGAACTTGCGGTCCTCTGGACCCGTGTAATTCGCGGCGGGCCGGATGATCTTGCCGTCGATGCGCTGCTCGATCACATGCGCGCTCCAGCCAGCGGTGCGCGCGACGACGAACAGCGGTGTGAACATTGCCGTTGGCACGCCCATCATGTGATACGACACCGCGCTGAACCAATCGAGGTTCGGGAACATCTTCTTGATGTCCCACATCACGGTTTCAAGACGCTCGGCGATGTCGAACATCTTCATGTCGCCGGCCTCGGCCGACAACTGCCGCGCGACTTCCTTGATCACCTTGTTGCGCGGATCGCTCACGGTGTAGACGGGGTGACCAAAGCCGATCACCACCTCCTTGCGTTCGACGCGCACCTTGATGTCTGCCGCGGCTTCGTCCGGCGTTTCGTAGCGCTTCTGCACCTCGAAAGCGAATTCGTTTGCGCCACCGTGCTTCGGACCGCGCAGCGCGCCAATCGCGCCCGTGATGCACGAGTAAATGTCCGAGCCCGTGCCCGCGATTACGCGAGCCGCGAACGTCGACGCGTTGAACTCGTGCTCTGCATACAGGTTGAGCGAGACGTGCATGGCTTTCACCCATGAGTCGGGAGCCGGCGTGCCATGCAGCAGGTGCAGGAAATGTCCACCGATCGATTCGTCGTCGGTCTCGACCTCGATGATGCGGCCGGAGTGGCTGTAGTGATACCAGTAGCAGAGCATCGAGCCCAGGCTCGCGAGCAGTCGATCGGCGATGTCGCGCGCGCCAGCGATGCTGTGATCGTCTTTCTCAGGCAGCGTACAGCCGAGCACCGACGTGCCCGTGCGCAGCACGTCCATCGGGTGACTGGACGCGGGCAGGGTCTGCAGCGCCATCTGCACCGTCTCGGGCAGGCCGCGCAGCCGCTGCAGCCTGGCTTTGTAACCGCGCAGCTCCGCTGCGTTCGGCAACTTGCCGTGCACGAGCAGGTGCGCGACTTCCTCGAACTCGCAGTTGTCCGCCAGTTCGAGAATGTCGTAGCCGCGGTAGTGCAGGTCGTTGCCGCTGCGACCCACGGTGCAGAGCGCCGTGTTGCCCGCCGGCACGCCGGACAGAGCGACAGACTTTTTCGGCTTGAAGCCATTGGCGGCAGGAGGGGTCTCGGTGCTGGTGCTCATGCTCAGTGCTCTCGTTCGGGTTTACTTGACCGCGCCTTCACGCACGAAGAGTTCATCGAGCTTCTGCTCGTATTCGTGGTAGCCGAGCACTTCGTACAGTTCGACGCGGGTCTGCATGCGGTCGAGCACGCTCTTCTGCGTTCCCTCCTGCCGCAACGCACCGTAGACCATCTCGGCGGCCTTGGACATTGCGCGAAATGCAGACAACGGATACAGCACGAGCTGCGCGCCGGCGCTGGCCAGTTCCTGCACCGTGAAGAGCGGCGTCTTGCCGAACTCGGTGATGTTGGCCAGCACCGGCGCCTTCACTAGGTGCGTGAACTGCCGGTATTCGTCCAGCGTGGTGAGCGCTTCGGCAAAGATCATGTCAGCGCCGGCCTCGACGTACTTGAGCGCGCGTTCGATGGCGGCCTGCTGGCCTTCGACCGCATGCGCGTCGGTGCGGGCCATGATCACGAACTGGTCGTCGGTGCGGCCGTCGACGGCTGCCTTGATGCGATCGACCATTTCTTCGGCTGAAACCAGGGCCTTGCCGGGCCGATGACCGCAGCGCTTCGCCTGCACCTGGTCTTCGAGGTGACAGGCGCCGGCGCCCGACTTGATCAGGTCGGCGATCGTGCGCGAGATGTTGAACGCTGCGCCCCAGCCGGTATCCGCGTCGACCAGCAGCGGCACGTCGGTGGCCGACGTGATGCGGCGAACGTCCTCGCAGACGTCGTTGAGGCTGGTGATCCCAAGGTCCGGCAGTCCGAAGGAGGCATTGGCGACGCCCGCACCCGAAAGGTAGATCGCCTTGAAGCCGGCGCGTTCTGCCAGCAGGGCGGAGTAGGCGTTGACGGCGCCCGCGACCTGCAACGGCTTCTCGGCGGCAAGGGCAGCGCGGAACCGGGCGCCGGCGGAGGCGGATGTCTTGGCCGTTGGCATGGGTCGCGCGTGCTCCGCAGGTCGGTTAGGTCAAGGGACCTGTTATTTTGCGCTTGCGCGCGCTCGCACGACAGGGGACGCTTCCCTAATTCGGGTGGAAACAGGGAAGCGTCCCCCTCACCCGGCCTGCGGCCGACCTCTCCCGCTGCAGCGGGAGAGGTGAGCCTCAGCTCGCCGAGCCCAGGACTCCTGCCCGCTGCAGGTACTCGACGATCGCGTCGGCAGACTCTGCGGACGTGCGCTTCGCGGTGTCGATGTAGATTTCAGGGCTTTCCGGCGCTTCATACGGCGAATCGATGCCGGTGAAGTTCTTCAGCTCGCCACGGCGGGCCTTCTTGTACAGGCCTTTCACGTCCCGCTCTTCGGCCACGGCCAATGGCGTGTCGATATGCACCTCATGGAACTGGCCCGGCTGGAACAGCCCGCGGGCCATGCGCCGCTCGGCCCGGAATGGCGAGATGAACGACACCAGCACGATGAGGCCCGCGTCCGCCATGAGCTTGCTGACCTCGGCCACGCGGCGGATGTTCTCGACGCGGTCCGCGTCGGTGAACCCCAGGTCGCGGTTCAAGCCGTGGCGCACGTTGTCGCCGTCGAGCAGGTACGTGTGCTTGCCCAACCCCAGCAATTGCTTTTCGACCATGTTGGCAATCGTGCTCTTGCCGGCGCCCGACAGGCCGGTGAGCCACAGCACGGCCGGTTGCTGTCCCTTGATCCCTGCGCGCGATTTCGGGCTGACATCGAGCGCCTGCCAATGGATGTTCTGCGAACGGCGCAGCGCGAAGTGAATCATGCCCGCGCCCACCGTCGCATTCGTGATGCGATCGATCAGGATGAAGGAACCGGTTTCGCGGCACTGCGCGTAAGGATCGAACGCAATCGGCTGATCGAGCGACACGTTGCAGACGCCGATCTCGTTAAGGTCGAGCTTCTTTGCGGCCAGGTGCTCGAGGTTGTTGACGTTGACCTTGTACTTGGGCTCGGTGATCGTCGCCGACACCTGCTTGGTGCCGATCTTCAGCCAGTAGGGCCGTCCGGGCAGCATGGACTCGTCCGCCATCCACACGACGACGGCTTCGAACTGGTCGGCAACACCAGGCAGGTCCTCAGGGCGGGCAATCACGTCGCCGCGGCTGATGTCGATTTCGTCCGCCAGCGTCAGTGTGACGGCCTGACCGGCAACCGCATGATCCAGATCGCCGTCCATCGTGACGATGCGCGTCACGGTGCTTTCGCGACCCGAGGGCAACACGCGCACGCGGTCGCCCTGCCGCACCATGCCACTCGCAATCGTGCCGGCAAAGCCCCGGAAATCGAGGTTGGGTCGGTTGACCCACTGCACCGGCATGCGCAACGGCCGGTGGTGGGCGATGTCTTCGACGTCGACGTTCTCGAGGTGCCCCATCAGCGTCGGACCCGTGTACCACGGCGTGCAGTCGCTGGGCGCAGTGATGTTGTCCCCGCGCAGGCCCGAGAGCGGGATCGCGAGGAAGTCTTCGATACCGATCTGCGCGCCGAACACGCGGTAGTCGGCGACGATGCGGTCGAAGGTGGCCTGGTCGTAGCCGACGAGGTCCATCTTGTTGATGGCGAGCACGACCCGCTTGATGCCGATCAACGACACCAGGTAGCTGTGCCGTCGTGTCTGCGTCAGCACGCCCTTGCGCGCATCGATCAGGATCACGGCCAGGTCCGCGGTGGATGCGCCCGTGACCATGTTGCGCGTGTACTGCTCATGTCCGGGCGTGTCCGCGACGATGAACTTGCGCTTGTCGGTCGAGAAGAAGCGGTAGGCCACGTCGATCGTGATGCCCTGCTCCCGCTCGGCAGCCAGGCCGTCGACGAGCAGCGCGAAATCCAGTTCGCCGCCTTGCGTGCCGACTTTCTTCGAGTCGGCCTCGAGTGCCGCGAGCTGGTCCTCGAAGATCATCTTCGAGTCGTACAGCAGGCGACCGATCAACGTGCTCTTGCCGTCGTCGACGCTGCCGCAGGTGATGAACCGCAGCAGGCTCTTGTGCTGGTGCGCGTGCAGGTAGGCGTCGATGTCCTCGGCGATCATGTCGCTGATGTGTGCCATTAGAAGTACCCCTCCTGCTTCTTCATTTCCATCGACGCCGACTGGTCGTGGTCGATCATGCGTCCCTGCCGTTCCGAGGTCGTCGTGAGCAGCATTTCCTGGATGATCGCGGTCAGCGTGGTCGCTTCACTTTCGAACGCGCCTGTCAGCGGGTAGCAGCCGAGCGTGCGAAAGCGGACTTTCTTCATCATGGGTTGCTCGCCCGCACGCAGCGGCATGCGCTCGTCGTCGACCATGATCAGCGTGCCGTCCCGCTCGACCACCGGCCGTTCGGCCGCGAAGTACAGCGGCACGATTTCGATGTCGTTCAGGTAGATGTACTGCCAGA
>JANNGT010000298.1:0-3069 GCA_031404015.1 Gammaproteobacteria bacterium | reverse complement strand
TCCAGCAGGCGGGCTACAAATCGGAGGCGTTCATCCATCGGCTTACACTCGTTCCAGGGCATCTGGAGGTCCTCCCCCAAATGCGGAAATGTGTAAACCATGTGCTCGGAATAAACTGCAAGCTATCTGTCGATAAGCTCAGTGCCGCCACGCCTGCGCCGGCAAATGCAGCGGACGTCCGGAAACCTATCGTCCAGTGTTCATTCCGCAGAACCCCAGTATCCGCTGATGCGCTTGCTGGATTGAGGCGAAACCTCCTGCCTGTTAAAATTACGATGCTTTCTTTCCCCACCGTACCGAGAAAACCATGAAGAACAAGATGTTCGCCTCCCTCGCCGCGATCGCGCTGGCGTTCGCTGCCCCCGCGATAGCGCAGAAGTCTGCCGGCGAGTTGGTCGACGACGGCACCATTGCCACGAGCGTCAAGGCCAGCCTGATCACTGAGAAGGGCGTGCCGTCCAACGACGTCAACATCGAGGTGTACAAGGGCGTCGTGCTGCTGAGCGGCTTCGTCAAGACGCAGGCCGAGAAGGACGCTGCCGGCAAGGTTGCGAAGAACGTCAAGGACGTTGCGTCCGTGCGCAATGAGATCGCGGTGCATCCGGCAACCTCGATGGGCACCAAGCTCGACGACACGATGCTCGTGAGCAAGGTGAAGGCCGCGCTCGTCGACGCGAAGGACGTGAAGTCGGGCCAGATCAACGTCGAAGCGCGCGGCGGCATCGTCCAGCTTGGCGGCTTTGTAACTGGCGACAAGATGAAGGCGCGCGCGATCGCAATCGCGAAGGGTGTCTCCGGCGTCAAGCGGGTCGACGACGCGTTGTTCGTCAAGCCCGAGTAAAGGCGTAACCGCAGCTCGCTGCAGGCAAGAAGCCCCGCTCGCGGGGCTTCTTGTTTTACGGTACAAACTGCTGGCGTCGTGCAGGAGAAGGCATCGATGTCTGATTCGCGGCTCGGGTTGCCATGCGGGGTCGTTACGCTGGGGCTGGCCCTGCTGATTGCGGTCACGGCAGCTGCCCCGGCGGGCACGGCAGAACCGCCAACTCCTGTGCGCCTGGACCGACTCGCCGAGCTGGACGCCTTGGCACAGTCACTTGCAGTGCAGACGGACCCCCGCGTTGCCGGTGTGCTGCCGAGCATTGAAGGTGTCGGAGCGCGCCTGCTCGCACTGCGCGCGTATCTGCGCAGTGGCGAGCACCTCGGCCAACGCTGGAGCTGGACCCAGCAACAGATCGCCGCTTACGAAGGGTCGGCCGAGCAGCTGGAACTCAATGCGGAAATCCAACTTGTGCGCGAGCGCTTCGTCGCGGCCAACCCTGGTTACGAGTTGTTCGTGAACCCGCAGGTGCGCAGCCTCGACGTGCAGCTCGTGAGCTGGAATCGCAACGAGTCCGTCGCGGCTGCCGGATCGCGGTTGCTGCTCGACGCAATCGACCAACTCGCCAGTCACGCCGACATTACCGCCACCGCGCGCGAGGCGTCGCTCGGCGCCTTCCTGCAGGCGTACAAGCCGGAACCGACTCCGACGGTCGCCGCGCCGGGCCTGTCGCCGCACGGCCAGATGCGTGCGATCGATTTCCAGGTGCATCAAGGGTCCGCAATCATCGCGGGACCTGACACCCGGACGATCGAGGTAGCCTGGGCCCAGGCCGGTTGGGCCGCCCGACTCGACGCTGCGGTGCGCGCAGCGAGCAGCAAGTTCATCGGGCCGCTCGCGTCGCCGGCCGAGCCCTGGCACTACACTTACACGCCGGTCGCGGTGGCCGACCAATAACGCACGTTCTGACTGCATGCGGCGCGGGTGCGGGCCGGTTGGACCGGCGGCGCCGTTCCGTTACCATGCCGGACTACAGTTTCATTCGTAACTAACTTGCGGGAGGGTCGCCATGGCTGACCTCTTCGAGAATCCGATGGGCACCGACGGCTTCGAGTTCGTCGAGTACACGGCGCCCGACCCCGAACTGTTGCGGTCGCTGTTCCAGCGCATGGGGTTTCCCGTCAGCGCGCGCCATCGCAGCAAGAACGTGACGCTGCACCAGCAGGGCGACGTCAACTTCATCATTAACGCCGAACCCGGCAGTTTCGGCCAACGTTTCGCGCAGCAGCACGGGCCGTCCGCATGCGCCATGGCGTTCCGCGTCAAGGACGCCGCGAAGGCGTTCAGGCGCGCGGTGGAGCTCGGCGCAAAGCCAGTGCAGAACCCCGTCGGGCCAATGGAACTGAGCATTCCGGCCATCGAGGGCATCGGCGGCAGCCTGGTGTACCTGGTGGACCGATATGGCGCGAACACCATCTACGACGTGGACTTCGTGCCGGTGGCCGAGCGCGGCTCGCTGCGGTCGACGGGGCTTTCGGTCGTTGACCACCTCACGCACAACGTGCACCGCGGCAACATGGCCAAGTGGGCCGGTTTCTACGAGCGTCTGTTCAACTTCCGCGAGATCCGCTACTTCGACATCGAAGGCAAGAAGACGGGGCTGTTCAGCAAGGCGATGACCAGTCCCTGCGGCAAGATCCGCATTCCCATCAACGAATCGCAGGATGACAAGTCGCAGATCGAGGAATACCTGCGCGAATACCAGGGCGAAGGCATCCAGCACATCGCACTGCACACGCCCGATATTTACGCAACGGTGGACGCGTTACGCGCGAATGGCATCCAGTTCCAGGAC
This sequence comes from Gammaproteobacteria bacterium, assembly GCA_031404015.1. GTDB lineage: Bacteria > Pseudomonadota > Gammaproteobacteria > Steroidobacterales > Steroidobacteraceae > RPQJ01. The sequence goes on along the minus strand of JANNGT010000298.1, from coordinate 397 downwards.
TCGCCGGACACCTATTACGAAGGTGTGCCCGCGCGTGTCGCAGGCCATCGCGAAAGCCTCGATGAGCTGTCGCGGCGCCGCATCCTGATCGACGGCAGTGCGCAGGACGGCATCCTGCTGCAGATTTTCACCACCAACGTGATCGGCCCGATCTTCTTCGAGATCATCCAGCGCAAGGGCAACGAGGGCTTCGGTGAAGGTAACTTCCGCGCCCTGTTCGAGTCGATCGAACTCGATCAGGAACGACGAGGCGTGATTTAGGAAGGGCAGGAAGGGCAGGAAGGGCAGGAAGGGAAGATCTTCCGACTAACCCCTAACCCCTATCCCCTAACCCCTTGCGAAAAGGTGAAACCTTGAAGCTGTCCTTGAGAGGATAGAACATGGAGGGTTGGAAGGA
>JANNGT010000297.1:0-7079 GCA_031404015.1 Gammaproteobacteria bacterium | reverse complement strand
CACGAGAGCGAAATGACCGCGATGACAGCCTGCGGCGTCGGCCCTATGCGCATCTACCGACCCATCTTCGTGCTCAGCGTGATCGTGGCTGTTCTGCTGGCGGTGCTTTCATTCCGCGTCGTGCCGGCAGCGTGGATCAAGTCCAGCGAACTGCGCATCAACGCGACACGGGCAGCGCAGTTCGGCGCGCTCGAACCCGGCCGCTTCCGCACCTTTGCCGGCGGCGACGCGGTGTTCTATGCGGAGCGCGTCGAAGCAAACGGGGAATTGCACGGCGTCTTCGTGCAGCGCAGCGTTGGCGACAAGATCGAAGTGGCGATGGCCGATCGCGCCGTGCAGCGCGGGGCCGGGCAACCGGAGCAGTTGTTCATCCTGTACGACGGTCGACGCTACGAGGGCGTGCCCGGAGTGCCGAACTGGCGCATCGTGGAATTTCGCGAGCATGGCATACCGGTGCGCCTGCCCGACGCCAAGAAAAGCAAGAGCAAGGTCGAAATGAAGTCGACCCAGTCGCTGCTGGCATCCAAGGAGCCGCGTGACCGTGCGGAGCTGGCCTGGCGCACGGCCGTGCCGCTCATGGCGCTGGTGCTGATGGTACTGGCCGTGCCGCTGTCGAAACTGCGGCCGCGTCAGGGCCGTTTTGCGCGGGTCGCGTATGCCGTGCTCGCCTATTTCATCTACTCGAATCTGCTTGCCGCCGCGAGGGTGTGGATACAGAAAGATTCGCCCGGTGGACAACTTGGTTTGTGGTGGGTGCATGTGCTGCCCCTCGCACTGGCCGCGTGGTTGCTGTGGCACGAGCTGCATCCGGGCCGCCCGTGGCGCATGCCCTGGACCCGCCGGCCCGCCGCGTCGGGTGGCTGAGATGCGAGCAACAACCCGATGACTGGAGTGCTGGGTCGCTACATCGTGCGCACGGTGCTCGGCTACACGATCATGGTCATGATCGTGCTGCTCGCGCTCGGCGCGCTGTTCATGTTCATCGGCCAGCAGGAAGACATCGGCGTCGGCAACTACACGGCGACGCAGGCGATGCTGTTCGTGCTGCTCAACCTGCCGAGTTACCTGTTCCAGCTGTTGCCCGTGGCGGCCCTGATCGGGGCCCTGCTGGGTCTTGGCAACCTGGCGCGTGGCAGCGAACTGATCGTGATGCGCGCGGCGGGCGTCACGACACTGCGCTTCTGCCTCTGGCTCGGCTCGGCCGGCCTCGTCCTGGCCTCGCTCATGTACGTCGTGGGCGAATACGTGGCACCGCCGCTGGGCAGCTACGCGCGCCAGCTGAAGGTATTTTCCAAGTTCGACGAATTCAACCTGACCGGCAATCGCGCCACGTGGGTACGCGACGGCGACACGATCATCAGCGTGAACCAGCAGTCGGGCAGCGACAGCTTTGGCGGCATCAAGGTGTTCCAGGTGGATCCGTCGCGCAGGCTCGTCAGCGTCGGCCGCGCCGAATCGGCGAGTATCAAGAGCGACAACGTCTGGAGGCTCGAGAAATACCTCGGGACGACGTTTGCGGCCGACGCGCAGCAGGCCACGGTCATCAAGGACGGCGAACGCGAGGTCCGCACGTCGCTGTCGGCAGACTTCCTTGGATTGGCCGTCGCGGATCCCGAAATGATGGGCTTGCGTGACCTGCGCCAGTACATCTCGCACCTGCAACGCAACGGGTTGCAATCGAGCCGGTTCGAGGCGGCCTATTGGTCGCGATTGGCCCGCTTCGCGGCAGTGTTGTTCGTGATCATCCTGGCGCTGCCGTTCTGCGTCGGTTCGATGCGCAACTCGGGGCAGGGGGCGCGCACTGTGATCGGCGTGATGATCGGGGCGGCCTTCGTGCTGCTGAGCCAGACGCTGGAGAGCAGCGGGGAGCTGTTCGATTTGCCGCCATGGATCGTGGGCTGGCTGCCGACGGTGCTGCTCGGTGCGGTGACTGGGACGTTGCTCTGGCGTAACCGGTGATCGCAATCTTCACCTCTTCCAGCTTGCTGGGAGAGGTCGCGCGCAGCACGGGTGAGGGCTCGGGCTCCGACGTCCGATCCGGTATGTCCTGTCGCGCTTGGAAAGGCAGAAACGCGCGCGCCAGGACATGCCGGATCGAACGCCTGACACGCCGCGCCTGAGCAAATTTCGCAGGACGAAATTTGCACGGCGCAAGTAAAGCTGCCGTGATTCGAACCGGCGCGGTAGTCCATTGCGATCCGATTCGCCAGAGCCACGCGCAGTCAGACGCACCAAGCATCGCTGCGGCAAAACGCTTGAATCGACCGTCGTCCAAACTATGCAGTTCCCGTAGCACCTGCGGCCGTCTTCTGGCTGACGCTACTTGCGCCGTGCGAGGCGTTCGCTTGCGAACGGCGAGCTCAGGCGCCGCGTGTGCAGCTGGGGATTCGGGTCTTCTTCCGAATCGCGTGTCTGCCTTTCCGCGATTCGGAACAAGACCCGAATCCCCAGCCTGTCACCTCTTAGCGGCGACCCTGCCCGCCTTCGGCAGCAGCACGACTCGCGTGGACGACAAACGGTCATGCCACGTTCGCCGCTCCGGGTCGAACAACGCCCATAACCAGCCGACCCCCGCCGGCAGCCACGACAAGACGCTCGTGGCCAGCCGTTTGACCACGTCGCGCCACGTCAGCAGGTAGCCGTCGTTGCGCTGCACGCGGATGCGCCACGACGTCATGCCGAGCGTCTGGCCGCGTTCGGTCCACGGCAAGCCGAAATAGCCGACTGTCGCGCCAGCCAGCACCGGCCAGTACAGCAGCGTGAGCAGGGGGAAGGCTCGCCATGTCACGGCCTCTCCATCCGTAAACGGCAGGAAACAGGCGGTGACGATCATCAGCAGCGCCAGCAGCAGCAGTCCGTCGTAGACCATCGCGGCGAGGCGGCGCAACAATGTGGCGGGCGGCAACGCGGTCGCAGCGCTTGCGAATGACTCGGTAGCGGGAGTCTTCATCGCTGGGGTCAACGATAGAAAAACGGGCTCAGAACTTGTCGGACCGCAACACGCTGACGTCCTGCAGGAACAGGATCATCGCGTAGTGATCGTAGAACTTGGCCCGCACCCGTTCAGCGATGCTTTCGGCGAGCGCCGGATCGCAGATCACCTCAACGCGGATGTTGCCTTCCTGCGCCCAGTCGGACTGGCGCGTGCCGCGACTGCCCTTGCCGCGCGCATCCGTGATCGTGAAACCGCGGGCGCCGATCGCCTCCAGTTCGAGGATCAACGCGCGTTCGAGCGCGGCTTCGGTGACGATGGTTACCATGCGTCGGGTGTAGTGCTGCATGTGCGATCCCGCGGGGTGTGATCAGAAGCCGGCTACCAGCGTCGCGAGGCGCTGGTACAACGGTATGCCGATGATGATGTTGAATGGAAACGTGATTGCGAGCGAGGCCGTGAGCGACAACGCCGGATTCGCCTCGGGGACAGCCGTTCGCATCGCCGTGGGCGCCGCGATGTATGACGCGCTTGCGGCGAGCGTCGCCAGCACGGTGATGCCCCCGACGGACAAATCGATCGCGCGGCCCAGCACTGCGCCGACCAGCGCGCCGAACAGCGGCATCAGCACGCCGAACGCCACCAGGAAGACGGCGTTGCGCTTCAGCGACCCCAGCTGCGTCGCGGCGATCAAGCCCATTTCCAGCAGGAACAACGCGAGGATGCCCTTGAACAAGCCGAAGAACAGGGGCTGGATCGGCGCCGTGCCCTCGGGTCCGCTGATCCAGCCAATGGCAAGGCCGCCCAGCATCAGCACGATGCTGCGGCCCAGCAGCAGTTCGCGCAGCAACGACTTCCATTCGACGCTGCCGCTCGAAATGCCTCGTGCCAGGAGCACGCCCGCGAGGATCGCCGGCACCTCGAGCACGACGACCCACACTGGGGCGCGGACTTCGTAGGCGATGCCCTGCGTGGCGAGGTGACCGATCAACACGGCAAACGTGCCGACGCTGACCGAGCCATAATGTGCAGCAAGCGATGCGGCATCTGCGCGCGGTAATCGGCCGAGGAATTTCGCAACGAGGAACACCGGGATCGGCAAGCCAAAGCCCAGTGCGAGCAGGGCCAGGAGTTCGATGGCCGGCAGGCCTGCTTCGGCTCGAGCCAATTCCACGCCGCCTTTGAGACCAATGGCCAGCAAAAGCAGTGTGCTGACAAAATCGTAGATGGCCGCGGGCAGCCGCAGCTCCGCCTTCGCGAGACCGGCGAATGCGCCCAGCAGGAAGAACAGGATGACGGGATCGAGATTGAGCATGTTCCCCAGCACACGTTTTGAGCGAGTGGCAAGCGTCGGCCGCAAAGGTAGGGGAAATCGACGCCGTAGTCACGACGGTCGTGCATCGAAACCGCGCGATCAACCTGCGCGAAAGAAGGCCCGATGAGCGTCAATCCTCCCGGCCAAGCCAGTATAAGTTCGGCCTTGGTCTGGGATTGGCCGCTGCGCGCATTCCACTGGTTGCTCGTCGTCGCGCTCAGCGTGTCGTTCGCGACGCATTACCTCGGCATCGAGTGGTTCGACTGGCACCGGCGCGCGGGCTACGTCACGCTCGTGCTGGTCGCCTTTCGGCTGGCATGGGGGTTCGTGGGCACACGCCATGCGCGTTTTGCGTCGTTCCTGCGCGGACCGCGTGCGGTGCTCGATTACCTGCGGGGGCGTGCGCCGTACCCGGCGGCCGGGCACAACCCCGTCGGCGGCCTGAGCGTCGTCGTTTTGTTGGCGGCGCTTGCGCTGCAGGCGGTAACCGGCCTCTACGCCAATGACGAGATTGCAAATGCTGGACCGTTCTACGGCTGGGTTTCGCAGGAGACGAGCAATCGCCTGACGTCCCTGCATGAACTCAATTCGAACGTGCTGCTCGCGCTGGTCGCCCTGCACCTGTTGGCGGTGGCGTGGTACGACCTGAAGCGCCGCCGCGGGCTGGTGCGCGCACTGTGGACGGGTCGCAAGCCGGGAGCCGAGGGAATAGCATCGTCGCGCGGATTGCTCGCGCTGTGCCTCGTGCTGGCATTGAGCGCCGCCCTGGCGCTCGCGATACGCGCTGCGCCAGAGGCGACAGTCAGTTTTTTCTAACGAGGACCGCGGTTCAGTCTGTCTTGTACTTGTCGTGACACGCCTTGCACGTGTTGGCCGTGTCAAAGAACGCGGCCTTGCTCTTGGCAAAATCGCCTGCCTTCGACACCGTGGCCAGTGCCGCGCTGCGATCGACCATGTCCTTGAGTTTGGCGTCGAAGTCCGCGCGATTGGCCCACATTTCCGCCTTCAGATCAGAGTTGGGCAGGCCCTTGGTGTCGGCGCTGTACGACTCTGACAGCAGCGGGGCGATCATCGCCACGCGTTCCGCACGCTTGGTGAATTCCGCGGCGTCGTAAGGCACTTTGCCCTGCGCCATTGCACCCATGGGTCCGAAATTGAACGCAAGCACCTGGTACAGCGACTTGCGGTACTTCAGGGTCTGCTCGGCTTTGGAAGGAGCGCCCTGCGCGTGGGCGGCGCCGACCAGTGCGAAACTGGCGACGACGACGGCGACCGTAAATGGACGAAACGACTTCATTGGCGAGGCTCTCCTGCGATTCGGGTGTATGAGCCGCCAAGGTACCGTAGCCGGCGTGACGGTGTCACCACACGTCAACGAACCGCTCAGCCCGTGGTGCGGCGACCGTTGCCAAGCAGTTGGCTGCGGTGCGCACGCAGGATCTTCCAGACGTCGGCTTCCGATGGTCGATCGGCCATGCGCGCGATCAACCCGGCGATCGCAGGCCATTCGCGGCCCCACTGCAGCATGCGTGCGGCATCCGCCAGCACCTGCTGAATCATCGAGTCGCCTACGGCTGGTAACGAAGGTGGGGGGACCGCATCCCGTGCGACAGATGCGCTCGCCGGACGAGCTTTGGTAGCGGCGGGCTTTGGTGTTGCGGAGGTCGCTGGGGCGGGTGAGCGAGCATTGGGCGAAGCGGAGGAGGGCGAGGTCGAGCGCGAAGCAGTGCGAGCCGGGCGGCGGTGCGTTCCGCTGGCTGGCTTTGCAGGGACGTCGATCCTGGCAACAGGCTTGATGCGTGGCTGCTCGACGGTCGCCGAAATGCCGGTATCGACGGGCTTGCCGGTCGCGAGCGGAATGAAGCGTTCGATGTGTTCGGAGCCGAGCAGACTGGTCAGGAATGACATCAGTTCGAGCGATTCCACGAACCGGGTGTCGCCAGCGTCGCGGCGCTCGATTAGGTGGGATTTCAGCTCGAGCAACCGGGCTCGGGCCAGGTTGACGACCAGCGCATTGGGTCGCTGGTGCTTTGGCCAGGCCTCGGCGCGTGCGTACGCGGCGTCGTCGAGTTGCAGGTAAAGCGCATGGCGGTCGACGCTGGCCAACCAGCGTTCGAGCAATGCCTCCACGCGATTTTCCGTTGCCGACATCGTGCTGCTACCCCCCGTTCCATAGCGCGAGCTTAGAACGGACGTGCGTGGGGGCGAAGATCGGCAGGTCGCAAGCTGCGTAATTTGTGACTGGTCTCGCATACCTGTCGCGACGTTTTGAGAAGCTGTCCATGGACTATTGTTACCAGAAAAAGCGCCTTTAAATTCTTAAATATCAATTGGTTGAAGGGTAGTATTAATAAGGTACTGAAGTTTTTACCTACTCCCGCGGCGAAGCGGCGTTCGAAGTCGGCGCCGGCAGGTACAGGGAGCTAACGTGTCCTGAGAGCTGTGTGTCCGGATCCGCTCATGGACACGGGAACATCGTGTATTCCAGACCAGTATCATCGTCTCGCATGGCGACTGTTCCCGAGTACCAACCGCCGCTCGAAGCTCCATTCACCGCCGGTCCCGACCGGCGGTCGGGCACGCGTAGCTACGCTGTGCCTTTCATCGTCGCGGTCACCGGCCACCGCGACCTCGTGCCTGACGAATTGCCCATCCTGCGGTCGCGCGTGCGCGACTGCCTGTTCAGCCTTCGTTACGAATATCCCAGCCGCATCATTGTCGTGATGTCGTCGTTGGCGGACGGTGCCGATCGGCTCGTCGCAGAAGAGGCCGTCAAGCTCGGCATGCCGCTGAGTGTCGTCCTGCCGATGCCGCGCGAGATATACGAGGAAG
>JANNGT010000296.1:0-5773 GCA_031404015.1 Gammaproteobacteria bacterium | reverse complement strand
GTCTGAACAGACCATATATGGCCGATAACACCAAGTAACTAAGGGAAGGCCATGAGAATCACCGATAGCCGTTACGACCGCGACCTGCTGCGACTCGACATCACCCACCGCATGATCCAGCTGGAGGCGCGCACCCGGACCATCCGACTGGCCACCCAGCTCTCCGACGACCGCATCCGTCGCATGTACCGGGATTACTTTGCCGCGATGGGCGGTAACTGCGTGCGCCGCCGGCGCGGCAAGTCGCCCCGGCAGATGTCCTATTTCCGCCGCTCGCTCGAGCACGAGCAACAAGCCGCCATGCTCGGGTCATTGCTCGACGTCTGCGGACTGCTGGTCGATTACCCCACGGGCTTTCGACCGTCGCTCGAAGACGTCGGGCGGTTCTGCGATGTTTACGAAACCTGTCTCGGTGTCTGGCCCGAGCAGCATCTTTCGTTCGAACACGCCTGGTACCTGTGGCAGGTGTACTGCCGCAAGGACGAATTCGTGCTCTCCGACTGTCCGGACTGCGGCGCCCGCTGGCTGCAGGACAGGTTCGAGATCGTCCCTGACAACTGCTCGGCGTGCCGTCGCGCCCCGCCGCGCAGCGCATGAACGGAGTGGCGGGCGGGAGCGCGCTAAACTGCCGCCCCGCTTGTCACTCGTCCGTACCGTGCCGCGACCGCCCAACGTTTTTTCCGGACCTTACCTCGATCGCCTGGCGCACCTGCGCAAGGACGCATCTTTCGTAGCCGACGCGCTTGCGAGCCGCACCACGCGGATAGTGGCCGTGCACGACTCTCGACTGCTGCTGACACGAGGCGCGGAGGGCTGGACCCCTGCGTTTCTCGAGTCCGGACACTTGGAGAGGCTGTCCGTGGTGGACGCTCCGGTGCTGTTGGGGCAGGACGCTGGCAACGTGTATTTCGCGATCGAAGTCGACAGCCCTGATCCGGTCGCGGCGCTGCTGACGAATGCAACCGCACGCTTCGAGGATCTGCGCGTAGCAGGCGGGCTTTTGCCGGCGCAACAGGCTGGCATGCTCGCCTACGCCCGCGCGATACTCCACTGGCGCAGCCGGCATCGTTACTGTGGGACCTGCGGCGCGCCGACCCGCGCGGCCAGTGCCGGTCACGTCATGAAATGCACGAACGATGCGTGCGGCATCGACCACTTTCCACGGCTCGATCCCGCGATCATCGTGCTGGTGACGGATGGCGAACGCGCGTTGCTCGGACGCCAGGCTTCGTGGCCCGCAGGGCGTTATTCGACCATCGCTGGATTCGTCGAGCCCGGCGAAAGCCTCGAAGATGCGGTGGCTCGCGAGACGCTCGAGGAAACGGGCGTGGAGGTCACGGATTGCGAGTACCACTCGTCGCAACCCTGGCCCTTCCCGTCGTCGCTCATGATCGGCTTTTTGGCTCGCGCATCCGCCGATGCGATGCCACGCGCCGACGAGGAACTCGAGGACGTGCGCTGGTTCACGCGCACCGAGGTTGCCACCGGCTTTCCCGCCCTGCCCCCACCCCTTTCGATCTCGTATCGCCTGATCGAACACTGGTACGACGCGGAATCGTCTGTGCCGCTGGCCAGGACGCCCGGCGTGGCACAGTGGGGCTCGCGGCGCTGAAGCCGCTGTTGCTGCACTCAACCACACCCAAGCCGCGTGTCACTCGAGATCGCCTTGGTCCTTGTCGCCGCGTTCGGCGCGGGATTCATCGACGCCCTGGCTGGCGGGGGCGGGCTGATCCAGTTGCCTGCGCTCTTCGCCACGTTTCCGAACGCAGCGCATACGACACTGCTCGGCACGGGCAAGCTCGCGGGCTTCGCCGGGACGTGCAGCGCCATTGCGCGTTTCGTCCGGCATGTGAAGCTCGACTGGACCCTGTTGCTGCCGGCGGCCGGTGGCGCTTTTATCGCTGCACTGGCCGGCGCGTGGCTCGCGACCGGCATTTCACCCGAGCGCTTCCGTGCGCTCGTGCCGCTGCTGCTGGCGTTCGTGCTGGCGTACACGTTGCTCAACAAGGACCTTGGCCGTCAGCACGAGCCACGGTTGATCGACCGCCGCAGCCAGTGGCTCGCCGCCGGCACCGCGGGCGTGATCGGGCTGTACGACGGCTTCTTTGGACCGGGCACCGGCAGCTTCCTCGTGTTCCTGTTTGTGCGCTTCTTCGGCCTGGACTTCCTGCACGCCTCCGCCTCCGCGAAGATCGTCAACGCATCGACCAATGCCGCCGCAATCATATTGTTCGGCCTGACCGGCGAACTGTTCTGGCTGCTCGGGCTCGCCATGTCGGTCTGCAACATCGCGGGCGCCCAGTTCGGCAGTCACCTCGCGATTCGCCGGGGCAGCGGCCTGGTGCGTAAAGTTTTCCTCGTGGTCGTCAGCGCGCTGATCGCCAAAACCGCCTACGACGCCATTCGCCTGCACCTGTGAGCGCGTCGGCTGCCTTGGCCGGTAGAATGTCCGGGCGGGGGTGTCGGCGACAAAGGTAGCAAGCATGGATGTTTCCTGGACGACGTTTGCGGGCATCGCACTGGGCATCGGGCTGGCCGCCGCGACGGGCATTCGTGTCTTCCTGCCGTTGTTGATCGCGGGGCTCGCCGCGCATTTCGGGTATGTGCCGCTGTCTGAAAACTTTCAGTGGCTGGCCAGCACGCCTGCACTCCTGATGCTCGGCACCGCGGCGGTGGCTGAAACGCTCGCGTATTACATCCCGGGCGTCGATCACGTACTCGACGTGCTCGCGAGTCCGGCCGCGCTGGTCGCCGGGGCCGTCGCAAGCGCAGCCGTCATGACGGATCTGCCACCGAGTGTCGCCTGGCCTGTCGCAATCATCGGGGGCGGCGGCATCGCAGGGCTCATGAAAGGCAGTGCTGCGCTGGTGCGTGCCAAATCAGGTCTGTTGACCGGCGGCCTCGGCAATCCCCTGGTCTCTACGGTGGAAACGGTCGGCGCGACGGGCCTTTCGCTCTTTGCAATTGCACTGCCATTCATTGCGCTCGCCTTGATCGTCGCGCTGCTCGTGTGGGTGGTCCGCAAGACAAGCCGGCTTTTCCGGGGCGGGCGCACTGGCAGTGTCACCGTTGCGAGCAGGGAGCCCTGACCGAGGCCTATGTGTCTGCTGGTCCTCGCATGGCAGTCGCACCCGCGTTACCGGCTCATCGTTGCCGCGAACCGCGACGAATTCCATGACCGTCCCGCCGCTGCGCTCGGTTGGTGGTCGGAGATCCCGGCGGTGCTCGCGGGACGAGACCTGCGTGCGGGCGGCACCTGGATGGGCACGGCGCGTTCGGGTCGTTGCGGCGTGGTGACCAACTTTCGCGAACTCGAGCGTGCGGCCTCCGACGCGCCCTCACGCGGTGACCTCGTGCCCGCATTTCTCCAAGGGGTCATGCCGCCGCGCGAATACCTGGAAGAACTCGGTCCACGCGCAGCGCAGTACGCGGGCTTGAACCTGGTGCTGGGCGATGCCGACGCGCTCTATTACTTTTCGAATCGCAACGGCCTTGAGCCGCGCAAGCTCGAAGCGGGCGTCTACGGGTTGAGCAATCACTGGCTTGACTCACCGTGGCCCAAGTTGCGGCGGACTCGGGCGCGACTGTTGGAACTGATGGCAGTGGACCGCGTCGAACCGGACACACTGTTCGCGCTGCTCGCAGATCGGGTCCCTGCCGACCTTGCAGAGATGCCGGACACCGGACTGCCGCCCGACTGGGAACTTGCCTTGTCCTCACCCTTCGTCGTTCATGAGCGTTACGGCACGCGCTGCTCCACCGTCCTGCTCGTCGAGCACGACGGCCGCACGACCATGTGCGAGCGGCGCTTTGATGCACAGGGCGCGGCGACCGGAGCCACCCGACTGGAATTCAATGGCGGCGGCGAACCGTTTGCTCGCTCGTCACCCGTAGTTGACCCATGAGGCGCACATTCGTGTGGATGCGGTGCTCGCCAGTTCGCTTCGAGATGCGGCTGGTTGCGCTCATCTGTTCGTTCATGTTGCCTGCGTTCGCCTGGTCCGCCCCATTGCTGCCGGGCTTGGGCAACAAGGACCGTATCGACATCCGCATTGATGGCGTGCCGGACGACGTCGCCGCCAACGTGCGGTCGTATCTGACGCTGAGTCGCTACGCCGCCCGCGATGACCTTACCGATCCGCAAGTGCGACGTCTCGCCGATCGCGCCGTGGATGAGGCCGCGGACGCGCTGCGCCCTTTCGGCTACTACGCCCCCACGATACGCAGCCGCACCAGTTGGGACGACCCGCGGTGGATCGTGCGTTTGCGCATCACGCCGGGCGAGCCGGTGAAGATGAAAGCCGTCGACGTGCAGATCGTCGGCGCGGGTGCGAGCGACAAGCAACTCAAGAAGCTCTCAGGAGAATCCACGCTGCAGCCGGGGTCGCGCCTGGACCACACCAGTTACGAAGCGCTCAAGGGATCGCTGCTGCGCACGGCGCGCGATCGCGGCTACCTCGACGCGACGCTGACACGCCGCGAACTCATCGTGAACCCGACTGACCTTACGGCCGATGCGCGCATTACGCTGGAAACCGGTGGACGCTACGAATTCGGCGCGGTCGAAGCTGACCAGGACGTCATCGACGACGACCTGCTGCGCGCATACGTGCGGTTTTCACCGGGGCAGCCGTACTCGCCGGACAAGCTGACCGGTACGCAATTCGCGTTGGAGGACAGCAACTATTTTTCGTCAGTGGTCGTGACGCCCGGCGAACGCGATCCGGTCACCCTGACCGTGCCCGTTCGGGTGCACGTCGAACGGATCAAGCGCAACCGTTACGCGGTCAATGCGGGCTACGGCACCGACACTGGGCTGCGCGGGCAGTTCACGTGGGACAACCGTCTGATCAATTCACGCGGTCATCGTTCGCGCGTGGAACTGACGGCGTCGGAGATCCGTTACGAGGCGCTGGCCCGCTACATCATTCCGGTGGGCGACCCCAGCCTCGAGAAACTGGAGTTCACGCTGGGCTACGTGGACGAAGACATCGGCGACCTCGGCAGTCAACGCGTCGAACTCGCCGGCGGCCTGACGCAAGTGTTCGGTCACTGGCAGCAGGTGATGTTCCTGCGACTCAACAACGAGCGCACGATTTTCCCCGACAATTCGGACGACACGGCCCTGCTGTTGATCCCGGGAATCAGCTACGCCAGCTTGCCGCCGAATTTCCTGACTGGCTGGGTGCGGGACGCGGCGTATTACGTCGAACTGAGCGGCAGCCCTGCCAAGCTCGGATCCGATGCATCCTACTTGCGGTTTTACGGGCGCGCCGAGCGCGTCTGGAGCATCACGGGCCCGTGGTACCTGCGCGGACGCGCTGAATTCGGCACGAGCTGGGTCGATGATTTCTCCGCGCTGCCGGCTTCGCAGCGCTTCTTTGCCGGCGGCGACCGCAGCGTGCGCGGCTTTGCGCTCAACTCGTTGAGTCCGCCTTTGCCGCCGGGCGATCCGCGTGCCAACGGGTCCGGCCAGGGCGCGGGCGGCGAGAACAAGGTCGTCGCCAGCGTGGAGGTCGAGCGCGACTTCTCGAGGAACCTGCGCGGCGCCATTTTCGTCGATGCAGGCAATGCCTTCAATGACTGGAGCACGCCACTCGAATACTCGGCGGGCATCGGCGTGCGCTACAGGTTGCCGATGCTGATGATCGGCGTCGACGTGGCGCAGGCCATCTCGGAGTCCGGCCTGAAGCCGCGATTCCACCTCAACATCACGCAGGTGCTCTGAGGTGCGTCGTCGTTCATGGATCGCGGTGGGCGTGCTGCTGGTCCT
>JANNGT010000295.1:0-4940 GCA_031404015.1 Gammaproteobacteria bacterium | reverse complement strand
GAACCGATCACGTTGATGCGGTCGGTGCTGCGCAGGCACCGGTCGGACACGGCCAGCAGGCAGTTCGAGTCGGGTGGCAGGTAGTTGCGCGTCACCTTTGGGCTCTTGTTGCAGACTACATCGAGGAAGCCCGGGTCCTGGTGCGTGAAGCCGTTGTGATCCTGTCGCCACACGGTCGACGTGATCAGCATGTTCAAGGACGCCACGGGTGCTCGCCACGGCAAGTCCTGGCAGATGTCGAGCCATTTCGCGTGCTGGTTGAACATCGAATCGATCACGTGCACGAACGCCTCGTACGTCGAGAAGAAGCCGTGGCGTCCCGTGAGCAGGTAGCCCTCGAGCCAGCCTTCCAGCGTGTGCTCGGACAGCATTTCCATGACGCGGCCGTCGACGGCGAGTTCGCCGCCTTCCGCGTCCACTGGCAGCATGTCAGCCATCCAGGTCTTACCCGTGGCTTCGTACACGGCGTCGAGCTTGTTGGACGCGGTTTCGTCAGGACCGAACACGCGGAAGTTGTCGGGGTTCAGGCGCACGATGTCGCGCAGGAATTCGCCGAGCTTGCGCGTGTTGCCGGCTTCCGTGGCACCGCGATGGTCGACCGCGACGGCATAGTCGCGGAAATCCGGCAGCCGCAGCGCACGCCGCAACTGGCCGCCGTTCGCATGCGGGTTGGCGCTCATGCGCTGGCGGCCCTGCGGGGCGAGAGCCTTCAATTCTGGAACGAGCCTGCCCGCCGCATCGAACAATTCATCCGGCCGGTAGCTGCGCAGCCACTCCTCCAGCGCCTGCATGTTTGCAGGATTGTCGCGCACGTCGGCCAGCGGCACCTGGTGCGCCCGCCAGTAGCCCTCGACCGTCTTGCCGCCGACTTTCTTCGGGCCGGTCCAGCCCTTGGGGCTGCGCAGCACGATCATCGGCCAGCGCGCACGCACGGCCTGGCCGGTGCGACGGGCTTCGGCCTGGATCTGCCGGATCTCCAGCACGCAGCGCTCCATGGTTTCGGCCATCAGCGCGTGCATGGTCAGCGGGTCGTCGCCTTCGACGAAGTGGGGCGTCCAACCGTAGCCACGGAACAACGCGTCGAGCTCTTCGTGTGAAATACGCGCGAGAATCGTCGGGTTGCTGATCTTGTAGCCGTTCAAGTGCAGCACGGGCAACACTGCGCCGTCGCGCACGGGATTCAGGAACTTGTTCGAATGCCAGGCGGTCGCCAGTGGGCCTGTCTCTGCTTCGCCGTCGCCCACGACCACGGTCACGAGCAGGTCGGGGTTGTCGAACGCGGCGCCGAACGCATGTGACACGCTGTAACCGAGCTCGCCGCCCTCGTGGATCGATCCGGGTGTTTCCGGCGTGCAGTGGCTGCCGATACCCCCGGGGAACGAGAACTCCTTGAAGAATTGCCGCATGCCTTCGACGTCTTCACCCTTGTTGGGGTAGATCTCGGCGTAGGTGCCCTCGAGATAGACGGGCGCGAGCACGCCCGGCGCGCCATGTCCCGGTCCCGCCAGGAAAATTGCGTCCAGCCCGTACTTGATGATCAAGCGGTTGAGGTGCACATACGTGAAGCTGAGGCCCGGGCTGGCGCCCCAATGGCCGAGCAAACGGTTCTTGATGTGGTTGGACTCGAGCGGTGCCCGCAGGAGCGGGTTGTCCTGCAGGTAGATCATGCCCGCCGCAAGGTAATTGCAGGCGCGCCAGTAGGCGTCCACCTGCCGCAGTTCCGCTGCGGTCAGCGTGTCCTTGCCTGCTGCTACCTGACCAGCCTGGTTCACCATCATGTGCATCCTCTGCTTTGTTGCAACAACGGCAAGCATCCACGAGTGCGACGGCCGATGCCAGTCGTTTGCGCTGACTTGCACGACGAAACGCACGTTAATATACGTGTAATTCATTACACGGAGCATCGGGCCATGGGTTTCCTGCAAATGTTGCAGACGGTGAGTCGCGATGCACCGGGTCGCGCCTCGCGCCGGCGCTCGCTACTGGCCGTGCTCATGCTTTTCAGTGCGCAGCTGGCCGCGGCGCCGAAGACCGACATCGTCGTGCTCAAGAACGGCGATCGCATCACTGGCGAAGTAAAAGTGCTCGAATACAACCAGCTCAAGCTCAGCACCGAGCACATGGGCACGATTTACATCGAGTGGGACAAGATTGCGAGCGTCACGAGCAACCAGTTCCTGTTGCTCGAGCGCACCGACGGCGTCCGGTACTACGGACAACTCCTGGAGGGCGGCCCGGAGGCGACCCTGCGCATTCGTCGCGACGCTGCTCAGCCCGATGCGGTTGAAGCGGTCCAGATGGGCCTCGTCGTCCACGCGCAACCCATCGAGGGCGGGTCTGTGCTCGACAGGCTGGACGGGTATGTCAGCGCGGGGCTGGACATCGCCAAGGCCAATGACCGCAGCAGCGTCGATTTCGCGGCCGGGCTGTCCTCGCGCACCAGGATCCGCGAATGGGCCATCGATGGATCCGCCAATCTCACCGACGACAGCTCTGGCGCGACAAGCGAGCGTTACCAGCTGCGGTTGGACTACCGGCAGTTCCTGCAGGACCGCAATTTCTACATGGGCTTTGGCGGCCTCGAACGCAATACCGAGCTCGATCTGAACCTGCGCACCATGGGTGGCGGCGGTCTGGGCCGCCACCTGGTGCGGACCAATCACTCGGAGTGGATTGCCGGAGCCGGGCTTGCATACAGCCATGAAAACTACACCGGCGGCACGACGGTGGACAGCCTCGAGGGCGTCCTGACCACGTCGTTCAGCCTCTTCCGTTACGACTTCCCGGAGACCGACGTCGGCGGCTCGTTGTCGCTATTGCCGAGCCTCACCCAATCCGGCCGTTACCGGGCGGAGGGTGACCTCCGGGCCAAGTATGAGTTCGTCAACGACCTGTACTTCGAACTCAAGTTGTACGGCAGCTACGACAGCAAGCCACCGCTCGCGGACTCGGAGCAGAGCGATTACGGGCTGACCACGTCGCTCGGCTACTCCTTCTAGCCAGGCACTGGGTGTCGTCGCGTAAACCCAGCCACAAGCGATTTGCCATGGGTGCAAACCGCTACCCGGCGAGCCCTGAAACCCGGGCAAGACTTCGTTGCGGCGAAACAAGTTCCCGCGTTAAGTACATTTACGATTGAGGCTTCGGCGGCCTGAGTCGGACTATCCACCCTGTCAAATCAGGAGGGGGTCCGCATGAGCCTGATCACTCGCTCCCCCGGACTGATGCGCCAGACGACCGCTTTGGTGAAAACCAACAGCCCTAACGGCCGCCCTGGCGAAATGCCACAACCAAACGGGAGCACGAGATGGGTCGTCAAGAAACTTTCTACGAGTTGATCCGCCGCCAAGGCATCTCGCGGCGCAACTTCCTGAAGTTCTGCTCACTGAGCGCGGCCTCGCTCGGGCTCGCACCGCACTTCGCCGGCAAGATCGCGCACGCCATGGAAACCAAGCCGCGCGTGCCGGTCATCTGGCTGCACGGTCTCGAGTGCACCTGCTGCACCGAGAGCTTCATTCGCTCCGCGCACCCGCTGGCAAAGGACGTGATCCTGTCGATGGTGTCGCTCGATTACGACGACACGATCATGGCCGCCGCCGGCCACCAGGCCGAGCAGATCGTCGAAGAAGTGATGCGCGACTACAAGGGCCAGTACATCCTTGCGGTCGAAGGCAACCCGCCGCTCGGCAACGACGGCACGTTCTGCATCCCGGGTGGCCGCCCGTTCGTCGAAAAGCTGAAAGAAGTGGCTGCGGATGCCACCGCCGTGATCGCCTGGGGTTCATGTGCCTCGTGGGGTTGCGTGCAGGCCGCGAAGCCGAATCCAACGACCGCCGTGCCGATTCATAAGGTGATCACCGACAAGCCGATCGTCAAGGTGCCGGGCTGCCCGCCGATCGCCGAAGTCATGACCGGAGTCATCACCTACTACGTGACGTTCGGTCAGCTGCCCGCGCTCGACCGCCAGGGCCGGCCCCTGATGTTCTATGGCCAGCGCGTGCACGACAAGTGCTACCGCCGCGGTCATTTCGACGCGGGCCAGTTCTCGGAGCGGTTCGATGACGAGGGCGCGCGCCAGGGCTATTGCCTGTACAAGGTCGGCTGCCGCGGACCGACAACCTACAACGCCTGCTCCACGACGCGCTGGAATGAAGGCGTGTCGTTCCCGATCGCATCGGGCCATGGCTGCCTCGGCTGCTCCGAACCGGACTTCTGGGACAACGGGCCGTTCTACGAGCGGCTTGAGACGTTCACCCAGTTTGGCGCCGAAGCCAACGCCGACAGGGTGGGACTCGCGGCTGCAGCAATCGTCGGCGTCGGCATCGCGGCGCACGCGGGCCTCACGGCGCTGCGACAGGCCAGGGTGAAAACGAACGCCCCGGTCACCCATACCGATCGCGTCGATTGAGCGCGGAGTAACAGCACATGAACATTGCAACACCGAACGGCTTCCAGCTCGACAACTCGGGCAAGCGCGTCGTCGTCGATCCGATCACCCGCATCGAAGGGCACCTGCGCATCGAGGTGAACGTCGATGAAAACAACATCATCCGCAACGCCGTGTCCACGGGCACGATGTGGCGCGGCCTCGAGGTCATCCTCCGCGGCCGCGACCCGCGCGATGCATGGGCGTTCGTGCAGCGCATCTGCGGCGTCTGCACGGGCGTGCACGCGCTGGCCTCGGTCCGCGCGGTCGAGAACGCGCTCAAGATCGAGATCCCCGAGAACGCGAACACGATCCGCAACATCATGCACCTGACCCTGTATTCGCAGGATCATCTGGTGCACTTCTACCACCTGCACGCCCTCGACTGGGTGGACGTGGTGAGCGCGCTCTCCGCGGATCCGAAGGCGACGTCTGAACTGGCGCAGTCGATCTCGAGCTGGCCGCTGTCGTCGCCGGGCTACTTCCGCGACCTGCAGAACCGCCTGAAGAAGTT
>JANNGT010000294.1:0-30534 GCA_031404015.1 Gammaproteobacteria bacterium | reverse complement strand
AGATGCCAGGGGTCAGGGGGAAGGACAGGAAGGACAGGAAGGGCAGGAAGGGCCGGAAGGGCAGGAAGGGAGAAGGGGTTAGTAAGACGTGGGCTTTGAGTTTAGCTGTAGGAATCAAAGAGCATAACAATTTTAGTCTTTATTGGTAATTGATAAGCTTAGTTAACTAACGGCGGCGGCGGAGTTCGCTCAAGGGCACGACGGTTTCGGTATTCGAGCGCTTCGTCCGGAGCGGGGCCGTCGGGCACCAGGCCTGTGCGTAAACCACTTCGTATGTAGCCGGCAGTTTGCCGTTCCGACGGAATCCTTCATACGCAGCGAGCATTCGGCCCAGTGTCGATTTGCCTGTCAGGCCTCTGGGTCGTCCCGCCGTCACGTTGTGTGCGCCGATGGCCTTGAGGTCGCGCATCAGGCCGCGGGCATCGTCGTAGGTGAGCGTGTATCGCTCCACGTCGAGCACGGGTTCCGCGAAGCCCGCGCGCGTCAGCGCATCGCCCAGGTCGTGCATGTCGATGAAGCGGTTGACGTGCGCATGGCTCGGGTCGGCTGCGTGCCATGACTGGCGCAGTTCCGTGAGGGTGTCGGGACCCAGCGAGGCGAAGTGCAGCACGCCGCCTGGTCGCAGCACGCGCCGGCATTCAATCAGCACCTGGTCCGGGTCGTTGCACCACTGCAGCATGAGGCTCGAGAAGATCATATCGACCGCTGCGTCGCGCACGGGCAGTGCCGCCGCGTCCCCCAACACCCGGTCGAAGCGTCGCAGCAGGGTCTGGCGCTTGCGGGCTTCGACCAGCATCTCGCCTGAGAGGTCGATGGCCAGCGCGCGACCCTTGGGATAACGGCGCTTGAGCGCGATCGTGGCCTGGCCGGTGCCGGCGCCCAGATCAACGATCACAGCAGGCTCCATGCGCAGGATGTCGAGGCGGGCCAGTAACTCGTCTCGCACCTGGGTCTGCAGGACTGCCGCGGCGTCGTAGGTGGCCGCTGCGTTGGAGAAGGAGTCGCGCACCCGGCGAACGTCCAGATTGAATGGCTGGCCCTCACCCCCGGCCACGGCCCCCTCACCCCAACCCTCTCCCGCTGTGGCGGGAGAGGGGGCCGGAAGCGGGCCCTCACCCCCGCCCTCTCCCGCGGGAGCGGGGGCCGGAGTGGGAGCGGGTGTGGGGGGTGAAAGGTGGCAGGAAAGGAAGTCCGTCACCGCCTCAAGCACGGCGTCGGGGTGCGACAGGAACGGCGCGTGTCCCGCTTTCGGCACCTCCACGAATCGCGCGGTCGGCAGGCTAATCGCGAGTTCCCGCCCCGCCGCAGCTGGCGTGATGCGGTCGTGCTCGCCCGCAATCACCAGCGCAGGCACGGCAATGTTCGCGAGGCCGTCGCGCAAGTCGGCTTGTCGCAGGATCCCGAGGCCGCCCTGCAGCGCGAGCGGATCCGGTTCGCCGTGTGTCGCCAGGCTGGCGCGCATCGAGCGCAGTGCTTGCGTCGCGTTTTCGTCGCCCCAGGTCTGCAGCGCGAGGAAGTTCGCGAGCGTGCGGCGATAATCGCCGGCGAGTCCCGCTGCAAAGCCGTCGAGCACGCCCGGATTCATGCCGGCCGACCAATCATCGCGGGCCAGGAAACACGGCGTCGTGGCCAGCAGCACCAGCGCTGCGATCTCGCCAGGACGCGTGCGCGCAATTTCCAGCGCGATCATGCCGCCAAGCGACCACCCGATGACGGCTGCCCCCGCAGGCACGAGCGGTGACACGGCGCGCGCAATATCCTGCAGCGTCGACGCGTTTTCCGGCCACAGGCTGCGGCCATGACCCGGAAGGTCGACGATGTGCAGCCGTGCCCGCTTGGCCAGTTCTTCGATCCAGGGTCCCCACATGCCGCCGTGCAAGGCCCAACCGTGCAGCAGCACGATGTCAGGGCCGTGACCGCGGCGCTCGACGTAAACCCCCGCGCTCATGCCAGCGCCACCGACGAAGCGAACGCACCTTGCCTGCGCAACCCATCGAGCGCATCGAGCAGTTGCTCGACCTGCGACGACGAGTGCGATGCCGAAAACGTAAACCGCAGCCGGGAGGTGCCACGCGGTACCGTCGGCGGTCGGATCGCGGGAACCCAGAAGCCCTGCTCGAACAGCGCCACACTTGCGCGCAGCGCCGCATGTTCATCGCCCACCAGCACCGGCTGAATTGGTGTAGCGGACGGCAACGCCTGCAGCCCCAGGCTGCTGAGTCCGGCGCGGAAACTCGCCGCATGCGCCAGCACGCGTTCACGGCGAGCGGGTTCGTCGCGCATCACGCGCAAGGCCGCTCGCGTCGCCGCCGCCACGGCGGGCGGCAACGCGGTCGTATAGACGTAGGTACGGCCCTGTTGCAGCAGGCTTTCGATCAGCTCGGTCGATCCAGCCACGAACGCGCCGAACGTCCCGACGGCCTTGCCCAACGTGCACATGAGCACCGGCACGTCTTCGATGCCGAGCTTTGCGGCCTCGACCGAGCCCGCACCGTGCGCGCCCAACACGCCGAAGCCGTGCGCATCGTCCACGCACAGCTGCGCGTTCGCAGCACGACACGCCGCAGCCAGTTCAGGCAACGGCGCGATGTCGCCATCCATGCTGAAGACGCCGTCGGTCTGCACGAGCGTCTGCGCGCCGTCGCCAATTCGTCGCAATCTGGTCTGCAGGGCCGCGACGTCAGCGTGCGCGAAGCGGCCAAACCGCGCGCCTGAGGCGAGGCCTGCATCGAGCAGCGAGGCATGGTTGAGCCGGTCCTGCAGCACGTGATCACCGCGCCCGACCAGCACCGACGCGATGGCGAGGTTTGCCATGTAGCCGTTCGAGAACAGCAGTGCGCGCGGTCGCTGGACGAATTCCGCCAGTTCTTCTTCAAGCGCGTGATGTTCCGTGTCGTGGCCGCTCACGAGGTGCGACGCACCGCTGCCGACGCCCCAGCGACGTGCGGCGTCGCAGAACGCGGCGACGACCAGCGGATGATCAGCGAGACCGAGGTAGTCGTTGCTGCAGAACGCGAGGCAACCACGGCCCTCGACGGTGACCTCGACACCGCCGGGCGCACGCGCGGTTACGGTGCGACGTTGGCGCGAGCGTCCCGTGCTCGCCTGCTCGGCGAGTCGTGCGGCAAGCCGTGCGTCGCCCTCCAGCATGGGAAGCCCGTCAGCCAGCGACAGTGGCGGCAGGCTCCGACACGATGCCGAGCCGTTCGAACAGCTGCTTGTCGTGGCTGCGGCCAGGGTTCGGTGTGGTCAGCAGACGGTCGCCATAGAAGATCGAATTCGCGCCGGCGAGGAAGCACAACGCCTGCACCGCGTCGCTCATGTCGGTGCGACCCGCCGAGAGGCGCACGTAGGACTTCGGCATGAGCAGGCGCGCGGCGGCGATCGCGCGGATGAGATCCAAAGGATCGAGTTCCGGCAGGCCGTGCAGCGGCGTGCCAGGCACCTGCACGAGCTGGTTGATGGGCACGCTCTCGGGATGCTGTGGCAGCGTCGCCAGCGTGTGCAGCAGCGACACGCGATCCGCTTCGGATTCGCCCATGCCAAGGATACCGCCGCAGCACACGTTGATGCCCGCTTCGCGCACGGCCTGCAGCGTGTCGAGCCGGTCCTGATAGGTGCGCGTGGTGATGATCTCGCCGTAGAACTCGGGCGAGGTGTCCAGGTTGTGGTTGTAGTAATCGAGCCCCGCGCTTTTCAGCTCGCGCGCCTGGTCGGCGGTGAGCATGCCTGCCGTCGCGCACGTCTCGAGTCCGAGCGCGCGTACTTCCTGCACCATCTGCTTGATCTGCTCGAGCTGCTTCGGCTTGGGACTGCGATACGCCGCGCCCATGCAGAAGCGCGTGGCGCCACTCGCCTTCGCGGCCTGCGCGGCTGCCACCACGGCGCTTACGTCGAGCAATTGCTCGCGCTCCAGGCCGGTGTCGTAACGCACGCTCTGCGGGCAGTATTTGCAGTCCTCCGGACAAGCGCCAGTCTTCACGGAGAGCAGCGTGCTGACCTGCACCTGGTTCGGCTTGAAGTTATCGCGGTGCACGCGCTGCGCGTGGAACAGCAGGTCGCTGAAGGGCGCGCTGTAGATTGCGCTTGCTTCGTCCAGCGTCCAGTCGGTGCGAACGGTGCCAAGCTGGCTCAGGTCTGGCGCGGTCATGCGTGAATCTCGTCGGGGAGGGCAAGAAGTGCGCGCGACCCCGGCCGGGCGGTGGCTGAAGCTGTGCGGCGCAGCGATCAGGCAGTATTCGGACCCTCGCACGAGCTGTCAACCAATGAGACCCAGCCAGGTTTACAGGCAACTGGATCGGTGCGCGGCGTGGTTGCTGCCTCCGCGATGCGTGCTGTGCCGGCGGCCTGGCCAGGCTCCCGCGTACGATCTCTGTGCCTCTTGTGAGGCCGAGATCCCACTGGTGGTGCAGCCATGTTGCGGGTGTGGACTGCCGCGTGGTTCGGCTGCAAGCCAGCAACACCAGGATTGTCCGCACTGCCGCTCGCAATCCCTGCCGTTCTCACGGTGCCTGGCGCCCTGGGTCTACGAGTTCCCCGTCACGCAGATGGTTCAGGCGCTCAAATACGAAGGCGCGCTCGCCAACGCACGCATCTTTGGTACTCGGTTGGCTGCGGCGGCCAGCGCAGAGGCCAGCATGGCGGTGCCGCAGGGCGCGGTGATGGTGCCCATGCCATTGCACGTCTCGCGTCTCGTCGAGCGGGGCTTCAACCAGTCGCGCGAAATTGCTCGCGTCACGTCGCGCCTGTTGGACCTGAAGTTGGCGGAGTCGGCGCTGCGGCGGGTACGCGCGACCGCGCCGCAGGTCGGGTTGGCGCGCGTTGCTCGCACCGCCAATCTGCAGGGCGCGTTTGTCGCCGATCCGGCCGTGATCGCAGGTCGGCCGGTGATCCTCGTGGACGACGTGGTCACGACGGGAAGCACCGCGGCCGAAGCCACTGCGACGTTGCTCGCGGCGGGCGCGCAGCGGGTCGAGATCTGGGCGATTGCAAGGGCGCTGGCCTGACCGGCCGCAGTGGCAGAAGCGGTCCGCTAGACTGCGCGACACCATGACCCAGCAGACCGACGACTCCGGCCTTCTCGCCGACCTCCGTGACTTCCTCAAGCTGGAAGCCGCCAGCGGCATCCTGCTCGTGCTTGCCGGAGTACTCGCCATGATCGCGGCCAATTCGCCGCTTGCCGGGTACTACCAGTCGTGGCTGCAGCTGCCGATCAGTTTACATATCGGCGAGTTCAAGCTGGATAAGACATTGTTGATCTGGGTCAACGACTTGCTGATGGCAATTTTTTTCCTGCTCGTGGGGCTCGAGGTTAAGCGCGAGGCGACGTCGGGCGAGCTGTCGGAGCGCAGCAAGGTGGCGTTGCCGGCCATCGCTGCACTGGGCGGCATGGTGGTGCCTGCTGCGATCTACACCGCCCTGAACCTGCACGATCCAGTCGGCATCCGCGGCTGGGCGATCCCGTCGGCGACCGATATCGCGTTCGCGCTCGGCGTGTTGTCGCTGTTCGGCAGTCGCGTGCCGCTGGGGCTCAAGGTGTTCCTGATGACGCTCGCCGTGCTCGACGACCTGGGCGCCATCGTGATCATCGCGCTGTTCTATACCAGCGACCTGTCGGTCAATGCGCTCACGGGAGCAGCCGCTGCGATCGCCGTGCTGTTCGTGCTGAACCGGTCGGGCGTCACGCGCATCGCACCGTATGTGCTGGTGGGCACCGCGCTGTGGGTGTTCGTGCTCAAGTCCGGCGTGCACGCCACGCTCGCTGGCGTCGTGACGGCGCTGTTCGTGCCCGCATCGGATGCGAGTCATCCCGGCCATCCGCCTTCGTCCCGCCTGGAACACTCGCTGCATCCGTGGGTCGCTTTCGGCATCCTGCCTTTGTTTGCGTTTGCGAACGCGGGCGTGGGTCTCGCCGGCATGACCCTGCGCGACCTGCTCGAGCCGATTCCCCTCGGCATCCTGCTCGGGCTGTTCGTTGGCAAGCAGGTTGGCGTGTTTACGTTCGCGTGGGTTGCCGTCAAGGCTGGATGGGCGCGGCTGCCGACCGGCGTGACGTTTGCACAGGTCTACGGCGCGGCCATCCTCTGCGGCATCGGTTTCACGATGAGCATGTTCATCGGCATGCTTGCCTTCGAGAACACGGGGACGGGCGAAGTCGTCGTCACCGACCAGCTCGGCATACTGGCGGGAACGCTGTTATCGGCAGCCATGGGTTCGCTGGTGCTGCACTGGGTGCTGCCGCGCCCCGACCGTTCGAACTAGCGCAGCGTTCGATCAGACCGCGGTGGCGGAACGGAACAGGTAATCCAGCAAAATCCCGCCGAAAACCGCGAGGCCGAACAGGTTGTTGTTCAGGAAAGCGCGGAAGCAGTCTGCCGGGTCGCGCTTGCGGATCAAGATCTGCTGGTGCAGCGACGCAACCACTGCGATCGCGAGTCCCAGCCAGTACCACCTGCCGAGTCCGGCCAGATAACCGGCGCAGGCGAGCAGCAACAGCGTGGCGCCCTGCAGTCCCGCGACGATGACCCGGTCTGCGCGACCGAACAGGATCGCCGAGGAGCGGATGCCGATCACGAGGTCGTCTTCCCGATCGACCATCGCGTAGATCGTGTCGTACGCCGTCGTCCAAGCGACGACGGCGAGGAACAGCACCCATGCAACCAACGGCAGCTCCCCGGTCTGCGCGGCGAAGGCCATGGGCACGGACCACGCAAATGCGAGGCCGAGGTACGCCTGGGGCAGCGCAAAGAACCGTTTCAGGAACGGATAGGTGATCGCCAGGACACCGCCGACCAGGGCCAGCACTTGCGTGGGCCGGTTCAGCGGAATCAGCAGCGCGAGCGTGATCAAACCGAGAACCGCAAAGACCGCGAGGGCCTCGGCCGGCGAGACGACTCCGCGCGGGAGCGGGCGGTTTGCCGTGCGGCGCACGTGCGGATCGAATTCGCGGTCGGCGAAGTCGTTGATGACGCAACCAGCAGCCCGCATCACGAAGGTGCCGAGCAGGAAAATCACGAAAATGCGCTCGTCGGGGTGCCCGTCCGCCGAGATCCACAGTGCCCAGAGACAGGGCCACAGCAACAGCCAGATGCCGATCGGGCGGTCGAGCCGCATCAGGCGCGCGTACTCGACCAGCCGTCCACGAATGCGCGCGAAGCCGGTCGGGGCAGTGGCGGCGGCCTTGTCGAAGTCAGTGAGATCGCTCATCGGACTAGTATTCTAGACGTTGCGGAAGCGCTCGCCCGCGCCGACCCAGCGGCTGACGAGGCCCGCTATGTTGGCCTGAGGACCGTCCAGCATCAACGCCGCTGCATGCTGCACGTCCGGCAGCAGGTCGGCGTCGCGGATGAGGTCGGCCACCCGCAATTGCATCAGACCTGTCTGACGCGTGCCCAGCAGCTCGCCCGGACCACGCAGTTCCAGGTCGCGCCGTGATACCTCGAACCCGTCGTTGGTTTCCCGCAGCACCGCCAGGCGCTCGCGCGCAATGGGGGACAGCGGGGCCTGGAACAGCAGCACGCAGGTGCTTTCGATCGAGCCACGCCCCACCCGGCCGCGCAACTGGTGCAGCTGGGCGAGGCCCATGCGTTCTGCGTTCTCGATCACCATCAGGCTCGCGTTCGGCACGTCGACGCCCACTTCGATCACTGTCGTCGCCACGAGCAGGTCGAGCTTGCCCTGCTTGAACGAGGTCATGACGGCGTCTTTCTGCTTGCCTGCCATGCGCCCGTGCACGAGGCCGATGCGTACGCCCGGCAGCGCCTCGGCCAACTGCGCCGCGGTTTTTTCGGCGGCCTCGTAGCGCACGAGGTCGGACTCGTCGATCAACGGACAAACCCAGTAGGCCTGCCGGCCCGAGCGGCAGGCCGTGTCGATGCGCTCGACGATTTCACTGCGGCGCGTGTCGGGCAGCACCACCGTCTTGATCGGCGTGCGACCGGGCGGCAGCTCGTCGATGATTGAGACGTCGAGGTCCGCGTAGGCCGTCATCGCCAGGGTGCGCGGGATCGGCGTCGCCGTCATCACGAGCTGGTGCGGATAGCGCCCCTCGGTGCGGCCTTTCTCGCGCAGCTGCAGGCGCTGGTGCACGCCGAAGCGGTGCTGCTCATCGACGATGGCCAGCACGAGCTTTTGAAACGCGATCCCTGCCTGGAACAGCGCGTGCGTGCCGACAGCGACGTGGATCGCGCCCGACGCCAGGTCCGCCTCGAGGGCAGCCCGCGCCTTGCCGGTCAGACGGCCCGTCAGCAATGCAGTGCGGATGCCGAGCGGTTCGAGCCACGCATGGAAGTTGCGCGCGTGTTGTTCCGCGAGCAGTTCGGTGGGCGCCATGACCGCGGCCTGCGCGCCGTGCTCGACGGCACGCACGGCAGCGAGCGCAGCGACGACCGTCTTGCCCGAGCCGACGTCGCCCTGCACCAGGCGCATCATCGGATGTGCGCGAGCGAGATCACTTTCGATCTCGGTCCAGACCCGTCCTTGCGCCCCCGTCAACTTGAAGGGCAGGCTCGCACGACAACGATCGACCAGGTCGTCCCGGCGCGGCAGCTGCCACGTGGGGTCCTTCTCAGTTTCCTGCCGCAGCAGTCGCAGGCTGAGTTGATGGGCCAGCAATTCCTCGAAGGCGAGCCGTCGCTGTGCCGGATGGGTGCCGGCCTCGAGTTCGGCCACGTCTGCGTCGGGCGGTGGGCGGTGCACGTAGCACAAGGCCGCCTCCAGCGGCGGCAAGTCGAACGCATCGAGCACGCCGTGCGGCACGAAATCCTCGATCACACCGCGCGACAGCATCTCGAGTGCCATGTCGGTGAGTGCGCGCAGCCGGCCCTGTTGCACGCCTTCGGTCGTCGGATAGATCGGCGTGAGCGAGTCGGGTGCCGCACCCGCGTCTGCAAGTACGCGACGGTATTCCGGGTGCACGATCTCGAGCCCTCCCGGGCCGAGACGCGCTTCGCCGAAACACCGCAGGCGCTGGCCGCGCACCAGCTGCGCCTGCTGCGCGCCCGAGAAATGGAAGAAGCGCAACGTGACGAAGCCCGTGCCGTCTGCGATGCGCAAGAGCAGGGTGCGCCGGCGCCGAAACACCACCTCGGCCAGCTGGATCTCGCCTTCGATGACGGCGCGATCGCCGTTGCGCAGCGAGCCGATCGGCACCACGCGCGTGCGGTCTTCATAGCGCAACGGCAGGTGAAACAGCACGTCCTGCACCGTGTGCAGGCCCAGCTTTGCCAGCAGCTCGGCGAGTGCGGGCCCGACACCGCGCAAGGTGGTGACCGGACGCTCTGCGAGCAGGGCAGCTGGCGCGCTCATGTCGTGCTCGCGCGCTGGCAACGATCAGAGGACGAGGACTGCGTCCACTTCGACGACCGCGCCGCGTGGCAACGCTGCTACGCCGATCGCGGCACGTGCGGGATACGGCTGCTGGAAGTAGTCCGCCATCACCTTGTTGACCGTCTGGAAGTTGGCCAGGTCGGTGAGGTACACATTGAGCTTCACGGCATTCGAGAGGTCGCCGCCGGCTGCCTGCGCCACCGCGCGCAAGTTGTCGAAGACGCGACGCACGTGCACCTCGACCTCGCCCGCCACGATTTCCATGGTCTTCGGATCGAGCGGAATCTGGCCCGACAGATACACCGTGTTGCCGGCTTTAACGGCCTGGGAGTACGTGCCGATGGCCTGTGGTGCAAGATCTGTCGCGACGGGCGTAAAGGACACGGAACAACTCCAGGTTCGAGGGCGATGCGCAGAGGGTAGTGGACAGGCCGCTGCGTGAACAGCCTCGCGTCCCCCGCGTGCCAGCCCGCGTCAGGGAGTGAAGATCTCCGTCCGCGTCAGAAAAGTGTAGTTGCCCTCGATCGCCATCAGGCCGATCAACACCAGGAGGCACAGGGGTGGCACGAGGATCGCGAGCTGGAGCGCGCGCCTTTCCCACTTCATGTGCATGAAGATACTGACGATCAGGCCGGCCTTCAGGAACATGAAGATGATGATCAATGACCAGCGCAGCATGCCCTGCAACTGGAAATAATCGACCATGTAGGAGAACGCGCTCAGAACGAACAACAACAGCCAGATCCAGAGATAGGTGCTGATCGGATGCTGGGTACTTTCGTGGGTTGTCGACATGGCGGTTCCTACCAGAGATAGAAGAACGCGAAGATGAAGACCCAGACGAGGTCGACGAAGTGCCAGTACAGGCCGGCGATCTCGACCGCCTCGTAGCTGCCCGAACGCTCATAATCGCCGCGCCAGACGCGCAGGGCCACGACCACGAGATAGATGACCCCGGCCGAGACGTGCAGGCCGTGGAATCCGGTGATCATGAAAAACGTCGAGCCGAACTGTGCAGCGCCGAGCGGATTGCCCCAGGGACGGATGCCCTCCTCGAGGATCAGCTTGGTCCACTCGAAAGCCTGCATGCCGACGAAGGTCGCGCCGAAACCTGCCGTGATCAGCATCAATGCGGTCGTGCGGGCGCGGTTGCGGCGGTAGCCATAGTTCACGGCCATCGCCATCGTGCCGCTGCTGCTGATCAGGATGAACGTCATGATCGCGATGAGGACCAACGGGATGGGCTGTCCGCCGAGGCTCAGCGCGAAGACTTCGCTCGAGTTCGGCCACGCCACCGTCGTCGACATGCGCACGTGCATGTACGAGGTCAGGAAACACGAGAAGATGAACGTGTCGCTGAGCAGGAAGATCCACATCATCGCCTTGCCCCAGTGCACGGGGAAGGCCTGCTTGTCCGCCGCGAAGTCGGCGACGACCCCGGGCATTCCCGGGACCGTACCGGTCGGTTCGATGTCACCCGTCATGGTTTCGGCAGCCATACGCGTATGCGACTCCCAGGTCAGGTAATCAGGAGCAATCCAAACAAGATCAGCCAGATGATGAGCAGGTAGTGCCAGTACACGGTGCACAGCTCGACACTCAATCGTGTCGCCTCCCGAATAACACGCTCGCGCATTCGAGTCGCCGCCCTGCCGAGGACGCACAAGCCACCGAGCAGGTGGAGTCCGTGCAGGCCGGTCAATACGAAAAAGAAGGAATTCGCGGGATTGCCGGCGGCGTAATGACCCGCTGCCTGCAGCTGACGCCAGGCAAGCCATTGGCCGGCCAGAAACAGGACCGCGAACAAGCCGCCCGCAAGCATGCCGATGCGGGCCCGTTCGACGTGGTTGCGACGCAGCGCGCTGGTTGCCAGCTGCATGCCCGCGCTGCCGGCGATCAAGAAAGCCGTGTTTACCCAGAGGATCCAGGGTTCGGTGACCGGTCGCCAGTCCTGCAGCGACAAGCCGTTCTCGAGTTCCGGGTTCATGCGCATCAGGTACGCACTGATGAACAACGCGAAGAAAGACGTCACAACGGCGAGGAAAACCCACAGGCCAACGCGCGCGGCCGCCGGACTCGCCAACTGTGAAACAGCGTCGCGACCGTCGAAAGTACCCTGCACTTGCCACGGCTTGGTCGTCAGCTGGCGCACGGCCAGCCACCAGACGAGGATGCCCGCAACCAGCGCGACCGAGGCAACGACGATGTTCATCCGTGGTGGGCCTTTTCGTGCGAGAACGCATCGCTTCCATCGGGCGGCTGGTTCTGCGGCACGAAATCCTCCTTGTGACCCGGCGCGCCGTATTCATAGGCCCAGCGATAGACCACCGGCAATTCCGGCCCCCAGTTGCCGTGTCGCGGCGGCGTCTCGGGCGTCTGCCACTCGAGCGAGGTCGCACGCCACGGATTGCCGCCGGCCGGTTTGCCGTGCTTCAGGCTCCAGGCCAGGTTGAACAGGAAGATCAGCTGCGAGGCTGCCACGAACAGCGCGGCAATGGAAATGGCGGCATTCATCGACTGCACCGAATCCGGGATGAAGTACGTGTCACCCATGGCGAAGTAGCGACGCGGCAAGCCGAGGATGCCGAGGTAATGCATGGGCAGAAAGATCGCATACGTACCGATGAACGTGAGCCAGAAGTGCAGCTTGCCGAGTGATTCGTTCGTCATGCGCCCGGTCATTTTCGGGTACCAGTGGTAGATCGCACCGCACACGACCAGCACCGGCGACACGCCCATCACCATATGGAAGTGCGCGATGACGAAATAGGTATCCGACAGCGGCACGTCCACCGTGACATTGCCAAGGAACAGCCCGGTCAGCCCGCCATTGATGAAGGTGAACACAAAACCGATCGCGAACAGCATCGGGACCGTCAGGTGCACGTCGCCGCGCCATAGCGTGAGCACCCAGTTGTAGACTTTGAGCGCGGTCGGAATCGCGATGATCAGGGTCGTGGTGGCGAAGAAGAACCCGAAGTACGGATTCATGCCGCTGACGTACATGTGGTGGGCCCAGACCACGAAGCTCAGCACGCCAATCGCGACGATCGCCCAGACCATCATCCGGTACCCGAAAATATGGCGGCGCGCGTTCACGCTGATCAGGTCCGAGACGATGCCGAACGCCGGCAGCGCAACGATGTAGACCTCCGGGTGGCCGAAGAACCAGAAGAGGTGCTGGAACAGCAGCGGACTGCCGCCGGCGTGCCCCGTCTGATCGCCGAGCGAGATGATCGCCGGCATGAAGAAGCTCGTGCCGAGATGGTTGTCGAGCGTCATCATGATCGCGCTGACGAGCAGGGCCGGGAAGGCCAGCAGCGCCAGGATGGTGGCCATGAAAATGCCCCACACTGACAACGGCATCCGCATGAGCGTCATGCCGCGGCAGCGCGCCTGCAGCACCGTCACCACGTAATTCAGGCCGCCCATCGTGAAGCCGACGATGAAAATGACGAGCGAAACCAGCATCAGCGTGATGCCCCAGTCGGCGCCCGGCGTGCCGGCGAGAATCGCCTGGGGCGGATAGAGGGTCCAACCCGCGCCCGTGGGTCCACCGGGCACGAAGAAGCTGGCGACGAGCACCAGCACGGCGAGCAGGTAGACCCAGTAGCTGACCATGTTCAGGTACGGGAAGACCATGTCGCGCGAGCCGCACATGAGCGGAATCAGGTAATTGCCGAAGCCGCCGAGGAACAGCGCCGTGAGCAGGTAGACCACCATGATCATCCCGTGCATCGTAACGAACTGGTGGTAGTTGCTCGGGTTGATGAAATGGAACGTGTCGGGAAATCCGAGCTGCAGCCGCATCAGCATCGACAGCCCGATCGCCACGATGCCGATGGCCATCGCCGTCACCATGTATTGGATGGCGATGACCTTGTGGTCCTGGCTCCAGACGTACTTGGTGAGGAACGTCTGCGGGTCGTGCAGGTGCGCGTGCTGGTCCGCGATTGCGACGTATGACATCAGGTCCTCTCCGTGCTCGGCAGTGCGCCGCCTGCGTTCAACGCAGGGTGTTGATGTAGGCCAGTAAGTCGTCGGTCTGTTTGCCTTCGGGCACCGTCTTACTGAGGCGCGCCATCTGCGCGCCATTGAAATCCTGAGGATGTCGTCCGCGATGGCCTTGTCTGAACTGTTGCATCTGACGCGCCAGGTACCAGTCGCTCATCCCGGCCAATGGGGGCGCGTTCGTCGACCAAGAGCCCCGGCCCGAATCGCCGTGGCAGTACGAGCAGGTGAGGTACGCGTGCGCGCCGGCTGCCACATCGCCACGAACCGTCGTCTTGGCAGCGCTGTCTGGCAGGGTCGCGATGTAGGCGACCACGTTGTCGATGGTCGCGTCGTCGAGTGGCTGCGCGATCGCGGCCATCTGGCCTGCAATTTCGTCGCCCGGCGCGGCGCCCCGCAGGCCGTGCTTGAAATTATGCAATTGCCGCGTCAGGTACCAGCTCGGATGACCTGCCAGCTTCGGCGCATTGAGCGCCTGGTTGCCTTCGGCGTTTGCGCCGTGGCAAGCAGAGCAGGTCGCGTACTCAGCTTGACCCGCCACTACGTTGGCCTTGGGTCGGGCCGACAGCTGGGAAAAAGTCTGCTGTTGTGCAAGCCATGCCTGGTAGGCGTCGGCGTCGTCGACGACGACCCGCCCACGCATGGCGAAATGGCCCATGCCGCACAGTTCCTGGCACAGGATCTCGAACTCGCCGGTTCGCGTCGGCGTGAGCCACAGGTACGTAACCATGCCCGGTACCAGATCCATCTTCACGCGAAACTGCGCCACGGTGAAGTTGTGCAGCACATCCTTCGAACGCAGCAGCACCTTGACGGGCTTGTCGATCGGCAGGTGCAGCTCCGGCCCGGGGACCAGTATGTCGTCCTGCCCGCGCGGATCGTTGGCGTCCATCCCGAAGGGATTGTCGGCAGCGATGAGCCCGGCATCGATCGAGCCGAGCACGCCGTCCGAGCCGGGCAGGCGGAAACTCCATGACCACTGATGGCCGACCGCCTCGACCACCGCCGCGTCCTCTGGCACGGTGACAAATTTTGCCCAGACAGCAAGGCCGGGCGCGAGCATTGCAGCGACGCCGATCGAAGTCAGCCCGATCAGCCACCACTCGAGCTTCTTGTCCTCGGGTTTGTACTCCGATCGACGTGCTTCGCCCTTGCGGTGCCGGAAGCGGACGATCGCGTAGGCCATGAACAGGTTCACAGCCACGAAAACCACGCCCGTCACCCAGAACGTGAGATTGACGGTGTCGTCCATCATCTTCCAGTTGGAAGCGATGGGGGTAAACCACCAGGGATTCCAGATATGGAACGCAACCGTTCCAATCACCAGCAATACGAGCGCGATCGCGATGGCCACGGTCTATTCCTTCAGCAGGAGCTGATCACCCGACGGCCGGGCGGCCGTTTCTCGCTTGAGCCCGCTGAACGGATTGATGAAATGCCGGTCGACCGCGACGAGTTCCGCTTCGGGATGACGCTCCTGCATCATCAAGCCGACTGAGGCTTCTTGCTCTTTCAGCGCATAGATAAGGATCAGGAACTTGCCCGCTTCGATATCGTCATGAAACCTCGCGAGCTTGCGATTCTCGATGCCGATACCGATCAGGCCGCCTTCCCAGGCCCCGAACAAGGTGGCCACGCCGACCAGGGCGTAATAAACAAACGCAGGAACTTCTACGCCGAATGGATCGAAATACTCGATTGCTGCGATACCGATCAGTCCGATCAGGAAACCTGCCACCCCGCCGAGGATGCCGTCGCGGACGATGTCCAGCGTCTCCAGATAATTACTGGAGTGGATGTGCTGCTTCTGCAGCCCGGCCTCGTCGCGAGAGATGACGTGGAGGAAGAAATCCTTGACCCCAACCTCGTGCAGGTCGTCGGAAATCACGTGGGTGCTATCAAGCGTCGGCGCCAAATAGTAAAGGCACTTCATCTGCTCCCCCCCCGCTACAGTGGTGTCGCGACCGTCGTCAAAAAGCGCGGCTACTCTTCCCCCCAATACCAGGCGAGCAGCCCGAACCCGAACAAGGTGATTGCGATCAGTGCGAATGGCAGCGCAGGCACCCAGATCGGCATGTGCTCCTGCGCAAAGACGGCCCGCACGACCGGCTGGCAAATGAGCACGAGAATGGCGCCAATGGCGATGCCGCGGGCCATCTGCGATCCATGTTGCCACGCGAAGACCCACAGCAGCAGGCCAACAAGCAGCAGTAATGTGATCACGGAAGCAAACATATTGACCAAACTCTAGCAGATATTTTCCGCACGCAAACATCCGATGCGTATGCGTCCCGATGCTGCGGTGCAACGACGCACGCAATGCACGGCGGGTACGTCGCCACCATCGCGGTGTTCAGCCCTTCTTCCGACGAACCAAGATGAGCGCGATAGTCACCATGCCAAATATCATCAAGGCCGGTATCGCCGAGGCGAACATCGCGTAGTCGACGCGATACGTCCCCGAGACCGGATCGTAGACCGAGCAGTAGAGCCGCACGCGCTCGATGAGCCCTTGCAACGAAACGCGCTCCACCGGACGGCCGAGGAGCAGCTGCTTGAGCGGTTCTACCAGGTCCGGCGGTGCAAACTCCTGTCCATACACCTGCCGCACGACGACCCCGTCGGCATCGAGGATGGTGACCTGCGTGACATGGTCGAAACCGCGCGCGCTTGGCAACCACGTAAAGCCCACTTCGTCGGTGAGTCGGCGGACTGTCCCCGCATCGGCGCTGGCAAAATGCCACTCTGGATCAGTAATGCCGCGGTCGAGTCCGTATGCGCGCATGCGCTCCGCGGTGTCGTGCGCGCTGTCGAATCCAACGGTGAGGATCGAAAAGCTGCGCGGGCCAAGAGCCTGGCGGGCGATCCGGGTAACTTTTCGCAAATGCAGGGTCTGGCCCGAGCACACGTAATAGCAATTAGTGAAGACAAGACTCAGCACGACGGGGCGTCCCCCGCAACGCGGCGAGCCGCAGCCGTTTTCCGTGCTGGTCAATGAACTCGTGGTCGCTCGTCGTCTGCCCCACCACCGCCTGGCTGGTTCGCAGGGCGGCCGCGTCCGCTTCGTTGCCGGGTCGCGCAGCATGGACGACCGACGATACGAGCAGCAGGACCAGCGGCAAGGCACGCATGGCGCGAGTCTGCGGCGACGTTGCTGCAGCCGGTAGCCAGCGCAGACCGGTCACGCGAGCGACCGCGCGACCTTCAGCACATCCGGCATGCCGCGCACCGCGCGGATCACGCTGGCCAGTTGCTTGCGGTCGTGCACCATCATCTCGAAGATCAGTGTCGACGTGTCCGTGTCGCGTTCCACGACCGACACGCGATCGATGTTCGTCTTCGTGCTGGCAATCGCGGACGCGACCGACGCGAGCACGCCCATGCGGTTGGTCACGTCCACGCGGATCTCGACGTGGAACAGGCGATCGGTCGCGGCCTGCCAGGCGACCGGAATCCATTGCTCCGGTTGCTTGCGGAACGACGCCAGGTTGCCGCACGCCTCGCGGTGGATCACTACGCCGCGGCCCGTCGAGAGGCTCGCCAGGATCGGGTCATTGGGAATCGGGAAGCAGCAACGCGCGTAGGACACGACCAGGCCTTCGGTGCCGGCGATGGCCAGTGGACCTGCCACACCGTCGACGAGACCTTCTGCATCCGCAGGCAACAGGCGTCGTGCAATGAATGGCGCAATCCGCTCGCCGAGGCCGATTTTCTCGAACAGTTCGTCGTGCGCGCGCAGGCCCAGTTCGGCGACGACCGCGTCGATCGATACCGCGGGGATCTTGCGCAGCGTGAGCGAAAATTCCTCGAGCGCCTGGTTCAGCAGTCGCTTGCCGAGATCGACGGCTTCGCCGCGCTTCAGCGTCTTCAGGTACTGCCGGATCGACGCGCGCGCCTTCGCGGTGACGACGAAATTGACCCAGGCCGGGTTCGGCGTGGCGCCTTTCGCGGTAATGATCTCGACCGTCTGGCCATTGCGCAGCGGCGTGCGCAGCGGCACGAGGCGTCGGTCGACTTTCGCGGCGACGCAGCGATTGCCCACGTCCGTGTGCACGGCATACGCGAAGTCGACGCACGTGGAGTTGCGCGGCAGCCGGCGGATCTCGCCTTTGGGCGTGAACACGTACACCTTGTCCGGGAACAGGTCGACCTTGACGCTCTCGAGGAACTCCTCGGGGTTGCCGCCCTGCTGGATGTCGACCAGCTGCTGCAGCCATTCGCTCGCACGGTCGCTTTTCACGCCGACGTCGCCGTTGCCGCCTTCCTTGTATTGCCAGTGCGCGGCGATGCCGGATTCGGCGACGCGGTGCATCTCCGACGTGCGGATCTGCACTTCGATCGGCGTGCCGTTCGGGCCGAACAGCGTCGTGTGCAGCGACTGGTAGCCGTTGACGCGTGGGATCGCGATGTAGTCCTTGAAGCGGCCGGGCATCGGCTTGAACACTGAATGCACGATGCCGAGGGTGCGATAGCAAGTGTCGGCCTTGTCGACGATGAGCCGGAAGCCGTACACGTCGACGATCTCGGCCAGCGAGATCTTCTTCCGCCGCATTTTCTCGTAGATGCTGTACGCGTCTTTCTCGCGCCCTTCGATCGTCGCCGCAATGGTCCCGCCAGCGAGCGCCTCGGTAAGCGACGCGGCGATGCGGCCCACGAACTGCTTGTGATTGCCGCGGGTGGCCTTGACCGCGGTCTCGATGACCTTGTAACGCTTCGGGTACAGCGCGCGAAAGCCCAGGTCCTCGAGCTCGCGCTTGATGGAGTGCATGCCGAGGCGATTCGCGATGGGCGCGTAGATCTCGAGCGTTTCGCGCGCAATCGTCCGGCGCTTCGCCGGCGGCATCGCGCCGAGCGTGCGCATGTTGTGCGTGCGGTCCGCGAGCTTGACCATGATCACGCGGATGTCGCGCACCATGGCGAGCAGCATCTTGCGGAAGCTTTCCGCCTGCGCCTCGGCACGGCTGCGGAACTGGATCTGGTCGAGCTTGCTGACACCGTCGACGAGCTCCGCCACGTCGCGACCGAAGCGTGCGGTGATTTCGTCCTTGGTGTTGGGCGTGTCCTCCATGACGTCATGGAGCATGGCCGCCATCATTGTCTGTGCGTCGAGCCGCAGGTCCGCGAGCAGGTCGGCTACGGCAACCGGATGCGTAATGTAGGGCTCGCCGGAACGGCGGCGTTGCCCGTCATGGGCCCGGAAGGCGAAATCATAAGCCTCCTGCACGAGCTCGACCTGGTCGGGCGGCAGGTAGGTTTCCAGCTTCGAAATGAGCTGGTTGATGCCGATGGACCGTCTTCCATAGGGCAGCAGGCTGCGCAGGGAAGACGTGACGTCCATGGGTGCGCGGCGGGGGCTTAGTCTCCCAGCCCGATCTGCGGTGCGCGGAACTCACCCATGAACTCCGGCTCCGGCATCAGCTCCGGCGGCGGAGGCGGCGGCAGGTCCGGCTCTTCGAGGATTTCCACGCCCACGTGGCCGGCTGCGATCTCGCGCAGGGCAAGCACCGTCGGCTTGTCGTTCTCCCAGTCGAGCGTCGCCTCGGAGCCGTTCGCAAGCTTGCGCGCGCGACGTGACGCGACGAGCACCAGCTCGAACAGGTTAGGGACGTTCTGCAGGCAGTCTTCGACGGTGATGCGAGCCATTGTGCTGGGGAACTGAAGGTGGAAGGGCGTGAGCTTAGCAGGGGGAGGGGTTAGGGGATAGGGGCGAGGAGAAGGGGTTAGGGGTTGGGGGTTAGGGGTTAGTCGGAGGGGTAGTGCTGCCGCTGACTGCTGCGAGTGCGTCACGCAGTCAGCGCAGCGGCCAGCTCTGGCAGCCCTTCCCGCTCGCGGCGCGAGGCGTCGCCCATGCCCTGAACGATGCCATGCAGTTCGGCTAGGGCGCGTTCGAAATCGTCGTTCACCACCACGAAATCGAATTCCGACCAGTGGGTCATGTCGGAGGCGGCGTCGAGCAGCCGGCGCTGGATCACTTCCTCGGCGTCCGTGCCACGACCGCGGAGGCGTCGTTCAAGCTCATCGCGTGACGGGGGAAGGATGAAAATGGTGTGGCACTCGGGTAAGGCGTGCCGGACCTGCTGCGCGCCTTGCCAGTCGATCTCGAGGATCAAGTCCTGCCCGGCGGCGAGCGAGGCTTCGACTGGGCCGCGCGCCGTGCCGTAATGGTTATCGAACACGCGGGCGTGTTCGAGGAACGCGCCGCGCCCGACCATGGCCGCGAATTCCTCGCGCGTGACGAAGAAGTAGTCGCGCCCGCGCGTTTCGTTGGGGCGCTGCGGGCGCGTCGTGAACGAAATCGAGAATTTGAGGCTGGGTTCGCGCGCCATCAGGGCGCGCACCAGCGACGTCTTACCGGCGCCGGACGGCGCACCAATTACAAAAAGCTGACCCCGTCGGGACGCCGCCGTGACATCACCCTTCATGACTGGATTCTAGCCTGCCGCGCAGTGCAATGAAAAAATGGATCCGTGCAAAACATTCCCCGTGTATGGGGGGTTTCCTACGGCTAATGCAGCCGGACAAGCGTGGCTTCCTCCCGTGAACGATGAGCAACATCACTTCGTTAAAACACCCCCGTTTATTGGAGATCGTGATGAACAAAGCCGCCACGCTGCAACTGAGCGCAGCCGTCAGTTTGATTCTTGCCAGTGCGACCGCAGTCGCTTCCAGTCACCGGGAGGCGCCGTTTACGGGTGACCACCCACGTATCGACGCGACCGACCTGTACATGTTCCGCAGTTACGAGGCGAACCGCGCCGATTTCGTCACGGTGCTGGCGAACTACAGGCCGTTCCAGGATCCGCAGGGCGGACCCAACTTCTACCGATTCAGCACGCCCGGCCGGTACGACATCCATTTCGACAACAATGGCGACGGCGTCGAGGACGTGACGTTCCAGTTCGACTTCGCCGACTACGTCAAGGGGCAAGCGCTGCCCGCTGGCGGCAAGATGACCAAGATCCCGCTGATCAACAGCGGCCAGATCACCGCAGTCGATGACCCGAACATCAACCGTCGCGAGACCTACACCGTCCGCATGGTTCGACGCACATCGGCCGGAGTCTCGCAAAGTGTGCTCAAGAGCACGAATGGCGAAGACCGCTTCGACAAGCCCCTGGACAACATCGGCGAGAAAACATTTCCCGGCGGCTATGCCAACTACGCGAACCAGCACATCTACAGCGTCAATATTCCCAACTGCGCGACGCCCGCCAAGATTTTCGTCGGCCAGCGCAAGGAGCCGTTCTACATCGCGGTCGGCAAGATCTTCGACCTGTTCAACCTGAACCCGTTGGGACCGCAGTTCAACGGCAACAACAACGACCTTGAAGCGAAGAACGTCAGCACGATCGCAATGGAGGTGCCGATTTCCTGCATCACGATGCCGGGCGAGCCCGTGGTCGGTGCGTTCACCACCGCGGTCGAGCCGCTGGTGCTGATGATGCCCGACGGGGCGGGCAAGAGAATTCTGCAGCAGCGCTCCCGGTTAGGGATGCCGCTGGTCAACGAGGTGATCATTGGTCTTCCCGACAAGGATCGCTTCAATGAGTCGCGGCCGAGGAACGACGCGCAGTTCCTCCAGTACGTGACACACCCGTCATTGCCTACCCTGGTGCAAAGCCTGTTCCCCGCGGCCAAGGCGCCGACGAACTTCCCACGCACGGATCTCGTCGCTGCTTTCCTGACGGGCATTTCGGGCCTGAACCAGCCGCAGAACGTGGTCCCTGCCGAAATGCTGCGGTTGAACACGTCGATCCCGGCAACGGCACCTGGCGCGCAGAGTCCGCTCGGTGTCGCTGGCGGTGACCTCGCAGGGTTCCCGAACGGCCGTCGACCCGGCGACGACGTGGTGGACCTGTCGTTGCGGGTTGCCATGGGCGCGCTGTGCGTGCTCACGGGACCGACCGACACCTTCAAGGTCGGGTGCATGCCGAGCGATGCACCGGCGGGCGGGTTGCCGTTCACCGACGGCGTGCGCAAGAACGCGCAGTTCTACCAAATGACATTCCCGTACCTGACGACACCGATTCCGGGCAA
Organism: Gammaproteobacteria bacterium; assembly: GCA_031404015.1. GTDB lineage: Bacteria > Pseudomonadota > Gammaproteobacteria > Steroidobacterales > Steroidobacteraceae > RPQJ01. Next base: position 9,159 of record JANNGT010000294.1, on the reverse strand, counting down.
TTTCAATCCTGAACCCGCCCCCGGCGCCACGCCCTGACGCGCGACGCAGCGGCCGAGCGGTTTTCCCGTTCGGCCGTTGCTGGCCTCCATTAGAACCGAAGGTGATTTTCCTGCGCACCCGAACCGCACGAATCGGATTACTCGTGCTGCCGGCTTTGCTGGCGTGCATCGTTTCGAACCCTGCGGCCGGGCACGAATTCTGGATTCGTCCCACGAGTTTTTTTGTCGCGTCGCCGGATGAGCCCGCAATCATCGCCCTGCGCGTGGGAGAGAATTTCACGGGGGAACCGGTCTACTTTTCCCAAGGGCTGGTGGCCAGGTTCCGGCATTTGTCGACGGCAGCGGAAATTGATCTGGCACCGGGCGTACCGGTCGACGCTGTCGCGACCCTCGCGATTGCAATGCCGAGGGAGGGCACGCACTTGCTGGCGATGGACACTCATCCCAGCCACGTCGAGTTGCTCGCCGAGAAGTTCCACGCTTACCTGCGTGAGGAAGGTCTCGACCAGATTGTCCTCGCGCGCGAGGCGTCAGGGAAAGGAGCACAACCGGGCCGGGAGCGTTACCGCAGAAACATCAAGGCCCTTATCCAGGTTGGCAGTCGTGTCGATGAGACGTACGCACGGCGTACCGGCCAGATGCTCGAGATCGTGCCGCTGGTCAATCCATTGCAAGCACCGGCGGGAGCAGAGGTTGCGTTTCAGGTCCTGTTCGACAACCGGCCGCTAGGCAATGCGTTGGTCAAGTTCTGGCACGAGCGTGCCGAGCGAAACCCGCACATCGAGGCCACAACTCGGGAAGACGGGCGGGTCACGGTGCAGTTGCCTTGGCCCGGTGCATGGATGGCGAGTGTGGTCCAGATGGTCCCCGCCACCGATTCAAGCCGGGACGACTGGGACAGTTACTGGGGCAACCTTACGTTTGCGTTGCCAGAGGCGCCTAGGTAGCGGCTGCGCCCGTTTTTCCAGCCTCATTCAATATTCTGGATCTGCTCGCGCATCTGCTCGATCAGCACTTTCATGTCGACGGTTGCGCGCGTCGTGTCCGCGTCCTGCGATTTCGACGACAGCGTGTTCGCCTCGCGATTGAATTCCTGCATCAGGAAGTCGAGCCTGCGCCCGGCAGGCTCCTTGGCATCAAGGATCTGCAGCGTCTCGGTGACGTGGCTGCCGAGTCGATCGAGTTCCTCGGCAAAATCCATCTTGTAGGCGAGCAGCACTAATTCCTGCTCGAGGCGCGCCGGGTCGACCGAGCCACCCAGTTGCGCAACGCGCTCGCCGACGCGCTCCCGAATGCGGGTGGCGATATCGGGCAGGCGTTCACGCAGTTGCGCGACGGTGAGCTGCAGCGCCTCGCACCGTCCCAGCAGCATCTCGCGCAGCCGCCCGCCTTCTCGGCCACGCGAATCGTTGAGTTCGCGAACCGTCTCCTGCAGCAGCTCGACCGCGGCCGCCTGGATTGGCTGCAGGTCGCGGTCGGGCTCGCGGATCACTCCTGGCCAACGCAGCAGCTCCAGTGGGCTCACCGACCCAAGCGAGGAGTCGACGAGGCTCGCCACATCGCGTGCCGTGCGCGAGAGTTGCTCGAGCAGCGGCCGGTTGATGTCGAGCGTGCCGGTCTGCGCCGGCTGTCCGCGCAGGTACAGGCCCACGTCGACCTTGCCGCGACGCAGCGCGGCCGCAACCACCTGGCGGGCGTCGCCTTCGAGGCTGCGGATGTCTTCGGGTAGCCGCAGCGAAAGCTCGAGATAGCGGTGATTGACCGAGCGGATCTCGCACGCGAGGGTGCCCCAGGGCCCCTGTCGCTCGCGCCGCGCAAACCCCGTCATGCTGCGGATCATGGAGCCTCGACCATGGGTGCAAAGAAAACCGACACGCGCCAACCTCGTATCAAAGCTGTATGTGCGCGTCGCTAAGTGCTATAAATCGCTGAGAATTCTACATGACAACGGGCGTGCCGGAGCGACCCTTGCAGATCGAGCACGCGGACCTGAGCCTCATCGGGCATCGCGAAGAAAACCAGGATCGAGTCGCGATTGCGGACGCCGACGGCACCGTGATGCTCGCGGTCGTCGACGGCATGGGCGGCCATGCGGATGGCGCGCGCGCGGCAGAAGTGGCCATGCGCGCGATGCTCAACGAGTTCTGGGAAGTCAGCCGGCCATTGTTCGACCCCGACGGTTTCCTGCATCTCACGGTGGGTCGTGCGCACGAGGCCGTCGTCGCGCTCGGCCAGGGCTTGCCGCCGGAGATCCGCCCGCGCGCCACGTGCGCGATGTGCCTGGTGCAGGGCTCCAGCGCGTACTGGGTGCACGTCGGCGACAGCCGCGTCTACCAGATCCGCGCGGGCAAGGTGTTCGAGCGCACGCGCGACCATAGTCATGTCGAATTGCTGCTGCGCGCCGGACGCATCACGGAAAGCCAGGCGCAGGGTCATCCCATGCGCAACTACGTCGAATGCTGTATCGGCGGCGACCCGGTCCTGCCTGAGATGACACTGAGCGGTCGTCGCGCGCTGTTGCCGGGCGATGTGTTGATGCTGTGCTCCGACGGCCTGTGGTCGGGTCTGTCCGACGAGTTGCTCGCCTCGCTGGGCCGCGATCCCACAGCCGACTTGCGCGCGAAGCTCACGGCACTGGGCGAGCAGGCCATATTCAATTCCGCGCCGTACGCGGACAATACGTCGGCTGCGGCCATCCGCTGGCTCGGCCCCTGAGTGAGGTAGTGATTAATGATTAGTGACTAATCACTAATCACTAATCACTAATCACTAATCACTAGTCACTTCCTGGAGATTTCCTTGAGACCGAGTGGCCGTGCGCCCGATCAACTGCGTCCCGTCCGGATCACGCGCGGCTTCACGCGCCATGCGGAAGGCTCCGTGCTCGTCGAGTTCGGCGACACGCGCGTGCTCGTGACGGCCACCGTCGAAGACGGCGTGCCGGGCTTCATGCGTGGCAAGGGCGAAGGCTGGATCACCGCCGAATACGGCATGCTGCCGCGCGCTACCCACACGCGCAGCGCGCGCGAGGCGGCACGTGGCAAGCAGGGCGGGCGCACGCTCGAAATCCAGCGCCTGATCGGTCGTTCATTGCGCGCGATTGTCGACATGCGCGCCCTGGGCGAACGCACGGTCACCCTCGATTGCGACGTGCTGCAGGCCGATGGCGGCACGCGCACCGCGTCGATCACGGGCGCCTATGTTGCGCTCGCTGACGCAATGACCACGTTGGTGCGAAAGCGCGTGCTTACGGCAAGTCCGTTGCACGGGCAGGTGGCGGCCGTCTCCGTGGGCATCGTCCGCGGCGAGTCTGTGGTGGACCTCGACTACCCGGAAGATTCCTCCGCCGAGACCGACATGAATGTCGTCATGAACAACGGCGGTGGTTTCGTCGAGGTGCAGGGCACGGCGGAAGGTCACGCTTTCCGCCGGCATGAACTCGATCAGTTGCTCGACCTCGCATCGAGTGCGTGCGAGCAGTTGTTCGCGATCCAGCTCGAGGCCCTCCAGGCGCCGCTTGCGGTGCCGGAAGGAGCGCCTCGCGCCAAGTCGCGCTGAGTCCGCCAGGGTGAGCCTTCCGGACCGACTGGTCCTTGCCACTGGCAATGCAGGCAAGCTGCGCGAGATGCGCGAAATCCTGGCGCCCTGGCGCGTCGACGTGCGCCCTCTCAGCGAGTTCACGCAGGACTCGGCTGCAGAAACCGGACTCACGTTCGTCGAGAACGCGTTGCTCAAGGCGCGCTTCGCGGCGCGCGTTTCCGGGCTGCCCGCGATCGCCGACGACTCGGGGCTCGAGGTTGACGCGCTGGACGGCGCGCCTGGCATCTACTCGGCGCGTTACGCGGGCCCCGGCGCGGACGACGCGGCTAACAACGCATTGCTGCTCCAGCAACTGACCGTGGTCGACGACCCTGCGCGCACCGCGCGCTACCGCTGTGCGATGGTGTTCCTGCGCCGGCCTGAAGATCCGTCGCCGGAGATCGCACAGGCTGCCTGGGAAGGCCGCATCGGTCGCGTCGCCCGCGGCACCGGCGGCTTCGGGTACGACCCGCTGTTTCTCGTCGATGCAGGCGCGCGCACGGCAGCAGAGTTGCCCGCAGACGAAAAAAACTGGCGGAGTCACCGCGGCCTCGCGTTGCGCGGCCTCGTCGCTGCGCTGGCCGCCGCTGCGCCAGCCGCGCCAGCGCCGTGATCGACACGCAGCGGATCCCGCTCGCGCTGTACGTGCACCTGCCCTGGTGCGTGCGCAAGTGCCCGTACTGCGACTTCAATTCACACGCCGTCCCAGCCGGTGGTTTTGCAGAGCAGGCCTATGTCGCAGCGCTGCGGCGCGATCTCGATGTCGCCGCCGTCGCGGCCAGTGGCCGCGAAGTCGTTTCGGTGTTCTTCGGCGGCGGCACGCCGAGCCTGTTTGCGCCGGCGTCGATCGGCGCCGTGCTCGCCCACGCCCGCAGCCTGTTGCCATTTGCAACCGACGCCGAAATCACGCTCGAGGCGAACCCCGGCACCATCGAACACGGGCGGTTCACCGACTATGCCGCAGCCGGGGTAAACCGCGTGTCGCTGGGCGCGCAGAGTTTCGATGAACAGAAGCTGGCCGTGCTTGGGCGCATCCATGGCTCGAACGACATTGTCCGTGCGGTCGCTGAACTGCGCGCGGCGGGCATCGCCAATTTCAATCTCGACCTGATGTACGCATTGCCAGAGCAGGATCTGCGCGGCGCCCTCGACGATCTCGAGCGGGCCATCGAGCTCGGGCCGACACACTTGTCGCACTATCAGCTGACGCTCGAGCCGGAGACCCCCTTCGCGAAGCGACCGCCCGCGCGCCTGCCCGATGAAGACCTGGCGTGGTCGATGCAGGTCGAGTGCCAGGCCCGCCTGGCCCACGCGGGCTACCTGCACTACGAAGTCTCCGGGTACGCGCTGCCGGGACGCCGCTGTCGCCACAACCTCGTGTACTGGGAGTTTGGCGATTACCTGGGTGTGGGCGCTGGCGCGCACGGCAAGGTGACGCTCGCCGACTCGGGTGCCATCGAGCGGACGGTCCGTCTACGTCACCCGGCTGCCTACCTGGCAGCCGCGAGCGTCGCCGGACGCATCGAAGAGAGCAGAATCGTGCCCCCGGCTGACCTGCCCTTCGAGTTCGCCTTGAATGCCCTGCGGTTGGTCGACGGTTTCGATCCCGCCCTGTACGAGCACCGCACCGGGCTCTCGCGTGAGTCTCTCGCCGTACCCGTGAGACGCGGCATCGGGCGCGGATTGCTCGACTGGCAGCCCGACCTTTGTCGACCAACCGCGCTTGGGCGTCGATTTCTCAATGACCTACAGGAGCTATTTCTGCCGGGTTGAGAGAGATTCGGCCGAATGAGCTTCCAGTACGCCTACACGAGCGGTGGCAGCCGGCCGTAAAAAAGCTTGCGCACAGAAGTAGTTTGGAGTACCCCAAAACCAACTTATGCACAACGCGGGAGATGCGACCGACTTTCGCCGGGTTACGGGCTGTAACGCAAGTGACACATGAGCCGAAGATCATATGTTATTGAATTTTATAGAAAAAGCAGTCTGATCAAAATTTGATCAATGCGGCAAAAACTGCAAACAGCGCGGCGGAAGGCCGCTAGTGCCTGCCGTCATCCACACAGTTATCCACAGGTTTTGTGGATAACATTGTCAAATCACAGCGGACTGGACCGGAGGGAGTTGGCTACGACACAAGTTTGAGGCCCTCCTGCACGCGGACCTTGTCGACGGTTCGCGCTGTCCCTATAATTCCCGACCCTATTTTGCACCTGCCTGTGAGCTGCGCCATGAAAGACGCGATCCATCCGAACTACAAGGCGATCAACGTCACCTGCAGCTGCGGCAACACGTTCGAAACGCGTTCCACCATGGGCCAGGACCTGCAAATCGAAGTCTGTTCCAATTGCCACCCGTTCTACACGGGCAAGCAGAAGATGGTGGACACAGGCGGCCGTGTCGACCGCTTTCGCAAGAAATACGCGACAGGCGCTGCCAAGGCCTGATCAACATTGCTGCCCGCCGATCGGCACCTGCCGGCGTGCGGACACGGTAAACGGGGCGCCTTGGCGCCCCGTTGCGTTATAGGGCGCGGACTGCGCGGGGCGCTTTAGCGCGTAAGCGCTCGCCTCGCTGGCTTGCCGGCCGCGGCAGTTTTCCGCAAGCGCGCCGGAACTTTCAGCCCGTCGCAACGCACTCTAGACTCAGGATCCACCGTTCCGGAGCGAACCATGTCCATTTCGCCACGCCTCTCGCTGGCCGCCCTGGCGCTCGGCATCGTGCTGGCCGCGCTCGGCGGGTGCGCCACAAATCCGGTCACCGGTGGCCAAGACGTCGTCCTGATGAGCGAAGCGCAGGAAATCGAGACGGGCCGCAAGATGCACCCGCAGGTCCTGCAGGAATATGGCCGCTACGACGACGAGGCATTGCAGCAGTACGTGAATGCGGTCGGCCAGCGCATCGCGGCGCAAAGTCACCGCCCCAACCTGCAATTCACCTTCACCGTGCTCGACAGCGACGTGGTCAATGCGTTCGCGCTGCCGGGCGGCTACATCTACGTCACGCGCGGCATCATGTCGTACCTGAACTCGGAGGCTGAGCTGGCCGCCGTGCTGGGGCACGAAGTCGGGCATGTCACGGCCCGGCACACGGTGCGCCAGCAGACGGGCGCAACGGCGGCGGGGGTTGGCGCCGTCGTTGTCGGCATCCTGACGGGCAGCGGCGACCTTGCGAACGTCGCAAACATGGCCGGCAGCGCACTGATCAGTGGCTATGGGCGCGACATGGAACTGGAAGCCGACGGCCTGGGGGCCGAGTACCTCAACCGCATCGGGTACGAGCCGGAGGCCATGATCGACGTCGTGCGGCTGCTCAAGAACCAGGAGATGTTCGAAATCCAGAAGGCGCGGCAGGAGAACCGACCGCCCCGCGTCTATCACGGTGTGTTTTCGTCACACCCCGACAACGACACCCGCCTGCACGAAGTGGTCAAGGCTGCTGCCAAGGTGCAGAACGCCGAGGACCGCCCGCCCAACCGCGACCTTTATCTCTCGCATATCAACAGCTTGCCGATCGGCGAAAGCCGCGCGCAGGGCGTGGTCCGCGGCTCCCGCCTGTATCACGCGGACCTCGGTATCACGATGGCATTCCCCAGCGGCTGGACCGTCGACAACCAGCGTGCACAAGTGCTGGCCTACCCCCTGGCCAAGGACATGACGATGAAGGTGTCCGCCCAGGCCCCACCATCGGGCATGTCGCCAAAGGAATTCCTGGGCCGGTACTTGCAGGGCGTGCCCACGACCGCGGCCGGGCCCCTGACAGCAAACGGCCTGGACGGCTACCAGGCCGTGATCCGCACCACCACCCTGCCTTGGGGCAACCAGGGTCCCGCTGCAGTGGCGGTCCTGTATTACAACAACCTCGCCTACATTTTCCAGGGTGCGCCACGACAGGCGGCTGGCTTCTCGAGCTTCGAACCGGTCTTCTTCTCATCGGTGAAGACCTTCCGCCGGCTGCGGGATAACGAATTCACTGCTGCAGAACCAGACCGCATCCGCTTGATCCAGGCCGGAGCGAACACGCGGATAGCGCAACTGGCGCAGAAATCGGCCATCAAAAAGTACCCCGTCGAGGAGCTCAGGCTCCTGAACGACCTGTACCCGGACAAGGAGCCCACACCGGGGCAGAAGCTCAAGATAGTGGAGTAGTCCGATCTTGATCAATACAGGCTGCCGTGCAAACCTGACTGGCCAACCCCGGACCGCTGGGGCTCGAGGTTCGACACGGGGTTTGCACGATGAGCAGCAACAGCAAGAAATACGAACTGGTCAATACCGCAACCGGTAAGAAGTCGGTCCTCGAGGCGCGCAGCGGAACTGTCGGCCCGGACTGCATCAACGTCGCGAACATCACGAAGGAGCATGGGGTCTTCACGTTCGACCCCGGCTTCATGGCCACGGCGGCGTGCGAGAGCAAGATCACCTACATCGACGGCGACAACGGCGTGTTGCTGTACCGCGGCTACCCCATCGAGCAGCTCGCGACCAAGTCCAACTTTCTCGAGACGGCCTACCTGCTGCTTCACGGCGAGTTGCCGGTGACCGGCCAGCTCGAGCAGTTCGACCGCTCGATCCGCTACCACACGATGATCAACGAAACGCTGCTGCGTTTCTTCAACGGCTTCCACTACAACGCGCACCCGATGGCGATGGTGTCCGCGGTGGTTTCGTCCATGGCGGCGTTCTACCACGACAGCATGGACAACCATAATCCGCGCCACCGCGAGATTTTCGCGCACCGCATCCTGGCCAAGATCCCGACCGTGTCGGCTGCGGCGTTCAAGCACATGCTGGGCCAGCCTTTCGTCTATCCGCGCAACGATCTCGACTACTGCGCGAACATGCTGCACATGTTCTTCGCCGTACCGGCCGAGGATTACGTGGTCGATCCCATGGCGGCCGAAGCGCTCGACCTGCTGCTGATGCTGCATGCCGACCATGAGCAGAACGCGAGCACGTCCACGGTGCGTCTCGCCGGCAGCACGGGCACCAACCCGTATGCGGCGATTTCGGCAGGCGTTTCGGCCCTGTGGGGCCCGGCACACGGCGGGGCGAACGAGGCCGTGCTCGAGATGCTCGAGGAGATCGGCACCGCCGATCAGATTCCGAAGTACCTGGCGATGGCGAAGGACAAGTCCAGCCACTTCCGCCTGATGGGCTTCGGTCACCGCGTTTACAAGAACTTCGATCCGCGCGCGAAGATCATTCGCGACATGTGCCACAAGGTGCTCGCGAAACTCGGCAAGCAGGACAACCCGCTGCTCGAGCTCGCGCAGAAGCTGGAAGAGGCCGCGCTCAAGGACGAGTACTTCGTCGCTCGCAAGCTCTACCCGAACGTCGATTTCTACTCCGGCATCATCTACTCGGCGTTGGGCATCCCGCGCTCGATGTTCACGGTGATGTTCGCGATCGCGCGCACCGTCGGCTGGGTGGCGCACTGGCAGGAGATGATTTCCGATCCGGCCATGCGCATTGGCCGCCCGCGCCAGCTCTACACGGGCCCGACACAGCGCGACTACCAGGCAATCGACACGCGCTAAGAGCGCCGCGCTTACTGCGCGGTCGGTTCGACCTCGACGTC
>JANNGT010000293.1:0-10068 GCA_031404015.1 Gammaproteobacteria bacterium | reverse complement strand
CGCAGGCCGCCGCGGGCAACCTTGCCCATGCGCAGGTGCACACCTTCGACGCGCGGCGAATACACCCAGATCTCGAACATCGGCCGTGGCTTTGGCAGTTCCGGCAGCAGCTTCGGATCGAACTTGAAGGACAGATAGGGCTTGGGCTTGCCATCCGCGCCGACCTGGTAGTGGTTGGTGCGCAGCGTGGCCATGATTACGGCCCGGAACGAACGCAGGATGCGGTCGTCGTCAGGACTCGTGACTTTCTCGAGCGCGTCGTCGATGTCCTCGGCAAAAGCGCGGATCTGCGAACTGCGCGTGGCCGCCTTGAGTTCAGGGTCGAAGCGCGATTCGAATGTCCATGCGAGCCGCGCCGCAATCGATGGATTGCGCGCAAGCACGGCTTCCATGTAGCGCTGGCTGAACGGAATGCCGGTCTGCAGCAGATAGCGGCAGATGGCACGCAAGATCATGGCCTGGCGCCAGTCGAGTCCGGCGGCGAGCACGAGCCGATTGAAGCCGTCGCTTTCGGCCTTGCCGTTGTACGCGGCGAAGAACGCTTCCTCGAAGCGGCGGCCTTCCTGCTTTGGGTCGAGGATGCGCCCCCCCGCGTGCTTCACCTCGATGTCCTGCAGCCACAGGGTCGAGCCGTCCGTCGGCTCCACACGGTACGGTCGCTCATTCAGGATGCGGAGGTCGAAGTTTTCGAGCAGGGGCAGGATATCCGACATCGCGACGGGCTCGCTGCGACGGTACAGACGCAGGTGCAGGGTGCCACTGACCGGGTCGCCCGGTTGCAACTCCATGCCCAGCGCGGTCGGGCCGGCCGCCAGGGCCGCCAGTTCCTGCAAGTCGCCGATCGCAGCAGCAGGAAGCACGTCATCCTCGTACGCCACTGGGAAGGCATCGTCGAACAGAACGGCCAGGTGCTCGGCCGTTGCAGCAGGCAACTTCGCATTCAGCTCGTCGCGCAGCTGGTCGGTCCACGTACGCATCGCGTCGGTGATGCGCCGCTCGATGCGTTCGACCTCGGCCGTGACATCACGCGCGGGATCCGTGCGCACGAGAATGTGCAGACGGGCGAGCGCCGATTCGGAAATCTGCACCTGCGATTCAAGCGCAACGCCTGCGAGTTCCTCGAGCAGGATCCGCTCGATGCGTTCGCGGACCTGCGTGTTGTAGCGGTCGCGGGGCACGTAGAGCAGGCATGAGAAAAAGCGCTGGTACGGGTCACGGCGCGCGAAGAGGCGAACGCGCTGACGCTCGTACAGGTTGACGATGCCACGTGTCGTGCGCACGATCTCCGGCACGGTGGACTGAAACAGTTCGTCGCGTGGATACGTCTCCAGCACGTGCATCAGTGCCTTGCCGTCATGGCTCGTCGGCGACACGCCGATATGGTCCACGACGCGCTGTACCTTGTGCCGCAGCAGTGGGATGTCACGCGGACTGGTGCTGTAAGTATTGGACGTGAACAGGCCGATGAAACGCTGTTCACCGATGACTCGTCCGCTCTTGTCGATCGTCTTGACGCCGACGTAGTCGAGGTAGGTGGCGCGGTGCACGGTGGAGATCGAGTTCGCCTTCGTGACAACAAGCAGCGACGTTTCACGCGCTTTACGTTGCAGTTCGCCGGTCAACAGCGTGGGCTGAGGCTGCGGGCGTCCCGGCCCGGTGCGCAGCAGGCCCAGGCCTGATCGCGGCACCGGCACGAGCCGATCCATCTTGCGGCTGCGCTCGAGCTTGTATTCACGATAGCCGAGGAACGTGAAGTGGTTATCCGCGAGCCACTCGATGAACTCGACGGCTTCCTTCTCTTCCCGTCGCGGGATTGCGGGCACGCCGCCGTCCACGGCCTTGGCGAGATCGAGCGCGCGTTTACGGATCGCCGGCCAGTCGCTGACTGCGAGTCGCACGTCGTCGAGCATACGCAGGATGTTCCGCCTCAGAGTTTCGTGGCGCGCAGGGTCGGCAATGCGCGGTACCGCGACGTGCTGCCACGATTCGGCCACACCGGTACCTCTGTCGTCGTCGAACATGCGCAGCAGCTTGCCGCGGCCGTCGCGCACCATCTGCAGCACGGGATGGATCATCAGTTGGATCGAAAGCCGTGAATCGCCCAGCACGACCGATAGTGAATCGACGAGGAACGGCATGTCGTCGGTCACGACTTCGACGATCGTGTGCGGCGATTCCCAGCCATCGCGCGCAAGTTCCGGGTTGAACACCCTGACCCTGGGTTCGCCAACCTTGCGCGCCGCGCCGAAGCCGAGGTGTCCAGCCGCGGCGGCCGCAAAGTCCGCTGGCCCACGCAGCCGGAGGTCGTCTTCACCAACGCCGCGGTAATACGCCTGGACAAAATCGCGCAGCGGCACCGGCGCGCCGCGCCCGCTGCGAGCCAGCTTCGCGATCTCGTCGATCAAGTGCTGGCGTGCGGCGGGGATCGTTCCTGACATGGTGGGGCGTCCTTGGTCTATGTTTTGTCGCCGCCGAGTTCGGCGGCCAGCGACTCGGCGCGGCTTGTCAGCTTCTCTAGTAGCCGGTCGAGCACCGCCCGGTCGGTCGGCGACAGTGCGTCCAGCAGCGCTTGCTCGTATTTGAGCGCGAGCGGCGCCACGCTGCGGTAAACGGCCTTACCCGCTGCAGAAACCTGCAGGACCGAGCGACGCCGATCGTCCGCAGCGACTGCACGCCGCAGCCGGCCGGCCCGCAGCAAGCGATTTACAGCACGGCTTACGGCCACCGCATCCATGCGACTCTTTTCTGCAACCTCGCGCGCTGACAACCCCGGGTTGCGGGCCAGCACCGCGATTACGCGCCATTCGGGGATGCTGAGGCCGAACCGCTTTTCGTAGTCGGCCGCGATGGCGCTGCTCGTCAGGTTCGCAAGCACGGACAGCCGGTAGGGCAGGAAGGACTCTAGCTTGATCGACGGCGAAGCCAAGGTGCGTGACCGGTCGCTGTAGAAGTTTTCGATTGTAACGATTTGCGCGCCCGGGGCGCCACTCAGGGCCGGTGCGGACTCGCCAGGTATTCGTGCGTCTGCATCTCTGCCAGCCGGCTGCGAGCGCGTTCAAACTCGAAACGCAGCCGTTCACCGACATACAAATCGTCAAGACTCGCGTGCGCGGCCAGGATCAGCTTCACGCCCCGATCGTAAAACTCGTCCACCAGGGCGATGAACCGGCGCGCAGCATTCTCTTGCATTGCATCCAACCGGGGCACGTCGCTCACCACCACGGTGTGGAAGTCCTTGGCGAGTTCGACGTAATCCGATTGTGAGCGCGGGCCCTCGCAAAGCCCGCGAAAATCGAACCAGATCACTTCACGGCCGCGTGCCAGATACGGGATGTCACGGCCTTCGATCTCGATCTGGCCGGGGGTTTGTCGCGCGTCTCCGCCCATGTCCACGAATCGCTGCGCCAGCTGGCGCTGCGTGTCGGGTTGGCGCGCGTCGAGGTACAAAGGCGCTTTTTCAAGCTGACGCAAGCGGTAGTCGGCGCCCGCGTCCACCTTGATCACCTTGCTGTGCTGTTCTATCAGTGAGATGGCTGGCAAGAACCGCTGTCGCTGCAACCCGTCGCGGTACAGCTCTGCGGGCGGCAGGTTCGACGTGTACACCAGCGTGACGCCGCGGCTATACAGGCCTTCGAACAACCCGGCAAGCAGCATGGCGTCGGCAATGTCGCTCACGAACAGCTCATCCAGGCACAGCACACGGGTGTCACCCGCAATGTCCGCGGCGATGCGTTCAAGCGGGTCCGACACGTCGTGCAGGTCACGCAGCCGGGCGTGAACGTCCTTCATGAGACGGTGAAAATGTTCACGGCGCGCTGGCACACCAACGTTCGCGTGGAACAGGTCCATCACGAACGTCTTGCCGCGTCCGACGCCACCCCACAGGTAGACACCGACTTCAGCGTCAATTTTGCGCTTGCCGCCCACATGCGCGACAAGTCGCGCCCACGTACCCCGGGCGTCGCGTTGTGCGCTGCGCCGCAGCCGCCGCGACAGCTCGTGCAGTTGTTCGACTGCGTGCTGCTGCGACGGGTCGCTGCTGAAACCCCGCGCGGCGAGGGCGGCCTCGTACTCGTGCCGCAGATCGGGATACCGGGTCATGCGCGGGTCACGAGCGCAATTCGATGCGGTCGCGGAACTGTTCGAGCGCCGACGGATTTGCCAGTGCGTCCGTATTCTTGACTGGACGGCCGTGCACGACTTCGCGCACTGCCAGCTCGACGATCTTGCCGCTGATCGTGCGGGGGATGTCGTCCACCAGGACGATTCTCGCCGGCACGTGCCGGGGCGTGGTCTCGCTGCGGATGACATCGCGAATGCGCTTTTCGAGGGTCGCGTCGAGCGGGAGCCCCCGGCGCAGCCGCACGAACAGCACGACGCGCACATCGTTGTCCCATTCCTGCCCGATCGCGAGGCTCTCCAGCACTTCGCCCAGTTTTTCCACCTGGCGGTAGATCTCGGCCGTGCCGATGCGAACGCCACCCGGATTCAGCACTGCGTCCGACCTGCCGAGGATGACCAGGCCGCCGCGCTCAGTCAGCACGGCAAAGTCGCCGTGGCACCACACATTCTTGAAACGATCAAAGTAGGCCGCATGGTAGCGGCTGCCATCCGGGTCGTTCCAGAAGCCGACAGGCATCGACGGAAATGGAGCCGTGCAGACCAGTTCTCCCTGTTGCCCTTGCAACGGGTGGCCCGCGTCGTCGAACACCTCGACACGCATGCCGAGGCCACGGCACTGCAACTCGCCGCGAAAGACGGGCAGGGTGGGATTGCCCAGCGCAAAGCAGGACACGATGTCCGTGCCGCCCGAAATCGACGCGAGCTGGATATCGCCTCCGACCGCATCCGTGACGAAATCGAACTGCTCGTGCGCGAGGGGGGAGCCGGTTGACAGCACTGTGCGCAGTGACGGCAGGCTCACCGAGTCCAAGGGCCTGTAACCGCTCTTCTCCAGTGACGCGAGGTACTTGGGACTCGTGCCGAACACCGCCACATGCTCTTCGGCGGCGAGACGCCACAGCACGCCTTCGTCGGGGTGAAACGGCGAGCCGTCGTACAACACGATCGTGGCCTGCGAGGCGAGGGCGCTCGCCAGCCAGTTCCACATCATCCAGCCGCAGGTCGTGAAGAAAAACACGCGATCGCCGGGGTGGATGTCCGAGTGCAGCTGGTGTTCCTTGAGGTGCTGCAGCAGCGTGCCGCCGGCGCCGTGCACGATGCACTTCGGCACCCCCGTCGTGCCCGACGAATACAGGATGTAAAGCGGATGGTCGAACGGCAGCCGCGCAAACTGCAACGGCGCACCGCTGCGACCGAACGACGCGTAGTGCTCTGCGTGCGGCAATGTGGCGAGGTTCGGTTCCGCGCTGACGTTTGCGATCACCACGACGCGGCGGACTGAAGGCAGGCTGGCGACAATGCTCGCGATGCGGTCAAGCGAGTCGAGCGTCTTGCCCCCGTAAAAGTAGCCGTCGGCGGTGAACAGCACCTTGGGTTCGATCTGCCCGAAACGGTCGAGCACGCCGCGAATGCCGAAGTCGGGCGAGCAAGATGACCACGTCGCGCCCAGGCTCGACGTGGCGAGCATGGCGATGACGGCTTCCGGCAGGTTGGGCAGGAACCCGGCGACGCGATCGCCGGCTTCGACGCCGGCCTCGCGCAGGCCGTCGGCGATGCGTGCCACTTCGTTGCGCAGCTGATCCCAGGACAACTCGCGCCGACGCCCGCGTTCATCTCGCGCAATGATCGCAGGGCCAGTGTCCGTCGCCCGCAGCAGGTTCTCTGCGAAACTGAGCCGCGTGTCCTCGAACCATCTTGCGCCAGGCATGCGCTCGCCGTGGCGCAGCACCGGTCCCGCGCCGCGATCCGCCACGACCTCCGTGAAGTCAAACACGGCACTCCAGAACGCGGCGGGGTCGTTCACCGACCATTGCCAGAGCGCCGAATAATCGCCGTCAGGCGCACCGCGGCCACGTGCATACCCGTGGAACCGCGTGATCTGAGCCGCGGCAATCCGGCTGGGAGATGGAATCCAATGGGGGGTGGCTTCGCTCACCCCCGAATGCTAGCCGCTGGCGCCTTTGCGCACCATGGCCGAGGCCACGAGCTCTGCCACATCCAGCGTGAGGATCGTCTCATTAAGGTTCTTAGCCTTGAGACCGTCTCCCAGCATGATGGAGCAGTACGGGCAGGCCGTTGCAATCACCTCCGGTTGCAGCGGCAGCCCCTGCTCGACGCGCGCGACGTTGATGCGCGTGCCGATGCGTTCCTCCATCCACATGCGTGCGCCGCCCGCGCCGCAACACATCGATTTCTCCCGATGCAGCGGGAATTCGAGCAGCGTGTCCTTCGCGACCTGGCCGAGCACGGCGCGCGGCGCGTCGAATTCACCGTTGTGCCTGCCCAGGTAGCACGGGTCGTGCAGCAGCACGCGCCGGTGCGTCGGTTTGACGACGAGACGTTTCTCCGACAGCAAGCGGTCGATGAGCTGCGTGTGATGCACGACTTCCCAGTGTCCGCCAAACTCCGGGTACTCGTTGCGCAGGGAGTTGAGCGCGTGCGGATCGCAGGTCACGATTTTCTTCACGCCCAGCCCATTCAGGCATTCGACGAGCGTCGCGGCCAGTTGCTGGAACAGCATCTCGTTGCCGGCACGCCGAACGCATTCGCCTGTGGTCGGCTCACGCGCCCCGAGAATGCCGAACGTGACACCCGCTTCCCGCAACACGTCGACGAACGCTCGGGCAATCTTCTGTCCGTTCTGGTCGAACGATTCCGCCGAGCCCACGTAAAACAGCCATTCGACCTGCGCCATGGCATCCGCATTGCGGATTAACGGCACGTCGAGCCCCTTGGCCCAGTCGCCGCGAGTATCGGCGGGCAGGCCCCACGGGTTCGACTGCACCTCGTAGGCGTTGAAAACGTTCTTGAGTTCGCCCGGGAATTCGCCATCCATCATGACGCGATGCTGGCGCAGCTTGTACACCTTGGGCAGCAGTTCGAGTTCGATCGGGCACGCGGCTTCGCAGTAGCCACACGTCGTGCACGACCACAGCGTGTCGTCGCTGATCACCTCGCCGACCAGCGCTGGCAAACCCGCCTTCGCTTCGCCGCCAGCGAGCAGCGCTTTGCGTTGCGCCAGCAGATGGTGCTTGAGACTGTCGTTGACGTCTTTCATGGACAAGGGCTTGCCCGTCTGGAAGGCAGGGCATGCGTCCTTGCAGCGGCCACATTCGGTGCAGGTGAAGGCATCGAACGCGTCTTTCCACGTGAGGTCGGCGATGCTGCGTGCGCCGACCTTGAGTTCGCTTGCGTCTGCCGAGTCGTCGAGCAGCGGGCTCAGGTCGACGGTGGGCACGACGTTACCCGGCCGACCGCGCCGGAAAAACAACGCCGGCAGCGCCGTGACGATGTGGAAGTGCTCGCCCATCGGCAGCAGTACCAGGAAGGCACACACCGTGACCATCTGCGTCCAATAAGAGAGCGCCGCAGCCGCCGCTAGCGCAGCCGGCGACCAATGCGCCACCAGCGACGCGAGCCAGCCGCCAATTGGTGCATGGGCGCGCTCGTGGGCAATCGCAGGGACCGTGTCGGACAATTGCGCAAAGCGAAACGCATCGAACGCAAAGTCCGTGAGCATGATGATCGTGATGAGGCCGAGCACGAGCAGGCCTTCCCGGTTGCGCTCCAGCCGTGCGGGCTTCTGCACCAACCGGCGATAGAAGGCATACGCCACGGCGAGCAGCACGCCGACTTCGACCAGGTCCTTCCACACCGTGAAGGCGTCGCCGAGCGCTCCCGTGAGCGCGAACTCCGCGTCGAACCCGATCACGATGAGCTGCAGCTTGCGCACGAGCAGCGACATGAACCCGAGGAAAATCACCGTGTGCATGACGCCGGGCCGCCACTCGCGCCGGATCATGCGCTGCTGCAACAGGCCGTTCATAAGTACGGTCTGCAATCGCGACCAAGGTTGGTCCCACCGGACTTCTGGCTGCAGCGCGCCGACGATGGCGAGCTTGCGAGCCGTCAGGGCGGCGAACAGGGCGAACGCGACGAGCAGGAGCAGTGTGATTCCAAGCGGGCTCAAGCGGGACTCCAGCATCGTCGGCGGCCAACGGCACAATATTGCACCGCACTATCACGGGCCGATTCACGATGTACAATTCGGGTTTCCACAAGGGCGCCGTCGGCGCCGCGAGGGCAGGGTTCATGCAGCGCGAAGCGATGGAGTTCGACGTAGTCATCGTCGGGGCGGGGCCCGCAGGCCTTGCCGCGTCGATTCGACTGAAACAGCAGGCCGCGGCGGCCGGCAGCGAACTCAGCGTCTGCGTGCTCGAAAAGGGCTCGGAAGTGGGGGCGCACATCCTTTCAGGCGCCGTCATCGACCCCATCGCGATTGCGGAGCTGTTCCCGGACTGGAAAGAACGCGGTGCGCCGCTCAATACGCCCGTGCAGGAAGATCGTTTCCTGGTCTTGACCAAGGACGAGGCGCGGCGCATTCCCAACTGGCTGCTGCCGCCATTGATGGACAACCACGGCATGTACATCGCCAGCCTTGGCAATGTCTGCCGCTGGCTCGGTCAGCAGGCCGAGGCGCTGGGCGTCGAGGTATTCCCCGGCTTCGCCGCCGCCGAAGTGCTGTTCAACGACGACGCCTCGGTCAAAGGCGTCGCGACCGGTGACATGGGCATCGGCAAGAACGGCGAGCACAACGCCTCCTATGCGCAGGGCATGGAACTGCACGCCAAGTACACGCTGTTTGCCGAAGGCTGCCGTGGTTCGCTCTCGCAGCAACTCATGGCCCGCTTCAACCTGCGCGACGGCGTTGACCCGCAGGTGTATGGGCTCGGCGTCAAGGAATTGTGGGAGGTGCCGAAGGACAGGCATCAGCCGGGACTCGTCGTGCACAGCCAGGGTTGGCCGCTGCCGAGCGACGTCGGTGGCGGCTCTTTCCTGTATCACTTTGGCGAGGGATTGATCTCCGTCGGGTTCGTCACGCACCTGAGCTACGCCAATCCACACCTTTCACCGTTCGAGGAGATGCAGCGGTTCAAGACGCACCCCGCGATCCGCGGCTACTTCGAGGGCGGCAAGCGCATCTCGTACGGCGCGCGCGCGATCAATGAAGGCGGACTGCAGTCGATCCCGAAACTCACGTTCCGTGGCGGCGCCTTGATCGGCTGCACGGCGGGCTTCGTGAACCTGCCGCGCATCAAGGGCTCGCACAACGCCATGAAGACGGGAATGCTCGCGGCGGAGGCGGCGTTTGCCGCGATCGCGGCGGGTCGCGCGAGTGACGAACTGACGTCGTACCCCGAGGCGTTCAAGAACTCGTGGGCTTATACGGACCTGCACAAAGTGCGCAACGTGAAGCCGGGTCTCAAGTGGGGCCTGTGGGCGGGCACGGCCCACGGCGGCTTCCACATGTGGCTCAACGACCTGGGGCTCGGCGCTCTCGTCGGGTGGACGCTGCGCCACGGCAAGGCGGACCACGAATCGTTGCAGCCCGCAGCGGAGATGCCGCGCATCGACTACCCCAGGCCTGACAACGTGCTGACGTTTGATCGCTTGTCGTCGGTGTTCCTGTCGGGCACTGCGCACGAAGAAGACCAGCCGGCGCACCTGCGTTTGCGTGACCCATCAGTGCCGGTCGCGGTGAACCTCGCGCTTTACGACGGACCCGAGAGTCGCTACTGCCCTGCCGGCGTGTACGAATACGTAGCGGCGGAGGGCGGCGGCCAGCGGCTGCAGATCAACGCGCAGAACTGCGTCCACTGCAAGACGTGCGACATCAAGGACCCGAAGCAGAACATCCACTGGGTGACGCCGGAGGGCGGGGGCGGTCCCAACTACACGTCGATGTGATTCGCAGTCATGCGCCGCTAGTGCTCGCGACGCTGCTGAGATGCCGTCCCGGCAGACTTCCGACGCGTGCGGAAGGACGCCGTAAACCCTTCCATGGGGGCTCCGGGCTCGGCCTGATTCAGACCTCGACCCTGAAACCGAGCACCTACAGTATTGATACGCAGTCAACCAACCCCGGATCAATTCTGGATTCACTGG
>JANNGT010000292.1:0-3499 GCA_031404015.1 Gammaproteobacteria bacterium | reverse complement strand
ATGGTCGTGTACCTGAACAAGGCCGACATGGTCGACGACGCGGAGCTGCTCGAGCTGGTTGAGATGGAAGTGCGCGAGCTGCTGTCGAAGTACGACTTCCCGGGCGACGACACGCCGATCATCACGGGTTCGGCGCTGAAGGCGCTCGAGGGTGACACGAGCGAGATCGGCGTGCCTTCGGTGGTCAAGCTGGTGGCGGAGATGGACCGCTACATCCCGGTGCCGGAGCGGGCGGTGGATGGCGCGTTCCTGATGCCGGTGGAAGACGTGTTCTCGATCTCGGGGCGCGGCAC
The DNA here is from genome assembly GCA_031404015.1 of Gammaproteobacteria bacterium. GTDB lineage: Bacteria > Pseudomonadota > Gammaproteobacteria > Steroidobacterales > Steroidobacteraceae > RPQJ01. The sequence goes on along the minus strand of JANNGT010000292.1, from coordinate 3,206 downwards.
GGTGGTGACGGGTCGCATCGAGCGCGGGATCGTGAAGATCAACGACGAAGTTGAGATCGTGGGCCTGAAGGACACGGTGAAGACGATCTGCACGGGTGTGGAGATGTTCCGCAAGCTGCTCGACCAGGGTCAGGCGGGGGACAACGTGGGCGTGCTGCTGCGCGGGACGAAGCGTGAGGACGTTGAGCGCGGCCAGGTGCTGTGCAAGCCCGGTTCGATCAAGCCGCACACGAAGTTCGAGGGCGAGGTGTACGTGCTGACGAAGGAGGAGGGCGGTCGTCACACGCCGTTCTTCAAGGGCTATCGGCCGCAGTTCTACTTCCGCACGACGGACGTGACGGGCTCGGTGGAGTTGCCAGAGGGCGTCGAGATGGTGATGCCCGGTGACAACATCAAGATGACGATCGAGCTGATCGTGCCGATCGCGATGGAGGAAGGCCTGCGCTTCGCCATCCGCGAGGGCGGCCGTACCGTCGGCGCCGGCGTCGTCGCGAAAATACTGAAGTGAAATAGTGAATAGTGATCAGTGCTGGGGCGCCGCCACGCGGCGCTCTTCACTGGTCACCAATCACTAATCACTAATCACTGAACACTCAGGACACAAACATGGCTCGCCAGAACATCCGCATCCGCCTCAAGGCGTTCGACCACCGGCTCATCGACAACTCGGCTCGCGAGATCGTCGAGACGGCCAAGCGCACCGGCGCCACCGTGCGTGGCCCGGTTCCGCTGCCGGTCAAGATGGAGCGCTTCACGATCCTGATCTCGCCGCACGCCGACAAGGACGCGCGCGACCAGTACGAGATGCGCACCCACAAGCGCCTGATGGACATCCTGAACCCGACCGACAAAACCGTGGACGCGCTGATGAAGCTCGAGCTGCCGGCCGGCGTGGACGTGCAGATCAAGCTGAACTGAGGAAGGGCCGGAAGGACAGGAAGGGCAGGAAGGAGCAGAAGGTCTGACCTTCCGGGCCTTCCGGACCTTCCGGACCTTCCCGACCTTCCTGCCCTTCCTGAGCTTCCTGCCCTTCCGAAAGGGGTTGCGAACCCGCCGAGAGTCGCCTATAGTGCGCGGCTCTCCTCGCCGAGGCCTGGCCGGCTTTGCCGGTACCGCTCGAGCGGCGCGATTGCCTTACCTGGCATGTCGCTCCTCTCAAAACGGAATCCTTCGACGAGCCTGGTAATCGCTTGCCTTACCGCTTGCGGCCTGCCGGGACTTAAAAGTTTTCAGCTCCAGCCAATCGCAGCTGGGGCCGTGTACGAGGAAACAGAGATGACGATCGGTCTGATTGGCCGCAAGGCCGGCATGACGCGCGTCTTCACGGACGCGGGCGAATCGATCCCGGTGACGGTGATCGAAGCTCTGCCCAACCGAGTCACCCAGGTAAAGGGTGTCGAGGGCGATGGCTATCGCGCCATCCAGGTGACGTTCGGCAACAAGAAGCCGTCGCGCCTGACTCGTTCGGCTGCAGGCCATTTCGCCAAGGCGAAGGTCGAGCCGGGCGTCTCGCTCGTCGAATTCCGCCTCGCCGATGGCGAAGGCGCCGAACTCGCGACGGGTTCCGAACTCAACGTCAGCATGTTTGCCAAGGGTCAGGCCGTCGACGTGACGGGCACGACCATCGGCAAGGGCTTTGCCGGCACCATCAAGCGGCACAACTTCGCGGGCGGACCTGCTTCGCACGGCGCCTCGTTGTTCCACCGCACGCCTGGTTCGATCGGCCAGCGCCAGACCCCGGGACGCGTGTTCCCGGGCAAGCGCATGTCCGGGCACATGGGCAACATCCGCCGCACGATCGAAAAACTGCAGATCGTCGAGATCGACGCCGCGCGCAACCTGCTGCTGATCCGCGGCGCCGTGCCGGGATCGGCGGGCGGTGAAGTGATCGTGCGTCCTTCCCTGAAGGCCGGCCGCCTCGCCAAGCGCAAGACGCTTGCGCCGAAGCAGGTCGCCCCCAAGACGAAGAAGTAACGCGCCATGGCAACCCACATAAAGCTCCAGACGGGCGACGCCACGATCGAAGTGTCCGAGAAGACCTTCGGCCGCGAATTCAACGAAGCGCTCGTCCACCAGGTCGTCACTGCCTACATGGCAGCTGGTCGCGCCGGCACCAAGCGCCAGAAGAGCAAGGCCGAGGTCCGCGGCGGTGGTCGCAAGCCACACAACCAGAAGGGCGGCGGTCGTGCCCGCGCCGGCTCCATCCGCAGCCCGATCTGGGTGGGCGGCGGCCGTGCGTTTGCAGCGCGCCCGCGCGACTTCTCGCAGAAGGTCAATCGCAAGATGTACCGCGGCGCCATCGCGACGCTGTTGTCCGAGCTGGCGCGCCTCGATCGTTTGACGGTCGTCGAGACGTTCGCACTCGAAGCGCCGAAGACGAAGATGCTCGCCGACAAGCTCAGGGAACTCGGCCTGTGCGACGTGCTGATCATCGTCGAGGCGTACGACGAAAAGCTCGAGCTGGCCTCGCGCAACCTGATGGGCGTCACGGTCCTGCCGGTGACGGCGGTCGATCCGGTGAGCCTGGTCCGACACGAGCGCGTGGTCGCGACGGTCGGCGCAATCCGCATGCTCGAGGAGCAGCTGGCATGAGCAGCAAAGAGCGTTTGATGCAGGTGCTGGTCGCGCCGCACGTGTCCGAGAAGGCTGCGCGCGCCTCCGAGCAGGGCAACCAGATGGTGTTCCGCGTCGCGCGCAACGCCACCAAGCCCGAGATCAAGGCGGCGGTCGAGCTGATGTTCGAAGTCAAGGTCGACGCCGTGCAGGTCGTGAACGTCATGGGCAAGGCGAAGCGCTTCGGCGGCCGCCAGGGCACGCGTTCGGACTGGAAGAAGGCCTACGTGAAGCTCGCGCAGGGCCAGACGATCGATTTCGCCGGCGTCGAAAAGTAACGGCCCCGGCAAAGCAGACGGAAGCTAACCAATGGCTCTCATCAAGACCAAACCGACGTCGCCGGGCCGCCGCTTCGTCGTGAAGGCCGACCGCTCGCACCTGCACAAGGGCGAGCCGGTGCATGCCCTCACGGCTGCAAAGAAGCGCACGGGCGCGCGCAACAACATGGGCCGGCAGACCACGCGCCACAAGGGCGGCGGTCACGCTCGCCGCTACCGCGTTGTCGATTTCGTGCGCAACAAGGACGGCGTCCCGGGCAAGGTCGAGCACCTCGAGTACGACCCGAACCGCAACGCGCACCTGGCCCTCGTGCT
>JANNGT010000291.1:0-40573 GCA_031404015.1 Gammaproteobacteria bacterium | reverse complement strand
TGGCCGGGTAGGTGGATTGCCCTGCATCCACGATCGTCCGCTGCAACAGCGTGTACAGGTGTGGCATGCTCGATGCATCGACATCAAAGCCCAGTGCACAGGCAAATGTGTTGGCAGCATGCGGAAATTTGAGATTCGCATCCGCTGCCGCGAGTTCCCAGCGCGCGGTGCCCTCGAGTGCGCTCACCTCGCGGTAGACCGCCTCATCCGCCTGCGCCTCCGCCGATCCTGGCATGGGCGGCGGCGGCACCAGCGCAATGCCGTCAGGCCGTTCGTCCGGGGCGAGGTAGCCTGGCGCCTTGACCGTGGCAGACGTGTAGATGGCGCCACGTTCCGTGGTGGCGGTCACTGCGTCGGGCGAGGTTTTGCACGATACGGCAAGGGCCGCGACGGTCAGGAGGACGGCCAACCTCAGGACATCGCTGCGGCCGTTGTGATTCTGCATGCGTCGAGTCTACCGGGCCGTGGGATTTTGCCCAATCGCTCCTGTCAGCCCCTGCCCCACAGCGAATGGCGTGAAAGTCTTCTGCCACGCCAGTGACCGTCCCGCTACAACGGACTGCGGTGTCATCAGGGAGTGGACCATGCGCACGGACGGATGCGTCATCAGGGCAATGCGTGCTGCCGCCATGCTGGCGGTCGCCTTGATCACGGGATGCGGGACTGACAACACTCCATCCAGCGTCGAAGCGCCTGACGCGCAGAAGTCCATACGCGCGCGTGCGCTTGCAACGGGCGCGGCCGTGCTGCAAGGCAAGGAACCGCTGGCCCAGTTCAACGTGTACCTGAACGGCTTCCACTTCGCGAACGGCCGTCCCGACGAACAGAACGAGGCCCATCACTTCTGCGAAGTCGTCAATGAGGACTTCCGCCAATGCGTGCTGTTCGATGGCAACGGCGGCGACGCGAAACTGGTCGGCGTCGAGTACGTCATCAGCCGGCGTGTGTTCGAGCAGTTGCCGATGCTCGAGCGAACGCTCTGGCACAGTCACGCGTACGAGGTCAGCAGCGGGTTGCTGATCGGACCAGGGCTGCCCGAGGCTGCGGAGCACAAGTTGATGGAGCAGCTCGCAGGGACGTACGGCAAGACCTGGCACACCTGGCATACCGAGCGTGACGTGGCATTGCCCGCGGGGATCCCGACGCTGATGGCGGGTTTCACGGGGGACGACCAGATCGTGCCGCAGCGCGTGCAGGATCGCGATCGTCGCTTTGGCATGGCGACGTCCGACCGGCGCATGGCGCGCAGCAACATCGAGGCGCCCGGCGTCCTGCCCGGCGCCGACGCGTGGCAATTCGGCGAGCCGATGCAGCTGATGCTGCACCCGGTCGCGGCCGCGAGCCCCGTGATGCAACAGCAGGAACCGGAACACGACCAGGGCATCCAGGTGCCCTTGCGGCGCAGTCCCGAATCGCGGCGTCGCGATGTGTTCGCGGATCTCGCCCTCGCCCGCGGGCGCTGATTCAACACTGTTTCTCCCTGACTGTGCTGCGCGCCGCCGCGGCGCGCGGATCGTCGCGCAACGAATCTGCGCGACTCCGCTCGTAATGCGCGTTTCTCCCGCACGCCGCATGCGCGACCTTGTGCGCGTAGCCGGCGCAGGTGCCGACCAGGGAGATGGCGATGAAGAAAGCAGTACAGCAGCGATGGGCAGCGCACGGTCATTCAGTGTGCGCAGCGATACTGAGCGCAATGATCACCGTCGTGGCCGGTGCAGGCACGACGGGACGGGCCGACGCGACTGAATACTCGGAGTCATCCGCGCCGCTCACGCCTGACGCGATGGCAGTCGCCGCAGTCACCTCGGCCGCAGGACGCTCGCCCACTGAGTTCGCCGTCTCGCACTCAGGCGCAGCGACTTACCAGATCCCGCTGTGGACCCCACCAGGCGTCGGCGAGGTAGAACTCGACCTCGCACTTGTCTACAACAGCCGCAGCACGAGCGGGCCGCTGGGCGTGGGCTGGTCGTTAAGCGGATTGTCGAACATCGCTCGCTGCAACCGCAACCTGGCCCAGGACGGCATGACGGGCGGCGTGACCAATACGGTTGCCGACCGCTATTGCCTCGATGGCCAGCCACTCAAGCTGGTCAGCGGCACGCACGGCGTGGCCGGCGCCGTGTATGCCACAGCCATTGAGTCGTTCTCCCGGATCGTCGCGAACGGCGCTGCGGGCAATGGCCCCGCTTCGTTTACGGTCACGACCAGGAACGGTCTCATCTACGAATACGGCAGCACCGCCGACGCGCGCGTCTATGCCGGCAACACCGCCACCGTGCGCGCATGGGCGTTGTCGCGCGTGCGCGATCGTGCCGGGACGGGCTCTGGCAATTCGATCGCCCTCAACTACATCAACGAGGCGCAGTCGGGCGCGTACACCAACGGCACGCACCGCATCGCATCGATTTCGTATCCAACTACCGCGACGGGGGCAGGGCCCTTCTACCGCGTCGATTTCACTTACTCGCCACGGCCGGCCAGTGACATCCCGTCGGGCTACCTTGCCGGCAACCTGGTGCGCGACCCCTATCAGCTCGATCGCATCACGGTCCAGGCCGTTGGCGGGGCGGCACCCATCAAGTCGTACTCGCTCGTCTACGCGACGGCGACGACAACCGGTCGGCTTCGTCTCAACAGCGTGCAAGAATGCGGCGCGACGACGTGTCTGCAGCCGACCACGATTTCATACCAGGATGGCGTGCGTGGCTGGCAGGCGATGTCGGATACCGGTGTTGTCACGTCGAAAGACAGGAATCCTGTTCCGCTCGACCTGAACGGGGACGGACTCCAGGACATTCTTTACCCCGTCAACGCCGGCACGGGACGCCTGAGCTGGCGCGTTCTCTTCGGCACACCCACCGGGCTCGCCGCGCCTTTCGACACCGGACTTTTCACGACCACGTCGCACACGATCATCCCCGGTGCCTTCGCCGGCAACGGTCGCATGCAGTTCCTGCTGCAGCAGAGCGGCTACTGGTACGTGGCGGGCTACACCAATGCAGGGTTCACAGTCGCGAATACCGGGCTGATCCCTGGCGGCGAATATGCGGCCGCTGATTTCGATGGCGATGGACTGGCCGACCTGATGTCGCTGGTTGCCGGCACCACGTCGACGATCCGCGCGCGCCGCAACACGGCGACGCCGTCGGCAGCGTCGCTCGCCGTCACATTTGCAGCGACGTCACAGGCGGTCTGGACCACGCCGGGCCCGCGCAGAGTCGTGCAGTCGGAGGGCCTGCGCGTCGCGGACCTGAACGGTGACGGCCGCGCCGACATCCTGGCGTTGTCACACTTTGAGAGCTTACGCGACCCGAAATTCTTCGCCACGCCGCTGCTCTCCAATGGCTTCGGCAACCCGTTCACCGTCGGCGTCGAGAACGAACTCTGGCAAGGCAGCATGGTGACGCTCGGTGACTGGAACGCTGACGGGTGTTCCGACATCGTGCAGGTCACTGCCGTATACCTCGCAAACTGTGCGGGCAACTTTGCCTGGATGCGGACCAACGCGACGCCGGCTACTGGCGACTCGATCTACACGGCCGTGGCGACGGACTGGAATGAAGACGGCCGTACGGACCTGCTCTACATCGACGCCGCGACCAAGAAGTGGTTCGTCGTGGCTTCCACGGGGCCCGGCGTCGCGGCGCCAGTCAATACGGGCATCGCCGCACCGGTGTCCACCACGTGGTTCGACCTCGATCTCAACGGCGATGGTCTCAGCGACCTTGCATATCGCGACGGGAGTCAGGGCAACCGGCTGCGCTACCACTTGCACGCGGGCACGGCCGTCCCGCCGGACCTCGCGACAGTCTTTGTCGACGGCTTCGGTGTGCGTCATTCGCCGACCTACGTCTCGATCGCACGCAGCAACCACGTGCGCCGTAACGACGCGGTCTTTCCTGCAGCGGATTTCCAGGGCCCGCTGTACGTCGTCAACGAGTTCAGCGCGAACGATGGCGGCGGCGGCGTCTATCGCAACCAGTTCACGTACGAAGGCGCGCGCGTGCACCTGCAGGGGCTCGGTTTCCAGGGCTTTGCCACGCAGCGCATCGTCGACTCGCGGCTTAACCTGGTCACGGTCGACACGGTGGAGCGAGATTACCCATATACCGGCATGCATCGGCAGCGAAGCGTGTTTCAGGCCAACGGCACGACGCCCGTCAGCCAGTGGCAGGCCCAGCTCGCCCTGCAGGCCATGGGCAGCGCGGGCAGCGAGCAGCGGCTGTTTCCATACGTGGCCTCCACGTCGGACAAGCAATACGAAGCTGGCGGCGCACTGAACGGCACGCTGGTCACCGAAGCCACGAACGTCTTCACCTACGGCGACGGCTACGGCAACCCTACGCAAGTGCAGGCCTCGTCATGGGATCGCGATCCGTACTCGCCATTTTTCAATGGTGGATGGCGCACCACGACCAACCTCAGTTACGCGAACGACCCCGGCGCGAACTGGTGCCTGGGTTTGCCTGCCGCATCGACCGTGACCAGCACGGCATACGGCCAGGCCGCACAGACGCGAACGGCCGCCTATGCGACGGACCCCGCCGCATGTCGCATCACCCAGGAAACGCTGGAACCGAACAGTCCTGCTTTGAAGGTGGTTACGTCATATGGGTTCGACTCGTGCGGCAACGTCGCCTCGATCGCGATCACCGCCGCACAGGCGGATGGCGCTGCGATGCCTGCGCGCACCACGCGCTTCAACTACGGCAGTCGCTGCCAGTTGCCCGAATCGATCATCAATGCGGCCGGGGAACCCACGGGGTACGGCTGGCGCTACGACTTCGGCGTGCTTGCGCGGGTAGAGGATGCCAACGGCATCGCAACGTCGTGGGCCCACGACGAGTTTGGCCGGCGCGTCAGCGAGGCCGCGCCCGACGGGACGCGCAGCACATGGAGTTTCACGTCCTGCGGCACCAGCGGCTGCTGGGGAACGGACGAACGCCGTTTCCAGGTCACGTCGCGGCGTCACGGCACGGACGGCACGCTTATCGGCGAGCAGATGTCTTATTTCGATGGCTACGAGCGGCTGCGACTGCTCAGCTACCAGGGCCCGTTGGGCTCATGGCTGAACCGCACGTACGACTTCGATGCTGCCGGTCGGCCCGTGCGTGAATCACGGCCCTTCTCGATCGTGCCGAACGGTCAGACCTCGCGGGTGTACGACCTGCTCGGCCGCGTCGTCAGCCAGCGTGAACTCGACGCAGCCGGCGCCACGGTCGGCAGCGTCGTGCTCGCGTACGCGGGCCGCTCGCTCACACTCACGGATGCGCTGGGCCGGTCACATACCCGCACGACGGACGTCAGTGGCCGAGTGCGTCGTGTCGTGGATCCTGCGCCCGGCGGCACGACCCGCTACGACTACGACTCTTTCGGCAACCTGGCCCGCGTGCAGGACGCGGGCGGCGCCGTCTCCACCGGTCTGTACAACGTGCGCGGTTTCCGCACAAAGTGGTCGGACGCGGACTCGGGCGCTGCAAACTACGCGTACAACTCCCTCGGCGAACAGGTGCGGTGGACGGACGCGAAAGGCCAGGTCTTAACGGCCGGCTACGATGCGCTCGGCCGGTTGATTACCCGGAGCGAGCCCGAGGGCGTCAGCACCTGGACCTGGGGCAGCTCCGCGGCGTCGCGCAATGTCGGTCGCCTGCAATCGAAGCAAGGCCTGGGCTACGCCGAAGCGCGCACCTATGACGGCGTTGGACGCATCAGCGCGCGCCGCATCACGTCCGACCAGGCCTACGATTACGACTACACCTACAACACGATCGGCGAGATCGACACACTGACCTATCCGTTGAGCCCGGTGCCCGCAGACCAGGCAGGCACGCGATTCAAGGTGCGCTACTCGTACAACCTGGGCGCACCGGTCCAGGTCGACGACGTCACGTCGTCCGCCCCCCGCACGCTGTGGCGGTTGAGTGCGGTGAATGATTTTAGCGCACCCACCGGTGAGACGATGGCCGGCGGCCAGGTATCGCGCAGCGCCACCTATGACATGGCGACGCAACGCCTGACGGGCCTGCAGGCAGGAGCCGCCGGCGCCGTGAACAACCGGCAAAACCTGGCTTATCAGTGGGACGCGGCGGGCAACCTGCTGCAGCGACGCGACCTCAACCAGAACGTGACCGAAGCGTTCGCCTACGACGGGCTCGACCGGCTCACCGGTTCATCGCTGAATGGCGCGTCGAGCCTGAGCGTGGGCTACGACGCGGCGGGCAACATCAGGCAGAAGTCTGACGTCGGCGCCTACTCGTACGGCAACTCGGCCCGGCCGAACGCAGTCACGGCCGCGGGTGCCGAGACGTTCAGCTACGACGGCAACGGCAACCTCGCGTCACGCAACGGGCAATCGCAGGATTGGACCTCGTTCAACCTGCCGCGCACATTGCGCAAGTCGGGATACGAGTCGCGGTTCGAATACGGCCCTGATCACGAACGTTGGCGCCAGGTGGCGACTTACCAGAACGGCACGGAGACGACGCACTACGTCGGCACCCTGCTCGAAAAAGAGTCTGCAACCTCCACGGGCGTGACGTACTGGCGGCATTACGTGCCGACACCGGGCGGATCGACGGTGATTGTGTCCCGCAACTCCAATGGCACGTCTTCCACGACCTACGTGCTGGCGGATCACCTGGGCAGCAGCGACACGTTGCTGAGCGACTCGGGTTCGAGCATCGCGCGCGAAAGCTATGCGGCCTTTGGCAGTCGTCGCGGCAGCGACTGGACGTCAGGCACGGCCCCGGATTGGGCCGGCATCGCCAACTCGACGCGACAGGGATTCACAGGGCACGAAATGCTCGACAACGTCGGCATCGTGCACATGAACGGCCGCGTCTACGATCCGGCGCTCGGCCGCTTCCTGTCGGTCGATCCATTGATCGGCAACCTCGCGGACTCGCAGTCCGTCAACCCATATGCGTACGTGGGCAATCGTCCCCTCAACACGACGGATCCGACTGGGCTCATTGCAGACGGTGGTGCGACGATCCTGATCACAAAGTTCCTGGTCAATTCAGTCTTTGCCTCGGTGCTCGGTGGAATCCTGAGTCACGGCGGTGGCTTGCCTCCGCCACCGGCGACTGCCTTGCCGGGCCGGTCCGCCCAAGGCGGCGTCGGGCTGTGTGGTCCGGGCACGTTTTCACCGGTGTGCGGCGGGCAGGTCCTGTACCGCGGCACGCCCGGCATCATGGGCATGGCACCAACCTCAACGTTCTCTGAGACGACGCTCGGGGAAGAGTACGCACGCGAGAACCTGGAGCAGTTCTTTGCCGATCTGGGCATCAACGCGGTCGAGGTGCTGATCCTGTCTCCGGTGCGCGACGCGCAGGCAGGCGTCGATGCGGCGAAGCGAGGGGACGTTGCGACGGCTGTCTACTACTTCGGATTCGTACTTTGCGATGTAGCGAAGCCTTGCCAGTCAGTGCTAGCGCCAACGAAGGCAATACGGCGTGTTGCTAAAGCTGCAGCCGCGGGAGGACGCCACGATTTTGCCGCAAGGGGAACAGCGGTTCTCGGGAAGTTTCCGGACTACCTTAAACGTTCAGACGAGTTGGGTGCAAAGCGATTTAACATTCCAACGTCCGTCTGGAACAGGATGAGTGCTACGGAGCAATGGGCGGCCAATCAGAAGTTCCTGGACCGAGCAATCGCTCGCGGTGATGACATCGTGCTATCCAATCCGGTAAGGAACATCAACGATGTAACTGGTTCTTTCCGGCGAGAATTGGACTACCTGATTGGCAACGGCTTCCGGTTGAGTGCGGATGGCACTCGCCTTATAAGGTGACGGACATGAGCATCGAAAGCACATTGAACGACTTGATCCAGTTGCCCCGGAACTTTTCCGTTTGTAGGGACGCCTCAATTCATTCATTGCTTCAGGAGTCCGGCTACTTTGCCGTTCACAAAGCGGTCACGGAGGACGCCATCCACGACGCATTGCGTGAGCACCCGGAACTTGTCAGCGACTGGATTGACTTCTCGGATTCGAAGCGAGCCAGTTCGGGCTGGTTCCTACGGCGAGGGGCAACGGGGTACCAGGTTGGCCACTATTCTGACCATGAGCCCGTCGAATATTTGGATGAGTTGACCGCTTGCGCGGCGTTCATCAAGCGCGAGATCGAGGACATCAGGACGGATGGTCATCGGCCCTGATATGTCGAGAGGCCTGTTCCCGTACTTCGCGGAGGGGGCACCGAACGGACGGCCGTCGGGGAAATCCGAGTACAGATCATCAAAGGGGACGAGCTTTGACAATCAACACGCGGGGAATCAGCACGCTGACAGTCGAATAGACCGCGGCGAACCACACCAGCCCGCTCCCGTGCGAAGATGCGGCCCGCACGAGGAGCTTTCGCCATGACCCAGACTTACCAGCGCATCGTTCTTGCCAGCCGTCCGCAGGGCACCGTCGTGCCGGACAATTTTCGGCTCGAAGCGGTCCCAATGCCGGCGATTGGCGCCGGCCAGGTGCTCGTACGAAACCATTTTCTTTCGCTCGACCCGTACATGCGCGGACGCATGGACGATTCCAAGTCGTACGCAGCCTCGCAGGTCATCGGGGACACCATGGTCGGTGGCACCGCCGGCATCGTCGAAGCGTCCCAGCATCCCAGCTTCGCCGTGGGCGACGCGGTCGTCGGATACCTCGGCTGGCAGGAATACGGCGTGTCGGATGGCACTGGCCTCAACAAGGTCGACACACGACACGTGTCGCTTTCCGCGTACCTCGGCCCAGTTGGCATGCCCGGTGTCACCGCCTGGTACGGACTCAACGAAATCTGCAAGCCGAAGGCAGGCGAGACAGTGCTGGTTTCGGCGGCGAGCGGCGCCGTGGGCTCCGTGGTCGGTCAACTGGCAAAGATGGCGGGTTGCCGCGCGATCGGCATCGCAGGCGGCCCCGAGAAATGCGCGTACGTGCGCGACGAACTGGGTTTCGATGCGTGCATCGACCACAGGCAGCATGCCGACGTCCGCTCCATGAGTGCCGCGCTCAAGCAGGCGGCGCCCGACGGCATCGACGGACTGTTCGAGAATGTCGGGGGCGTTGGGCTCGACGCCGCACTGTCCCGCATGAACGCCTTTGGTCGGATCGCCGTGTGCGGCCTCATCGCGGGTTACGAAGGCGGCGACATCGCGATCCACAACACGCGCGCACTGCTGGTCAACCGGCTCACCGTGCGCGGCTTCATCGTATCGGAGCACCTCGAGCTGTGGCCGCGCGCACTCGGCGAGCTGGCGAAGGGCGTGGCGACCGGTGCCATCAAGTACCGCGAGAGCGTGGCAGATGGCCTTGCTGCAGCGCCTGAGGCGTTCATCGGCATGCTGCGCGGCCGGAATTTTGGCAAACAGCTGGTGAAACTGGGCTGAGCCCACGGCGATGACGCGGCCGATTGCGCACGCTGCGACGGTCTTGTTGCTGCGGGAGTCGACAGCGGGCCTGCAGGTCCTGCTGACCAAGCGTGCGCCCGGGTTGTCGTTCATGGCCGGGCTTTGGGTGTTTCCAGGCGGACGCATGGAGACGTCGGACCTTGCACCGGACCTTGCCGCGCGCGCGGATCAGGTGGCGATCGCCGACACGGCCTCGCGCATGCTCACCATCGAAGGCGAGACCCTCGACATTGCAACGGCCAGGGGCCTGCTGGTGGGCGCATGCCGCGAGACGTTCGAGGAAGCCGGCGTGTTGCTCGCCCTGCCTCGTGACGGTCGCGGCGACTGGGGCTCAGACCGGCTCGCCCGGGTCACGTCGCGTCGCGCGGCCGCCTCGGCCGATGCCACTGAATTCGCGCGGCTGCTGAGCGACGAAGACCTCACGCTCGACATCGACCATCTCGTGTACTGGGCGCACTGGATCACGCCGGGGTTCGAAACCAGGCGCTTCGACACACGCTTCTTCGCCCTGCAGGTCCCGCACGACCAGGAAGCGAGCGTCGACCACGGCGAACTGACGCATCACGCCTGGCTCGCTGAAAACGACGTGCGCACGCACACCGCAAGCGGCGAGATGCAACTCGCGCCGCCCACGCGCGCAACACTCCTGGACTTGTGGAGCGCGCACCGACGGCACGGCGGTCTCGCGCCCATGCTCACCGCTGAGCGCACGCGGGTGGTGCCGCCGATCCTGCCGAAGTGGCTCGAGCACGAAGCGAACGAAATGGAGCTCGTGTTGCCGTGGGACGCGGAGTACGCGGAGACCGGCGGGGAGACTTGCGTCGTGCTACCGAGCTACCCGCAGTACGTGCGGGACATGCCGTCCCGCATCCGGTTCAAACGCAGGAGCTGATCGCGCCTGCAGGCGTCTGCACGCAAGGATGGCAACCCCCCCCGCCTGCGCAGGAAGGGGTGCCACCGATTGCCCTGATCAGGTTTTGTCGCCCGGCATCAGGTTGTCGACGGCGGTCTGCACCGTCTCGCTGACCTTGCTCGCCATGTCCTTGGCGGATTCAAACAGGCTCGTCGCCTGCTTTTCGGCCGACGTCTGTGCGGCGTTCACCATCGAGCCTGCCTGGGCTGCGGTTTTCGACGCTTTCTTCTTCGCGATCTTGACGGCCTTGACGATGCTCTTCTCGGCCGACTTGAGGTTGCTGTCGGCCTTGCGCAGGGCACGCTTTGCCGACGGCGGCAAGCTGCGCACGGCCTTCTTCACGGCCGCGCGGGTACGGGCCGGTGCCTTGCGGGCGGCTGCCTTGACGGCTGCAACACGACGGCTGGCGGCAGTGCCGCGCGCCTTGCTGGCCTTCGCCTTGACGACTTTCCGGGCCTTGCGCACGGCGACCTTGCGCTTGACCTTCGTGACCTTCGCTCGCTTGACTACCTTGCGCCTGGCCTTTGCGACCTTCGCTCTCGTGACGACCTTACGCTTGGCCTTGGCCACTTTCGCCTTGGTGACTTTGCGCGGCGCCGCGCGACGCGCCTTCTTCTTCGCTGCCATTTGAATCAATCTCCCTGTGCCGTGTTGGCGTAGTTTCGGCGGCGGCGAATGCCGTCGCACTTGACCATGACGACGCTAGTCCTCGTGCCTTGCGCAGTCAACAAGGGAAAGTTGCAGTCGCGTCAGCCGGTGCCCTGCAAACCGTGGGCGATCCCGTTCACGGACGCGACCAGCGCCGGGAACACGCGTGTTGTAGGATCTTCGTCGGCATGACTCTTGTCGGCGGGCGAACCAGCATCGCGCCACCGCCGCAGCATCTGCACCTGCATCAGGTGGATCGGATCGACGTACGGGTTGCGCAGCCAGATGGAGCGCTGGAGGGTGGGTTCGGAATCGAGCAGCCGCGCACAACCCTTCAGCTGCAGCACGAGCCTGCGGGTCAGTTCGTACTCGGCCCGGATCGGCGTTGAATAGCGCTCCACGTCGCCGGGATAGAGGCGCTCGTAATGCGCGGCAATGTCCATGTCGGCGCGAGCAAGCCGCATCTCGATGTCGTCGACGAGTCCCCCGAAGAACGGCCAGTCGCGGTACATCTCGCTGATCAGGTCGGCACCAAACCTGTCCGCCACAGCGGCCAGACCGGTGCCCGCCCCGAACCACCCCGGCAGCATGTGCCGGCTCTGTGACCAGGCGAACATCCACGGCACGGCCCGGATCGTGTCGACACCGCTGCCCGTGCCGCGCAGGAGCGGTCGCGAGCCCAGCTGCATGCGCTCGATCACGTCGATCGGCGTAACCGCTTGGAAGAACTCGAAAAAGCCCGGATCGTCGTGCACAAACGCGCGGTAGCGCGCCTGGCTGGCGTCGGAGAGCAGTTGCATCGCCGGTTGCCAGCCGGGCCTGATCGTTTCCTTGCGCTCCCCGGCAACCGCGAGCGCCAGCGTGTTGAGGCCCTGCTCAAAGCTGCGCAGCGCAATCGGCTGCAGGCCGTAGCGGTCGTTGATGGTCTCGCCCTGCTCGGTCACGCGCAGGCGACCGACCCCCACGGCCGTTGGCAGGCCGCGGACCACGGCTTCGGTGCGGCTGCCGCCCCGAGTGATCGAACCGCCGCGGCCGTGGAAAACCAAGAGTTGCACGCCCGCCTCGGCACAGGTCGCAAGCATGGCCACCTGCGCCTCGCGCAGCAGCCAGCGCGACGACGCGATGCCCGACTCCTTGTTGCTGTCCGCATAGCCGAGCATCACGACCTGCCGGTTGCCACGCGCCGCGAGGTGGTCGCGGTAGATGGGGTCGGCCAGCAGGCGTGCCAGCGTGGGGCCGGCGGCCTCCAGCGCGGCGACCGATTCGAACAAAGGCGCCACGTCGAGCGTGACCTGGCCATGGTTGACGTCCGTGAGGCCCGCCCAGCGGGCCAGCAGCAGCACCGAGAGCACGTCGTCGATGTCGCGCGCCATGCTGACGACGTACGAGCCCACGGCCAGGGGGCCGTACCGATGTCGGCAATAGTCCATCGCTTCGAACACCCAGAGCGCGCGCTTGCCCGCGGCCTCCAGCACTTCAGGCGGCGATTCGTCTCGCGCCAGCGCGTCCCGCAGCCGCTCGATGCGCTCCGCTGCGGGCCGGGCGTCCCAACCGGTTTCACCCAGCGCACGCCCGAGGATCTGGCGATGCACTTCCGCGTTCTGCCTGACGTCGAGGGTCGCCAAATGCAGGCCAAACGTGCGCACACGCCGCAGCAATCTGCGGACGAGGAACAACCCAGCGTGGCGGCCGCGATTGGCTTCGAGACTGCGGGTGACGATCGTGAGGTCGTCGACCAGTTGTTCGACGCGCTCGTACTGGCCCGAGCGGTGGTCGTACGTGGCGCGCAGCCGCTCGGCGATCTGCCCGAGCAACACGCGATACGGCATCTCGTCGTAACCCGAAGGCGAGCTTGCACGCGCCGCGGGCACCACCGATTTGTAATGCTCGATGCGATCGCGCAGGGCCTGCGGAATCTCCGGCGTGCGGCGTTCGCTTTGGCTCAGTTTTTCGGCGAGGCGCTGCGCCTCCAGGAAATAGCGATTGACGATCAGGGCATGATGGCGCGCGCAGCTTTCGCGAATGGTCTTGGCGTGCACGTCCGGCAGACCGTCCATGTCGCCTCCCACCCACGACCCGAAATGCAGCATTTCCGGCACGACCGCGTCCTGCGCTGCCTCGCCGAAGATCAGCACCAGCGCTTCTTCGATGCCTTCGTAAAACACGGGGATCACGTCGTAGACGATCTCCACCAGGAAAAAGAGCACGTGCTCCCGCTCGTCTGCAATGGTCAGTTTTTCGCGCGAATTGTCCGCGGTCTGCCAACCGGTCGTGAGTTCAGTCCGCACGCGCTCGAGCGTGTGGCGGCGCTCAACGGGGGTTTGCGTCGGATCGAGGCGAGTCAGCAGCAACTTGGCAATGCGTTGCTGCTGCCGCAACAGGGTGCGGCGCGTGGATTCAGTCGGGTGCGCCGTGAAGACTGGCTCGATGCTCAACCGACCGAGCAGTTCGAGCACCATCGGCAGGGTGTACCCGATCGACTTCAGCCTGGCGAAACATTCTGCCAGGCCGCCCGGCTGATGGGTGCTGCTGTCGTTCAGGTACTGCCGGCGCCGACGCACGCGATGCACCTTCTCGGCCAGGTTGACTGTTTGGAACCAGATGGTGAACGCGCGCACCAGCTCGGCGGCCTGGGCCGGCGAGCGATTGTCCGTCCGCACGACCAGCTCGATCGCGGCTGCCTCGTCGCCGTCGCGACGGCGGATGGCGGCCTGACGGTCGCCTTCGACTTCGGCCAGGAAAGCATCTCCGCCCTGGTCCCGGAGTACCTGGCCGACGAGCGCTCCCAGCGTGTGGACGTCCTCGCGGAGCGCCGCATCCTTGGCTGTAAACGAAATGTCTTTGCGTGCCATGGCCGCGAAGGGGGCGGAAAGTCGTTGTGTCCGGGCGCGGCGGGCGTTGGAAGACGGCAGGGTGAATCGCAGGAAGGCCTGCAAGCGCATGCTAGCAGAGCCGCCGGCCGCTGCATGTTGCATGGTGGCAACATCCGCGTGCGCCCCGGCCGCTTGTTCTATTGTCTTACTTATATTGCAACCTCGCGCGAACGGATGGTATGTTCGACCCGGTCACAGGGAGCCGGCCGCCAGCGCCTTTCAGCCTTCCAGCACAGGGAATACACATGAAATACGGCAAGACTCGATTGTTCGCCCTCGCTGCCGCCCACGGTGCAGCGCTGCTCGCGGTGCCGCCGGTGCTGCAGGCAGCCGAGACCGGTCAGCTCGAAGAGATCGTGGTGACCGCGCGACAGCGCGCAGAACGCATCGAGGACGTGCCGGTCTCGATCACGGCCTTCACGGCCGCCGACATCAAGAGCGCCGGCATCGAGCGCCCGGTCGACTTCATCGCGCTGACCACCGGCGTCACGCAGGTGCAGACGGCGGAAGCCGGCGACCTACAATTGAACATCCGCGGCATCAACACAGGTCGCGACGCGGAGACCAACTTCGCGCTGGTCATCGACGGCGTCCTGCAGACCAACCCCAACGCGCTCAACCAGGAGCTCTCGGGGATCACCCAGATCGAAGTGCTGAAGGGCCCGCAGGGCGCGCTTTATGGCCGCAATGCGCTCGCCGGCGCGCTGATCCTGACCACGCGCAAGCCGGGCGACGAGATGGCTGCCGAAGTCACCGCAGGGTACGGCTCGGACAGCAGCTACAAGGGCAGCTTCTACGTGGGGGGACCGCTCACCGACGGCGTCAAGGGCTCGATTGCGGCCTACACGCGCAAGACCGACGGCCAGTGGAAAAACCTCAAGAACAATTGCGACGATTGCGTCGACAAGTTCGAGGAGTCGGGCGTGTCCGGCCGTCTGCTGTTCGAAGCATTTGGCGGTGACATCGACGTCAAGGCCAAGTATTCGCAGGTCGAATCGGGGGCCATCAATTTCAATGCCTCGATTGCCTTGGCCGACGTCGCTCCGTTCGTCGGCGCCGCGTTCTACGAGGACGCGAACAAGCACAACTTCCGCTACATCAACAACGTCGACCCGGAGAACGAGCAGGAGAACATCAACCTCTCGATCAAGGGTGACTGGGATGTAGGCATCGGCACGCTGACCAGCTACCTGGCCTACAACGACCAGACCAATTACTTTTTGACGGACGGCACCAGTGACGCGTTCCTGCTGTACGCGCTCGACTCGACCTGCACTGCGTCGAACGATGCCAACCTGACCAACCCAGGCTATGAGGCGCCCTTCTTCGGCATCCCGTCGAGCATCTGGTTCACGCCGGCAGGCGGCGGCGGAGCCGGCTTCCTGCCACCGTACGGCCCGTCCACTTGCGGCGGCTACCAGTACCAGCAGCGTGATCAGGAAGACCTGAGCCTCGAAGTCCGCCTCACCTCGCCGGGCGACCAGGCCCTGCGCTGGGTGGCCGGCGCTTACTTCGCCGACATCGATCGCCACGTCGTCGTGTCGCAGGGCTCGGACCTCGCGCAGGGCTTCCGGGCGCGTCCGTTCGTCTCGAGCGCCGGTCCCAACCCGACTGACCTGCTCTACGACGACGACTACACCAGCAAGGTCTACGCGGTGTTCGGCCAGATAGCGTATGACGTGATGGACAACTTCGAACTGGCCCTCGCGTTGCGTTACGACAGCGAAGACCGCGAAGTCAGCAACAACGTGCCGGTCTGCACCAGCACCGATACCACCTCATGCCGAGCGCAGACGCCGGGCTTCAGCTTCTTCAGCAACCCGTACATCAACCCGGCCTACACGGTGAATTCGGCGTACGCGACGTCCGGCATCCCGAACCGCAGCGAGACGTTCGACCAGCTGCAGCCGAAGCTCTCGGCCAACTGGAAGATCACCGACGACTTCGCCTTGTTCGCCTCGTACGGCTATGGTTTCCGCAGCGGCGGTTTCAACTCGTCGGGCAGCGCAGCGACCGTCGACACGTTCTATGGCCTGGCCGGCACCACTCCTCTTTGCCTGGGCGACAATACGACCGGCCCGAACGGGCCGGTGTACGCTCCAGCGTGCAGCGCGTCGTCGCAGCTCAACCTCACCGACGTCAACGACACGTTCAAGCAGGAAGTCTCCAAGGCCGCGGAACTCGGCTTCAAGTCTTACTTCCTCGATCGGTCGGTCAGCCTGAACGCGGCGATGTACTACACGAAGGTTGAGGACATGCAGTTCTTCAACTTCTTCGCCGGTCCGTTCGGCCTGCTGCGCGCGGTCACCAACATCGACGATGTCACGATCAAGGGCGCTGAGATCGACGCCCGCTGGCAGATCAATGACATGTTCTCGGTGTTCGGCGGCTACGGCATGACCGACGGCAGGATCGACAAATACACCGGCCGCCCCTACACCAAGGGCAACGAGGTGCCGTACGCGCCGGAGTACACAGGTAACCTCGGCGCCGAGGCCCGGTTCCCGGTCACTGATGCCTTGTCGCTGGTCGCGCGGGTCGACGGCTCGTTCGTCGGCGAGACGTGGTTCCACCCGGTGCAGGAAAACCGGCTGCCAAACCTGTTCGGCTACTTTGGCTTCGGCCAGGGCGAGTTCTCGAAACAGGTGCGCGACCCGTACGCGGTGGTCAATGCGCGTCTCTCGCTGCAGGCCGAGCAGTGGAGCGTGACGGCATGGGGCCGCAACATCGCTGACGAAAGCTACCTTGCCGAAATCATCCCGGCGCCCGAGTTCGGCGGCTCGTTCGTGCACGATGCGCCGGGCAGTTCGTACGGCGTCGAGCTGACATACCGCTTCTGAAGCCCTGCCTCCCTCTCCCGCTACAGCGGAAGAGGGTTGGGGGAAGGGCTCTGCCCCCTCTCCCGCTACAGCGGGAGAGGGTTGGGGTGAGGGCAGCGGTGTTAAACTTTGCACCGCTTGAACACCCCGCAAGAATTCCTGCTGCGACCCATCTCGGGCAATGACGACGCGGCGATGGCTCGCGTCATCCGCACGGTCATGCCGGAATTTGGCGCGAGCGGGCCCGGTTTCGCACTGGGTGATCCGGAAGTCGATCACCTCAGCGTCGCCTATGCGGCGCCCCGCTCCGCTTACTTCGTGCTCGAACGCGAGGGGCGCGTGGTCGGCGGTGCAGGCATCGCGCCACTCGATGGCGGGGATCCCGATGTCTGCGAACTCAGGAAGATGTATTTCCTGCGCGAGTGTCGTGGCCGCGGCCAGGGCGCGCGACTGTTGCACCGGTGCCTCGCAGCGGCGCGTGATCTTGGCTTTCGCCGGTGCTATCTCGAAACCCTGACCGGCATGGACGCGGCACAGCACCTCTACCAGGCCGCGGGTTTCACGGCACTGTGCGCACCGCTCGGCGCCACGGGCCACTTCGCCTGCGACCGTTACTACGCGCTGGATCTCTGAGGCTTCAACATGCTGCCCGCCTTGCCACTCGCAGGCCTCCGCGTCCTGACTTTCGAGAATTTCGGCGCTGGCCCCTTCGGCTCGATGTACCTGGCCGACCTCGGCGCCGAGGTCATCAAGATCGAGAATCGCAACCAGGGTGGCGACGCCACGCGCGCGATGGGCCCGTATTTTCTCGGCGAGCACGACAGCCAGTTCTTCCAGTCCTTCAACCTCAACAAGAAAAGCGTCACGCTGAACCTCAAGCACGCGGCGGGCCGTGAGGCCTTTCACAGGCTCGTGCGCACGGCCGATGTCGTGCTGAACAACCTGCGGGGCGATCAACCGGAAAAACTCGGCCTCGATTACGCGACCTTGGGCGGGATCAACCCCCGCATCCTCTGCGCACACCTCTCAGCCTACGGGCGCGACAACGAACGCAAGGCGTGGCCGGGATACGACTACCTGATGCAGGCTGAGGCCGGTTACCTGCACCTGAGCGGCGAGCCTGGCTCGCCCCCGGCGCGCATGGGGCTGTCGATCGTCGACTACATGACAGGCATCACCACGGCGTTCGGCATCCTTTCTTCGCTGATCGGCACGTTGAAAAGTGGTCGGGGCCACGACATCGACGTGTCGCTGTTCGACGTCGCCCTGCACCAGCTGACCTACCCGGGCGCGTGGTACCTCAATTCAGGCTATTGCACGGAGCGCCTGCCGCGCAGCGCGCATCCGTCCGCCGTGCCCGTGCAACTGCAGCGCACGCGCGATGGCTGGATCTTCATCATGTGCATGACGCAGAAATTCTGGTCAGAACTGGTGCGGGCACTCGAGCAACCCGCCCTGGGGACGGACCCCGATTACGCGACCGCTGAGGCACGACGTGCAAACCGCGAGGCGCTGACGGTCAAGCTCGACGCAATTTTCACGACGGCGACGACGGCGGAGTGGCTCGCGAAACTGCAGGGGATCCTGCCGGCCGCGCCGGTGTACGACCTGGCGCAAGCGCTGGAGAACCCATACCTGCGCGACATCGGGATGGTGCGTGAACTGTCGCACCCAGCCCGGGCGGACTACCGTGTGCTCGCAAATCCGATCAAGCTCGACGGCCAGCGGTTACCGGGGCACCGCGCGCCTTTGCTCGGGGAGCACACTGCAGACGTTCTGCGCGAGCTTGGCTACGACGACGCGTCGATCGCGGCGTTGCAGTCCAACGGCGCGGCTTGATGGTGGCGTCGCGTGAGGCGACCAGGAAGCGAAACGCGCCTTCAATTCTCGTTGTCGCGACGTGTGGACGCGTCCTACACGCGTCCGCATGACATCGCGCGTCTATGCGAGCCGGGTTCTGGCCCATAAAGGGTAACGACCGATTACTGCGCGCGAGCAGCACGCGCACAGTGAAGCCATGAACGAATGGCTGCTTCTGCTGTACCCCCCGACCGTGTTCGCGTACGTAATGCTGGCGGCGCGCCTCCAGCCCAAAAGCCGAGGCACGCCCGCAGCCGACTCGGACTGAGGTTGTCGGCTGCGACTTGCGGTCCATACCTCACAGCCCGTGATGCGTGCGCCTACATACCCACGGCAGCGGGCCGTCTATAAAAACGGATCAGGCCCATCGTGGGCCCCGTGCCAAGGAAAAGGAGATTAACCATGGCTGAATCCCGAAAAGATCTTGATAACGATAAAGACACCGGCCCGACGGTCGGTGGCGCATTTGCAGGTGGAGCGGTGGGCGGCATCGCGGGTGGCGCCGTGGCAGGCGCGGCGGCCGGAGGCCTCGGTGGTCCGGCCGGTGCAGCGATTGGCGCAGCAGTGGGCGCAGTGGCCGGCGCAATCGGCGCCAAGGTCGTCTCGAGCCGCATCGACCCCAAGACTGAAGACGCGCATTGGCAGTCGAACTATTCGTCCCGCCCGTACGTGACGTCCGGGTCGAGCTATGAGGATTACGGCCCTGCCTACAAGTTGGGGTATGAGCGTTATCCCGAGCATCACGGTCGGTCATTCGATGAGGCCGAGACTGACCTGCAGCGCGACTGGGACACCCGCCGCGGCGACTCGCGCCTCTCGTGGGACGATGCCAAGCATGCGACGCGCGATGCGTACGACCGTGCGCGCGACGCGGTCAGCGACACGTCGATGCGGGGTAGTTCGTCCATGCAGGGCGGGGCGTACTCCGGCGCGAACGAGGACGTCATCGACGATTTGAATGAGGTGCTGCGCGGCGAACTCGCGGCGACCGAGACCTATCGGCAGGCACTCGACAAGCTGCGCGACGAGTTTGGCCGGGATTCGCGTTACCAGCAGCTCGCGCAGATGCACAAGGAACACGGCGAAGCCGTCTCCGATTTGCGTTCGCTGGTCCAGCAGCTGGGCGGCACGCCTTCGGACGACGCCGGCGCCTGGGGCACGTGGTCGAATACCGTGATGGGTGCTGCGCGCATTTTCGGTGACCATGCGGCGCTCACGGCACTGGCGAGCGGCGAGCGCAAGGGCATCGACGACTATCAGGACCTGCTGAAGGGCGAAAGCACTCCGGATCAGGCCCGGCACACGGTGCGCATGTTGATGGGCCGCAACCAGGAGCGCATCCAGCAGCTCGAGACACTGATGGACGCGACCTGACCGACGCATCGCGACGCATTGGCGTGGCAGGGTAACCCTGCACTCGCTGACGCTGCCGCGACACGACGGTGCCAACAGGGCGAAGCAGGGACACCTCTGCTTCGCCCTTTTTTCTTTCTGTTAAAGTCCGCAAACCATTCCTGAGCAACTCCCCGTCCGCCATGAATAAATTCATCGCCACCTGTTTTTCGCTGCTGCTCGCGGCCGCGGTCCTCATGCCCGCTTCCGGCTGGGCAGACACCAGGACCGAGGAGCGGCTGCAGAGGTCCCAGCGTGTCTTCGAAGCGTTCTCGGACCTCACCGAACAAACCATTCCGACGTGGCTGCTCGAGCGCGCGTATGGCGTGGTCGTGGTGCCGGGCGTCGTCAAGGTTGCATTGACGCTTGGCGGCCGCGGCGGCAAGGGCGTCATGGCTGTGCGCAACCCCGATGGCACCTGGAGCGCCCCCAGCTTCGTCACGCTGGGTGGGGTGAATTTCGGCTTCCAGTTCGGGGTGCAATCAACCGATGTCGTGCTGGTGCTGATGTCACGCGAAAGCGTTGAAGGCATTGCGGGCGGTAAGGTTACGCTCGGTGCCGATGCCAGCGTGGCCGCCGGTCCGCTCGGCCGCTCGTCGGCGGCAGCGACGGACGCCACGCTGAGCGCGCAGGTGCTGTCGTACTCACGCAGCTCGGGCTTGTTCGTGGGCGTTGCGCTCGACGGCACGGTGATCGCCATCGACAGCGGTGCAAATGAATCTTTCTATGGCCTCAGCGGCGTGCTGGCCTCGCAGATTCTCGAGGGCAAAATTTCCAGCGTCCCGCAGCAGGCCCAGGACTTCATGGCAGCGCTGACGAAAGCAACGCAGGCGCCCACCGCCAAGGGCACGCCGTACGTCAAGCCGGCCGCAGTGCCGGCTAAAGACGAGCCCGAGCCGGTGCCCGCCAACGAGCCCGCTAAAACGTATCCGATGGAAGACCCGAATCCGGGCGCACCGCCGCCGGGTACCTGAGCTACGGCGGGCACGCCTGCAGGCCAGCGCCGATCACGTCGCAGGAAATATCTACGCCGATCGGGCACGTGACGCCCGTGCCGCCGATGCCGCAATAGCCAGCGGGATTCTTGGCCAGGTATTGCTGGTGATAGTCCTCGGCGAAGTAGAATTCCGGCACGTCGAGGATCTCGGTCGTGATGGCCGGATAGCCCGCGGCGCGCAGCTTCGCGCCATAGGCGGCTGCGCTCGCCGCAGCCGTAGCGCGCTGCGCCGCGTCGTAACAATAAATGCCCGACCGGTACTGCGTGCCGACGTCGTTGCCCTGCCGCATGCCCTGCGTGGGATCGTGCGATTCCCAGAACACGCGCAACAACTCTGCATACGAGACCGCCTGCGGGTCGAACACGACGCGCACCGCTTCGTTGTGCCCGGTGTAGCCGGTGCAGATTTCCTCGTACGTCGGGTTCGGCGTGATGCCGCCAAGATAGCCGACCTGCGTGCTGTGCACGCCCGGCGTCGTCCAGAACTTGCGCTCGGCGCCCCAGAAACAGCCAAGTCCGAACATGGCGAACTGCATGCCCGCGGGGAACGGCGCCTCGAGACGATTACCGTTCACGTAGTGCCTGGCGGGAACCGTCAGCTTCTGCGCACGCCCCGGCAGGGCATCAGCGGCGGTCGGCAGGTCGAGCTTTTTCTTGCGCAATGAAAACACGTCTATTCTCCTAGCGTACGCGCATGGCTTCGGTCAGGCCGGACCAGAACGCGGGATCATTCAGGATCATGGTCGTGCCGTTGATGAGGAACTGCACGCCAATCGAAATCATCAGGAACCCGGTAAGCCGCGTCAGCGCGACCATGCCCGTGGCGCCGAGCAAGCGGTTCACCCGCTCCGCGCCGCGCAACACGAACCACGACAGCAGCGCGGTCAGGAAAATCGCAGTAAGCACGCCCACGAAGCTCACGATGCTGAGCAGGCCCCTGTGCGCGGCCGACTGCGACGACAGACTCATGACCACCGCGAAAGTTCCGGGGCCGCTCAATCCCGGCATTGCCAGCGGCGTGAACGCGATGTCGTACTTTTCACCCGCCGCCTTGGTCATCGCCTCCTTGTCCGAGATCGGGTTCGGAAACAGCATCTGGAAGCCGAGGAACGCGACGATCAGCCCGCCTGCGATGCGCATGCCGGGCAGCGAGATGCCGAAGAAATTCATGATCAGACCACCCGCGACCAGGAAGCCCGCCATCAGGAAAAAAGTGTAGACGCAGGCGCGGCGAATCTGCCGCAGCCGCTCCTGCTCCGGCAGGTGGCCAGACGCGGACATCACCAGCGGCACGGCGCCGAACGGATTGACGATCGGCAGGATCGCGAGCAACGCAGCCAACAGCGAGCTGAAATAAAATCCTAGCCACTGCATGGGCGGCTCAAGGATCTATTTTTTCGAAGTCGAGCGTGGGCGCGTCGCCTGGACGAAAATAAAGATAGCGGCCACTCATCTGCACGAGCGCCGCATCGCGTTCGGCCCGGCTCGGGAACCAGTGCTCTTTTTCCCAGTCGTCGCCGACGAGCAACCGGAATGGGTCATTGCGGCGCGCTCGCAGCCGCAACCCGAACGGGCGGGATTGTGGCAGCGGCTGGCGCAGGTTCTGGTCGTTGGCAATGGCCATGGGCACTCTCCGGGGAGGCCCGCATTTTAGCCTGTCCGGACCGGCGCTGCGGAACCGCTCAGAATGTCTTGCCCAGGTACAGGTAAAAGGCGCGCTGGCCGCCGTTGGCAAGCCCGGCCGCCAGATACACGGGGCCGAACGGGCTTTCGGCACCGAGAAACACGCTGCCGCCCGTCTCGAGATCGCCGAAGTCGACGTCGTCCCGCGTCGCCCACACGTTGCCCGCCTCCACCGACACACCCAGGTAAGCCGGGAATTCAAAGAAGCCGGTGCCGCCACGGCTGATGCGGCGGAACACGATGGCGCGCGCGATGCCGTACTGCGTGCCGACCTTGGAGTCGCTGGGCAGACCTGACAGGTCGAACAGGCCACCGAGCGTGAAAAGTTCCTGCGGTGAGACGACCTCGTCATCGAGCGCAGAACCGCCGTCCATCGACCACACGACGCTGTAGCGGCCCCGGCTGCGCGCAAGCTGCCAGGAAGCGCGCAGGATATCGGCGTCGCCGGAGGCGCCGAGCGATTCCCGGTCAGCCAGCCATGTCGCGCGGAACGCCTGCCCCTGCTTCGGGAAATAACCGCTGTCGAGTCGGTCGTAGCCGAAGTTCACGAAGGCGCCGCCGATGTCGAAATCGTCGCCCAGCAGGACAGGCTGGCCAACGAGCACTCGGCTGCTGCCATTGCCACGGCGCAACCCGACGCGCAGCTCGCCCCAGTTCGACAGCTCCGCGCCCGCCGCAAGCGACACCTCGGTGTCGCGAATGCGGTAGCGCGCAAGACGCTCGCCCTCAGGGTTCACGAACTGCAGCGTGGTGTTTTCGTAGCGGAAGCCTGGCGCAATGAAGTAAGGCTGGCGCAGCGACAGAGGCTGATAGAACTCCGTGACCAGCTTTGGTTCTTCGCCGACCTGACCGTCGATGGTCCACTCGGCGTCGAGATCGTTGAGGTGTGTAAACCGCAGTTGCGCCGCGGCGTTCGCCGTGGCGCCGCCCTCGTAGTCGTTTTCCACGCCCACGCCCAGCCGCAGGAACGTGGGGCCCCACGACTTGCGCCGCAGGTCCACTTCGAGTCCACGCTCGCCCCGCGCTTCGCCCACGAGCCGATAGTCGACTGACTCGAAATCATCCAGGCGATATTGCGAGGCAAGGCGTTTCTGCAACTCGGCCGTGTCGAGCGGCCTGCCAGCGAGATCGCCGAAGACGGCGTCAACGCGTCGCGACTCGTCCTGCGACTGCGGCCCGGGGCGCACGAACGCAACCTGCACCGTGGGTTCTGCACTGCGCGCGCGGCTCGCCACGTAGCGCTGGTACTCGTCCGGCGGCAGCGAGAGCGCCGCGAGCGCCGCGGCCTGCGCCTCGACAGCGACCCGGCCCTGCTCCATCACCTGCGGCATACGACCGAAGTCGATCGCGGTCATCGCGCCGATGTCGGGTTCGATCAACACGTCGCCCGGGCGCAAGTGTTCCTTCGATTCCAGCGTGCCGCGCCGTACCATGATGCCGACCATCTGGTTCGTGATGTCGAACGCCGAGTTGAGCTCCTTGCGGCTGGCGAGCGGGAAGCTGACGTCGACGACGATGAGACGGTCTACCCCCATGCTCAGCGCCAGCTCCACCGGCAAGTTGTCGACGAGGCCGCCATCCACCAACAGGCGTCCCTGGACGTCGACGGGGGTCAGCACGCCGGGCGCGGACATGCTGGCCCGCAGCACCGTGACGAGATCGCCCTCCCCCAGTACCACGGGTTCGCCGGTTTCGAGGTCGGTTGCGAGCGCGCGAAAGCGCGTGGGCAACTGGTCGAAATCGTGCACGTCAGCGACACGGGCCGTCGCCGAGCGCATGACCCGCGTGATCTTGTGTCCCTGCACGAGCCCGAGCGGCAACGTGACGCCTTCGCTTGCGCTGACGCCGAGCGCGCCTTTCGCGAGGATGTTGCGGTCATCCTGCTTGCGGCGATAGGCACGCTCGCGGCGCGGCGCGCGATCGCGGATCACGTCCTGCCAGTCGAGCGCACGGAAGACCTGGTCGATTTCGTCGCCACTCAGCCCAGCCGCATACAAACCGCCCACCACGGCTCCCATGCTGGTGCCAGCCACGGCGTCGATGGGTATGTGCATCTGCTCGAGCGCGCGGATGACGCCGACGTGTGCAGCGCCGCGCGCGCCTCCACCGCTCAGGACGAGCCCGATACGGGGTCGCTCGGGCTCGTTCAGCGAGGAATCATGAGATGCCGGCGCGACGTCTGCTGCGGCTGTGGGCAGGCTCGCGAGGCTTGAGCACGCCAAGACGCACCCTGCGACGAGCGCAGCGGAAATGCGCGAGTGGCACAAGCGACGGTCGACGAGCTGGCTTCGCATGGACTGCTCCAGGAGGAGCGGCGATGGTAGCAAACGTCGACAACGCTTCACGCCCCGGTCGGGGATAATGCCGGATCGGCTACTTTTACAGCCCGTTCAGATGCCACCGATGTCTCATCGTATTGTTTCTGCCGCGACTCGCCACCCCGGAAGGCTGCCCACCGCGATTGGCTGCATGATGCAGGTCGCGATGGCGCCAGTCTCGATCGCGCAACCAACGCAACGCACCCTCGATGAAATCGTCGTGACGGCACAGCGCCAGGCCGTGCCCGCGCTGTCGACCCCGCTCAGCGTCAATCGTGTCGAAGGGGCTGCACTGCAGCTGCTGGGCGCCACGCACAGCTCCGAGGCGTTGAATCGTGTGCCTGGCGTGATGGTGCAACGCGGCAGCGGTCAGGAAAGCCTGACGGCGATCCGCTCCCCAGTGCTGACCGGCGCAGGCTCGTGCGGCGCGTTCCTCTTTCTCGAAAACGGCGTACCCATCCGGCCGATCGGCTTCTGCAACGTCAACGAGATGTTGGAGCTCAATACGGAGCAGGCCGACGCGATAGAAGTGCTGCGGGGCACCGGCACCGCGCTTTATGGGTCGAACTCCATGCATGGGACCGTCAACGTGCTGCAGGACGCACCGGCGGAATTGCCAGCGTGGCGGCTCGGCCTGGGCGTCGGGCCCTCTGACTACCTTCGCGGCAGTCTCGTCGCCGCGCATCGGGGCACTGCGCTGGACGTGGGGATCAAGGCTCTCTACACGCACGACGGCGGCTGGCGCGACGCGTCGGGGTTCGACGAAGGCAAGCTGAATCTCACGGTTGCGACCGGTCAGGAAAGCGAACTGCCCGCGCGATTCGACCTGTCTGCGACGAAGCTCGACCAGGAAACGGCCGGATTCATCCTCGGCAGGAATGCCTACCGCGACCCTGACGTGAGCAGGACGAACGACAACCCGGAGGCCTATCGCAACGCGCAGTCCGTGCGACTGACCGGCCTGCTGCAACCGAAGACCGTGCTGCCCGGTCGCCTCGAGCTGCGGCCGTACCTACGCACGTCGCGCATGGATTTCCTGCAGCACTTTTTGCTCGGGCAGCCGGTCGAGCGCAATGGCCAGGAGAGCGCGGGGCTCATGACGAGCGTCGACTGGGAGGTCGGCGAGCGGCTCGCTCTCATCACGGGAATCGATCTCGAATGGGCGGACACGTTCCTGCTCGAAGACCAGGCGGAACCGACCACCGGGGGCAGCCCCGGGGCCAACGCTATCCGGCCCGCGGGCCGGCACTACGATTACACGGTCACCTCGAATGTCGCGGGCGGCTACGCGCAGCTCGAGTACGCGCTCACGCCTTCGCTGCATGCAGGCGCAGGCGTGCGCGTCGAGTACGTCGGCTACGACTACGACAACCGCATGCTGGCGGGCAACACCGATGAGAACGGCGTGCCTTGCGTGCCGGCGGGCTGCCTCTTCAGCCGGCCGGCGGACCGCAGCGATTCGTTCACCAACGTGGCCCCCAAGCTGAGCCTCAGGTGGAATGCAGCCGATGCCCTGATGTTCTACGCCAATGCGTCACGCGGTTACCGGCCGCCAGAGATGACTGAACTCTACAGGCTGCAGCGCACCCAGTCGGTGTCCGCACTCGACTCCGAACAGATCGATGCGTACGAACTTGGGGCGCGCTTCGCGAGCGACGGCTGGCGCGCGGAGATCGCGGGCTTCGACATGCGCAAGGACAACGTGATCCTGCGCGACTCGAGCGGATTTTTCGTGAGCGAAGGCCGCACGTCGCACGAGGGCATCGAGTACTCGCTCACGTGGCGGGCACTGGACGCGCTCGCCGCGACCGTGTCGGGCACCTTCGCCCGCCACCGCTATGAATTCTCGCGCGCGATCGAAGGCGGCGAGACCATCGTGGCTGGCAACGACGTCGACACCGCGCCGCGCGAGCTGGTGCGCGGAGTGCTGGAATTCACGCCGCTCGAGACGCTGACGGCCGAGGCTGAATGGCTGGTGGTCGGCGACTACTTCGTCGACGCGTCGAATGCACGTCGGTATCCGGGCCACGAGTTGCTCAACCTGCGCGCTGGGTGGTCGTTCGCGCCGCAATGGACGCTGGCCCTGCGGGTGAACAACGTGCTCGATCGCGCGTATGCGGATCGTGCCGACTTCGCTTTCGGCGATTACCGCTACTTTCCTGGACGGGAGCGTTCGCTGTTCGCCGAGCTCACCTGGCAAGCCGACTGAGGCCGATCTCAGGCGGCCGCGCGCAGCTCGCGCCAGACGACGGGCGCTGCCCCGAACCAGTGCAGCTTCTGCGCGAGCGCCGCTACTTCTCCGACAATGACGAGCGCAGGCGATTTCACCTGCGCAACGCGACCCGCCTCCTCCAGCTCCGCCAGCGTTGCCAGCACGACCCGCTGGTTCGCGCGCGATCCATTCTCGATGATCGCGACCGGCGTCGACGGCGCGCGTCCATGCAAGGTGAGCTGATCGCGGATACGGCCTAAGCCTGCCACGCCCATGTACAGCGCCAGCGTCTGCCGCTCACGGGCGAGCGTGGGCCAGTCGAGGCCTTCGATCGAATCGCCGCTGTGCGCGGTGACAAACCGCACGGATTGCGCATGGTCGCGGTGCGTGAGCGGAATGCCTGCATACGCGCCGCAGGCGATCGCAGCAGTGATTCCCGGCACCACCTCGAACGGAATGCCGTTGCGCTCGAGCGCTTCGAGTTCTTCGCCGCCGCGGCCGAAGATAAATGGATCGCCGCCCTTGAGCCGCACCACGCGTTTGCCGGCCTGCGCCTGCTCCAGCAGCAGCTCGTTGATGCGGCCCTGCGACACCGAGTGCCCGCCGGCCATCTTGCCCACGCAGATCCTGTCCGCATCGCGGCGCGCAAGATTCAGCACCTCGTCGGAGACCAGACGGTCGTAGAGAATCACGTCGGCTTCCTGCAAGGCTCGCAACGCATTGAGCGTCAGGAGGCCCGCGTCGCCGGGGCCCGCGCCGACCAGCACGACACTGCCGCGCCGCGGCGCGTCGGCCTGCTGCAGCGTGCGTTCGAGTTGGATCTCTGCGCCCCGCTCGTCGCGACTGCGCACCAGCGCGGCCACCTGGCCACGCACCACTGTTTCGTAAAATCGCCGACGCGCGTTGACGTCTGGTAGCGTTGCCTTGATGCGGCCGCGCCAACGCTGCAGCAGCCCGGCCAGTTGCCCGAACGAGCCGTCGATCAAGGATTCGAGCCGCTCACGTACCAGGCGTGCGAGCACCGGCGCCACGCCACCCGTTGAGATCGCAATCACGAGCGGTGAGCGATCGACGATGGCGGGCACGATGAAGCTCGACAGTTCCGACACGTCGACGACGTTGACGAGCACGTTGCGTAAACGGCCCGCGGCGGCCACCGCCTCGTTCACCAGGCGATCGTCCGTTGCGGCAATGGCCAGCACGGCGCCGTCGAAATGGCGCGGCTCGAACGTTACACGATGCACTTCGACCTGCGCGTTGGCGCCGAGCCACTCGGTGACAGCGGGGGCGACGAGACACACGCTCGCGCCTGCTTCGAGCAGCAACCGCACCTTGCGTTCAGCTACGGCACCGCCGCCCACGACCAGGACGCGGCGGCCGTGCAGGTCGGCGAACAGCGGAAAATAACGCATCGTCAGCCTTCGAGACCGTGAATGCCGCACTCGCGCTTGAGGCCGAAGAACCGCGTCGCCTCGGCGTCGCCCGCTTCGGCGAGCGTGCGCGTGGTGTGCCAGTCGCCGATCGAGACGTACCCTTCGTGCCAAAGCGGGTGGTACGGCAGGTCGTGCTTGCGCAGGTAGTCGAAAATCTGCCGGTCGTTCCAGTCGAAGATCGGATGCACCTTCCAGCGGCCGTCGCGCCACTCGAGCGGGCGAATGGCCCGCCGCGTCGCGGCCTGGTCACGGCGGATGCCCGCGAACCAGGTGTGGATGCCCAGCTCGCTCAGCGCGCGTTGCATCGGCTCGGTCTTGCGCAGCTCATTGTAGCGGTCGATGCCGTCGACACCCTCTTCCCACAAGCGACCATGCCGCGCTTCGAACCACGCCTGCGAGACACGGGGCTGGAACACCTTCAGGTTGAGGTCGAGCTTTTCAACCAGGTCGTCGATAAACCGATAGGTTTCCGGGAAGAGGTAGCCGGTATCGACGAGCACCACCGGCAGCGACGGCAGTGCGCGCGTCACCATGTGCAGGGACACGGCAGCCTGCGCCCCGAAGCTCGACGACAACGCATGCTGGCCCGGCAGGTTCGCAGCCGCCCAGTGCACGCGCTCCTCCGCGTTCATGCGCTCGAGGTCGGCGTTGACCTCGTCCATGACCGCAGGCTCGTGCATCGCCTGAACCGGATCCCATGCCAGTGCTCTCATGCGTGCGACTCCTCCACGGCTCATGCGGCCCGCGCCCCGATCAGGCCGGCGCGCCAGGCGAAGTCGCCGAAGCATTCGCTTGCCGTGCGTTCTGTCGCATACCGGGCGAATGCGGAATCCAGTGCCGCGACGATCGTCGGTTCGTCGATGTTTTCCATGTACAGCACGTTGAGCCGCTGTCCCTTGCCGTCGCCGCCCAGGAACAGGTTGTAGCGGCCCGGTGCCTTGCCGACGAGCGCGACCTCCGCCAGGTAGGGGCGCGCGCATCCGTTCGGACAACCTGTAATGCGCAGCACCAGCGGTGCGCCCGCCAGGCCGTTCGCGGCCAGCCGCTCGTCGACCAGTTGCGTCAGGCGCGGCAGATAGCGTTCGGCTTCGGCCATCGCCAGCGCGCACGTCGGCAGCGCGACGCAGGCGAGCGCGTTGAGCGCCACGGGTGTGGCGCGCGCATGGCGATCCAGCCCGTGACGCACCACGAGGCCGTCGATGAACGTGCGGGCGTTGGCGTCGACGTTCGCGATGGTGAGGTTCTGGTTGGGCGTCAGGCGAAAATCGCCGCGATGCACTTTGGCGATCTCGCGCAGGCCGGTGAGCCACTGGCCCCTCTCCGTATCAGCCACGCGGCCCGCATCGATGCGCAGCGTCAGGTGCCAGCGCCCATCGAACCCTTCAGTCCAGCCGAAACGATCGCCGGTGGTGACGAAATTGAAGGGACGGGCAGGCTCCAGCGCAAAGCCCTGCCGGCGCGTGATCTCGGCGACGAACCAGTCGATGCCGCGATCCTCGATCGTGTACTTGAGGCGGGCACGCTTGCGCACGGCTCGGTTGCCAAAGTCCCGTTGCGTCGTGAGCACGGCCTCGGCCACCGCCAGCAGCTGCTCAGGCTTGAGGAATCCCGCAACGTCCGCAACGCGTGGATGGGTTTCGGCGTCGCCGTGCGTCGCGCCCATGCCGCCGCCGACGGTGAGGTTGAAGCCCTGCAACTCGCCGTTCTCGATTATCGCGATGAAGCCGAGATCGTGCGCGAACACGTCGACGTCGTTGACGGGCGGCACGACGATCGCGGCCTTGAACTTGCGCGGCAGGTACGTCGGACCGTAGAGCGGCTCGACTTCTTCTTCCGTGCTCGACACCTTTGCGCCGTCGAGCCAGATCTCGTGGTACGCGCGCGTCGACGGCAGCAGGTGCTCAGAAAGCTGCTTCGCCCACTCGTGCACGATCGGGTGCGCGCGCGTCTCGACCGGATTGGCGCTCGCCATCACGTTACGGTTGACGTCGCCGCAGGCCGCAAGGGTGTCCATCAGCGACGCGTTGATCGCCTGCATCGTCGTCTTGAGCTCGGTCTTGATCACGCCGTGGAACTGGAACGCCTGGCGCGTCGTGATGCGCAGCGTGCCGTTGGCATAGGTGCGCGCGATCTGGTCGAGCTGCAGCCATTGCACGGGCGTGCACACGCCGCCCGGCAGACGCGTGCGGATCATGAAGCTGTAGGCGGGCTCGAGCTTCTGCCGCCGCCGCTCGTCGCGGATATCGCGGTCGTCCTGCTGGTAGCTGCCGTGGAACTTGATCAGGACGAGGTCGTCCTCGCGGATCGCGCCGGTCAGCGGATCCGCCAGGCTTTCGACCAGCGTGCCGCGCAGGTTGCGGCTGTCGCGCTTGATCCGTTCGACGGGAGATTGTTCGGTCATGCTCGCTTCAGCTCAGTACACGTCACGCAGGTAGCGGCGGTCGTCGGCCAGCCGGCGCACGTAGGCTTCGGCATCGTCGCGGGCCTTGCCGCCGTGCTCGGCGACGATGTCGATCAACGCCGCGTTCACGTCCGGCGCCATCTTCTCGGCATCGCCGCAGACGTACAGGTACGCGCCGCTCTCGAGCCAGGCGTAGAGGTCCTTGCCGACGCGGCGCAGGCGATCCTGCACGTATTCGCGCGGGATGCTGCGATCGCGCGAGAACGCGAGGTCGAAACGGTTCAGCACGCCTTTCTTGACGGCGTCCTGCCATTCGGCCTGGTAAAGGAATTCGCTCTGGAAGTTGCGCGCGCCGAAGAACAGCCAGTTGCGCCCCGTCGCGCCCTGCGCGTCGCGGTGCTGCACGAAGCCGCGGAACGGCGCCACGCCCGTGCCCGGCCCGATCATGATGACGTCGCGTGACGCATCGGCAGGCAGACGGAAGCGCTCGTTGTGCTCGACGAAGACGCGGGCCCTCGCCTGCTCGCCCTGCAGGTTCGCCAGGAACGTGGACGCAGCGCCGACACGATGCTTGCGCTCGAGTTCGTAATCGACGAGCGCGACCGTCAGGTGCGCCTCTTCGCCGACGGCCTCCTGGCTCGACGCGATCGAGTACAGGCGTGGCGCGAGCGGACGCAGCGCCTGCACGAACGACTGGGCGTCCCAGGCGCCGGGGTGTCGCTGCAGCACGTCGATCACCTGCAGGTCCTTCAGTGTCTGGCGCAGGTCGGTCTCGTGGCCGGGCTGCAGCACGCCAGCGAGACGCGCGTCGCCGGAACGCTCGGCCTGCTGCGTCAGGAACGGACGTGTCAAGCGTGTGAGTTCGCGTCGGGTCGCGAGCCATTCGCGCAGCGGTTTAGCGGCGCCATCGATTTCGACCGGCTGCTCGCCGTCCAGGTGCAAGGCTTGCAGCACTTCGTCGACCACGACCGGAGGATTCTCGTGCCACACGCCCAGCGCATCGCCCGGCTGATACGTCAGGCCGGACCCCGCGAGACTGATCTCGACGTGACGCACTACCTTGGTCGCAGCCCGTCCTGTGATCGTCTGGTTGCCGACGATCTCCGCGGCAAACGGCTGATCGCGCGAAAACTGCGGCTCGGCGGGCGCGGTGCGCAGGCGCGTCACCGTCGCGCTCTGGGTCGCCGTGCCGAGCGCCTCACGCGCACTCGTCACCACGCGCTCGAGCCAACCCGTCGCCAGCGTGTCGTAATCCACGTCGCAGTCGACGCGATCGACGAGGCGCTTCGCCCCGAGCGCTGCAAGTCGCTCGTCGACCTGCTTGCCCGTCTCGCAGAACTTTGGATAGCTGGAATCGCCGAGCGCCAGCACGGAGTAGGACAACTGCTCGAGCTTGGGCGCCCGGCGCGACTGCAGGAACTCGATCAGCCCGCGGGCATCGTCGGGCGGGTCGCCATCGCCCTGCGTGCTGACCACGACCACCAGCAGTCGCTCTTTGGCCAGGTCCTTGATGGGATAGGTGCCAGCGGCATAGACGCGCGCGGCGAGACCCGCTGCTTCGGCGGCGCGGCCCAGGCGTTCGGCAATGCGCTTGCTGTTGCCCGTCTGCGAGCCGTACACGATGGTGACGCGGGCCGTGGGCTCGGATCGCGCAGCCGGCGCGACCACCGCACCCGCGGGCACGATGCCTGCGCCGCGACCGGCACGCTCGTGCGCGACGCCGGCCGTGAACCCCGACAGCCACTGCAGCGTCGTCGGGTCGAGGCCTTCGACGACGCGGAGCAGGAGCTCGGTGCGCTCGGGGTCCAGGGGACCCAGGGGCAGCGTCGTGACGATGTTGGCGCTCATTGCATTCCTCGCCCGCGAAACGGATTGCGGGGGAGTGAATGCTAGGGAGACATCCCGGCCTGCGGAAAGGCCGGGTGGTTATGGGCTCAGAACGGGTCTCGGGACCAGTGTTCTGGCGGATAGATCAACCACTTTTTCGAGAGTCCGCGGCTCAACCGCGCATAGCCACGCTTGCGTTGCTGCCGTAGCCAGCCAGGACCATACAAATCAACGGGTTAGCAACGCAGCCAGCGCCGCGAGCTCTGAAAATTCACCAGCGGATTTTCAACACAGCTCACAAGTCAGTTCGGTGCGGGCAAAGCCGAAGATGCGCGACGAGTTCTTCAGCGGCCGACCGAACCGCCCTCCCCGACGGAGCCCATGCCGAACTCCGCGAGCGCCGGCCGACCGAGCGTCGACGCGCGGGTAGTGGCAATCTGACGGCAATTCGACAAGAGGAACTACGGCCGGGGAGAGTTGACTTGGCACTTCGAGGATTGTTTCTCCGGCCCTGGTCATTCTGCGACGCCGCTCAGGCCGGGAGCCTGATCAAACATCGACGCCTGTTTACCGTCAGCGGGCGCTCTTTCCGGCACGCCTGGAGCCAACCACTTTGCAACGGAGTAGACGTCGTTTACGAGACGACGCAGGATCCCGAGCACCCGAACGTCACTCGCGCGCTGACGGGGTGCTCTGCTTGCCGGCGGATCCGACAGCAACGACGTACGCACCCGCCCTGTAGACGAATTGAGTACCCCGGACTGCGGCCAGGATCAGTGGGCTCGCGAATAGGCGACCGCGACGATACCGAGCTTCGATTCGACGCCCTGCAGGCATTCGAGCTCGGACTCGGTCAACGCAACCGGCGCGAGACCGGCGAGGACCGAGGGGTCCGCGACCGGGCCGCCCGGTCCATATGCGAGGACGAAGTCGGCACGGAGTGCCGACTCGGTCTCCTGCACGAGGGCTAAGCCCTTGCGGTCGAGGCGGGCCCAGTGCCATGCGCTGTCGTTCATGGGTTCGTTACTCCTGATGCCAATGGCCGGATTATTCGCCGAGTTCCGCCCGCTGTCACGGGACGGAACATCGAACGGCCCGGCCGAACGAAAAAGGCCCGGGAGTCGGTATTGCCCGGTTGACAGTGAGAGCAGCGAGCAGCAAGCCGGCGCCTCACGCGGAATCGTTCAGGCCGGGAAGAATTCGATCGGCTTGGTGGTGGTCATGACCGCCACGTCCCGTTCCTCGAACTGGAACATCTTGACCCGCGCGACGAGCTTGCGCTCGAGCTCCGGGTCGCCCAATTCGCTGGAAATCACGCGACATTCGGTCACCTGGCCCGAGGGCGCGATGGTGACTTCCAGCACGACCTTGCCCTGCAGGGCCGGATTCTCACGCAGCGCGCGGCTGTACAGGGAGTAGATCGCCGATTTGTTCTTATCAAAGACCAATTCGATCTCTTCGCGCGTGCGGGCCGCCTTTGCGCTCTTGCCAGACCGCTGGGCCTCGGCCGGCGCACCCTCCGCCGTCGCTGACGAGACCTTGGCCGTCGCATGGCCCTTGAGGCCAGTGGACCCGCCGCCAAACCCCTTGCTGACCTCTCCCACCGCGATGCCGCCGCTGCCGGCGCCCACCTTGGCGGTCAGGATCGAACGGTCGACGCGTGTGCGTTCACCGGCCCCGGCATTGAGCGATTTCGCGTCCACGTTGGACGTGACGTCGCGATCACGCAGCTCAGCCAGCTGGTCGGACAGCGCCAGCAGTCCCGACGCCGCGGCCTTCTTGCGCGGATCCGGCTTGGGCTCGGCCTGCGCGACCGGCACTGGCACCGGCCGCTCGACGCGGGCTTCAACCTTCGGCACCTCGACTGGCTTCGGCTGGATCACCTCGACCGGCTTCGGCTTCGGTTTGGGCTGCTGGAGGATGAATTCGACAATGCGCTCCGGGACCGCCGGTGCTGACGCTGGCGTCCGCGGGGCGTCGGGCAAAAAAGGAATGACGATGCCAAAACCGATAAACAGGCCCAGCGCGGCTCCCAGCACGCGACGGAAACGCCGCTCTTCCTCGGGCGACGGCGTCCAGGGCAGGTCGAAGACGCGAAAATTGGGCAACGGGACGGTGGTACTGCTCATGGCGCGTGGTTCCTCAGGCGCCCGTCAGGCCGGCGTAGACCTGCTCGCGCTCGACCACCGCCAGCGACACCTTGGTGTACTCGGCGGCCGAACTGCTTGCGACGATCTTGCGCAGCACCGAATACGGCAGTGACTTCTCCGCCATCACGGTGACCTCGCGATTCGCTTCCGAACCCGGCAGCACGCCCTGCACCTGCGCGTCGAGCGCGGCACGCAACGGCTCGCTGACCTGGTCGGCCGTGCCGCTCAACGCTGCCACGGTGACGACGGCCTCGCCATTCACGTACAGCATGTCGCGTGTCACCGTCACGACCGTAGCCTGCCGCGGCTTCTGGTCTGACAGCGACTGCGGGATCGTGATGTTCTTGGCGTTGGGCAGGATGTCCATGTCCGCGGCGTGCACCAGCAGGTACACGACCAGGATCGTGAGCATGTCGATCATCGGGATCAGCGCGAGCGGCCCGTGGCCCCCGCTGCCGCCCCTGCCACGGCGCGAGTGGCGCCGCATTCCTGTGCGGATCATGTCGGAGCGTCCCCCAGTGCAATCTGCGGAAACAGCGTCTCGCGCGACACCTTGCCGCCTGCGACCGTCTGCTTTACCCGTGCAGCGTCCATCACCTGGACGATCGTGTCGTAGTCGACGTCCTCTGCGACCAGCAGCGTTGCGTTGGTCACGTCGGGTACCGTCGTCTTCAGCGTCGCGAGATAGTCGGTGAGTCGCGCGACGTCCTGGCCGTTGGCGCCGGCAGGAATGGTTTCGAGCACGCCCTTGCTGCGGTCCGCGACCTCGATCCCGGATCTGCGCAGGATCAGTTCCAGTTCGAAGCGCGGCGTGTCCGTGGTGGCCTGCGTCCCCGGTCCGGGCAGGTTGACCTCGAGCACGCTGGTCTTCGAAAACACGGCCGTGAAGATCAGGAAGAACGTGAGGATCACCATCACGTCCAGCATCGGCACGATGTTCAGGTCGTTGCGGCCGCGATAGCGCGCGTGGTTGCGCTGTTGTCGACGCGCAAGGGAGGATCTTTTCCTCATGCGCGTGCAGCCTCGCGGGCGGTCGCCTCCGGTGCGCGCGCCGCGGCGGTGGCCGGACGGCCGGCGGCCGCGGTCACTGGGCGCGGCGCCTGGGCGCGACGCTCGACCACGGTGTTCAGGAACTTGATCGATGCCACTTCCAGGCTGTCGACGAGTTCCGTCGTCTTGGTCTCGAGGTACATGTGGCACAGCAGCAGCGTGATCGCGAGCGCAAGTCCCAGCGCCGTGTTGTTCATGGCGACCGAGATGCTGGCCGAGAGCATGCTGGCCTTCTCGGCCGGGTTCACCGCGGCGACCGCGGCAAAGGCCTGGATCAGGCCGATGACGGTGCCGAGCAGGCCCATCAGCATGCCGATGTTGGCGAGCGTCGACAGGTAATGCGTGCGCTTCTCGAGGCGCGGAATCACTTCGATCAGGCTTTCTTCCATGGCCTTCTCGATGTCGTCGCGCCGGCGGGCGGTCGCGATGCGCGACATGCCGTAGCGCATGATGGTCGACAGCGCGGAATCCGTCTTCTCCGCGACTTCCATCGCCTTGCGGAAGTTGCCCGCCTGGATCAGCGGCGACAGTTCCGCCCAAAGTCGGCGATTGCCGGCTGACACGCGCGTCAGGTAGATGAAGCGCTCGACGGCGATGACGAGGCCGATCACGAAGACGGCAGCGATCGGGTAGAGGAACGCCCCACCCTGCTTGAAGAAGTTGGCGATCAGTTCCATGGTATTCATTGCGGGCTGGCTCCGGGGGCGGGGACGGTGGAAACGGTAGTGGCCGGCGACGCGAGGTCGCCGTAGTAACTGATTTCGCGGCGAAACTCGTCGCGGTCGAGCGGCGCGAGCAGCTCGTCGATGAGGCTGCCCATCGGTCGGTCGGGACCGCCCGGGGGTTCGGCAGCCTTCCACGGCACGATGCTCATGACCTTGGGCAACTCGCGGTTGCCCGTGATCGCGGACGCATCGAGCTGCAGTCGATCGACTGCTTTGGCAGTCGCGGACGATTTCGGTACCGGCTCGGTCGCATGCAGGGCGGCCACAGGCACGACGGCGAGCGCTGCCGCGGCAAGCAGGGATCGAAGACAAAAGTTCACTGTGCGGCCTCCGCGGTGCGGGTCACGGCAGCGAGCCGCCTCTTCAGTTCGACGAGCCAGGCCGTGACTTCCGTGTCGGCGCCCTGCGTCAGCAGCTGGTAGCGCTCGTAGTGCGGCAGCGCGGCCGCGGGATTGTCGAGGTACAGGTCCTGCAGGATCGCGAGGTTGCGCTCGGCGTCGGCCATGTTCGGGTCGAGCGCCAACGCGCGCTCATACGCTGCTTGCGCCGCGGCAAATTGCCCCGCCTTGCGGCTTTGCACGCCGAGCTGGTTCTGCACGGCCGGATCAGCCTCGGGCGGCAGGGCCGCCTGCCCTGCGACAGGCGCCGCGGGATCCTCTGCGATCTCGGTGCGCGCGTAACGGGCCGGCTTCAGCTGCGCGAGATCGGCATAGCTCTTCTGGACCCACTCGTCGTACACGCCCTGGGCTGCAAGTCGTGCATTGCGTTCGTGGATGCCAATCGCTTTTTCCTCGAATGGAAACGCCTGTTCTTCCAGCAGTACGTCGTACTGCTCGAGTTCGTCGGCAGCGAGGTTCGGCGGGCGGTCCGCTTCCATGAGCGCCTTGCCCAGGTGACGGTACAGGTTCGCCATCGCATAGGCCGAGGCCGTGGTGACCTCCGCCACGCCGTACTGCTCGGCACGGCCATAGCTCGCGAGCGCCGCCTCGAGTGCCTTGCGCTTGGCTGCAAATGATTTCTCTAGCGGCAGCGCGAGACGGATTGCACGCGCTGCGGAATCCAGCGTGCGTGACAGTTCGAGCACGGCATTGGCAGCCAGGAATTTCGTGCGATCAGAACGCTCCGCTCCCGCGGCGCGGTCCGCGACGATGATCTCCTCGAGCCAATGCTGGCGGCCCTTGCCGTCGTTCGCGTCGCGCGCCATGTCGGCGAGTGCCTGGCGTGCGTCGAGAGCGGGACCCGCCGGCACGGGATACCGCTTGATGTAATCGCCATAGACACGCGCCGCGGCGGCACGATCACTGGCTGCAAACTGCAGCTCTGCGGCCTGCCACAGCGCGGTGCGCCGCACCTCGGGCGCTTCCGTGTCGCGCGCCGCGACACGCTCGAATTCGGCGGCGGCCTTCGCCTGCTGCCCGGACTCGAGGTACGCCGTCGCCAGCTTGCGCTCGGCGTCCGCCGCAAGCTCGTGCTGCGGATAGGTCACCCGGAAACCTTCGAGCACGTTCGCCGCCGCGACCCACTGTTGGTCCTGCAGCAACAGCGTGGCCGCATCGAACTCGGCCTTGGCGCGGATCGGGGACGCCGGCGCCACCGTCGCCACGCGCAGGAAGTCCTGCACCGCGCCCGCGTGATCGCCCGCGGCCTGGCGTGACTCAGCCTGTCGATACACTGACGCGGCCTGGCGCTCGATGGCCTCGGCATGCTGCGGTTCGTTGGCAGGCGCGCGGGCCACGACTTGCGCGTAAGCGCGTTCCGCCTCGGTGTAGCGCGCCGAATCGAAATACGTGTGAGCGAGGACGGTCCAGGCCACCAGCTGCTGACCGGCGTCGGCACGTGCACCGAGCGCCAGCACATTCTGTGCGACCGCCTCGGCACGCTGTCGGTCGCCGAGATCGAACAACTGCTTGGTTGTGCGGGTCAGCACGCCCGGCGTTTCCACGTGATCGGGAAAGGTGCTGGCGAACTTGAGTGCGGATTCGATCGCGCGTTGGCGCAAGGCCGGTCGCGCTGCTGCGGGCAGCGTCGGCTCGGCCTTGTCGAGCGCAATCAATGCCGCATAACCCGCTCGCCCAGCTTCCGGCGCGCTCGGGTAGTGGTACGCGGCCTGCTCGTATTCGTCGGCCGCCTCGACGAACCGCGAACCTTCCAGCAGCAGGTCCGCCAGCAACAGGCGCGTCGCTGGGGCCTCCGCACTGGCATCGAATCCGTCCAGGTACTCGCGATACCAGCGTACCGCCGCCTCTCGATCAGCCTCGCCGCCCTTCTTCTGGGCGAGCGCGTGATGATGTCGTGCGAGATCGAGCAAGTTCGCCTGCACGGCCGCGCTCACCTGCGGATCGATCGCCGGCGCCCGCTGCGTCCAGTACGCGCTGCGCGGACCATAGAGTTCGACCAGTTCCTGCTTCGACTCGAGGACGAGCGCGTTGAACCCTGCCCTGCCATACGCTTCTGTCGCCTTGCCGAGCAGGGCGGGCGCCTGCGGGTCGAGCGGTTGACGCCGGGCGAACGAGCGATAGACCTCGGCACCGTCCTGGTAACGTTCCTTCTCGACGTAGAGGTCGCCGAGTGCGCTGTAGAGCCGCGCCTCGTAGGGCGCTGGGCCACGCTGCGAGAGCGCTGCCTGCAACGAAGCCGCGCCTGCGTCCGCTGCAAACATGAGACTCAACGCGCGCAATGCGTCGTCGGACAGCTCAACTTGCGGACGTGTCAGCTGCGCGGCCTCACGGACCTCGCCATCGTGCACCAGCACAGAGTCGAGCAACGCGAGAAAATCCTCGCTGCTGGCGGCATCGTCGCCAAGCTTGAACTGCGACCAGCCGCGCTTGTACAGCGCCTGCTCGAAGAACGCGCTGCGCGACCCACGCGACAGCACAGCCCCATACGCCTGAATGGCGTCCGCGTACCGCTTCGCGCTGAAGTACACCTCGCCGCGGCGGAATTGCGCCTCGTCGGCGTGCGCGGCCTGCGGATGCCGTATCACCAGTTCGTCGAGCGCGGCCATCGCAGCGTCCGCGTCGCCTGCAACCTCGCAAGCGCGTGCCAGCTGGTACAGCGCAGCGCCACGTGCGGGGTAGTCCGGAAATTCGCGGAGCAACTCCTGGTAGGCCACAATCGCATCGCGCGCTTTCGCCTGCGATGCAGCGTCAGGCACGTCGCCTGCGGCACTCAGCGTGGCAGCCTGTTCAAGCCGCAAATCGCCGAGTCGACGCAGCGCCTGCGCTTTCAGCTCGGGATCGGCACCGTCGATGTGCAGGAACGCCTCGTAACTCTGCGCAGCGTCGTCCGGCGCCGCCTGCACCGCAACCGACCGGTCGACCGGAGCGCTGCGACCAGCGAGCGACCCGAGCGTGGCAGGTGCCTTTTTACGGGCACTCTGCGCCTCGACCGACCAACCGGTCGCGAGCAAACCTGCCATCGCGACCCACAACAGGCGTGAAGGGCACATCATCGGCCACCGCCAGAGGTCGCGCCGTCGTACAGCGACGCGAGCGCGAACTGCGCCTGGGTGGCGTAGCTGCCGAGGCGTTTCTGCTGCACCTGCAGCTCTGCGACGGCGATTCCCGCGAGCGCGCGCTCCTGTGCCAGCGCTGTCGCATCGATCGCGGGCGTGATGCGGGCCACGCGTTCGGCGAGGCCGGTCACGCGAGCTGCAAATGCCTCAGTGTTGCGCGGTACTTCATTGCCGGCCATGCCGATCGCGGCCAGCCGTGTGTAGAGATCGGTCAACGCAGCCTGCGTCTGCTGCAGGTCCCGACGCGTTTGCGACGCGCGGACCTTGTAGTCGCGGTCCAGGTCCCAGAACAGGGCCCCTCGCAGCAGACGCGCGCGTTGCGCGAACTCG
Organism: Gammaproteobacteria bacterium; assembly: GCA_031404015.1. Taxonomy (GTDB): domain Bacteria; phylum Pseudomonadota; class Gammaproteobacteria; order Steroidobacterales; family Steroidobacteraceae; genus RPQJ01. Next base: position 32 of record JANNGT010000291.1, on the reverse strand, counting down.
TCACGCTGCGGACCCGGCGTCAGCATCGCGAC
>JANNGT010000290.1:0-5672 GCA_031404015.1 Gammaproteobacteria bacterium | reverse complement strand
CGCGTCCGGTGCCTTCTCGTACACCGGGATGCCCATGTCGTTGATCATCTGCACGATGTCTTCGATCTGCTCCGGATCCACGATCTCGGAAGGCAGGTGGTCGTTGACTTCGGCGTAGGTGAGGAAGCTCTGTTCCTTGCCACGAGCGATCAGCAGCTTGAGCTGCGACTGCCGGTCTTCCGGCGAGGTCGCCGTGAGCTTGATCTCGATCTTCTCGGCCTTTTCCTTGCCTGCCTTGCGGCCCGCCTTCTCGCTTTTGGCGACGACCGCAGGCGCGGCGACGGCGACGGCTGCTACCGGTGCGACCGCGGCTGGCTTGGCGGCTGGCTTGGCGACTGCCTTGACAGCAGGCGTGGCAGCCTGTGCGGGTGCGGTGGCGGGCTTGGATGCCTTGGCAGCGAGCGCGGGCGCGTGGGGAGCATGCTTCGCGGCCGGCGCCGCGTGCGACGCAACAGCTTTGGCGGGCGCGTGCCTGGACGACGCAGGCATGGGTTTGTGTCCCGACTTCGCCGCAGCAGCAGTCGGGGCGGCGCCCTTGCGCCGGATAGCGACCAGCTTGAGGGCCTTGGGTGCGGGCTTAGGTCGCGCCGGGTGCTTCGCAGGGCTCTTCTTCACCACGGCCTTAGCCCTGGCTGGCGCTGCTGCTGCTTTCCGGGCGAGCGAAGCCTTGGCCTTGGCCGCCGGGGCGGTCTTGCGCGCGGGAAGCTTCTTGACCGGTTTGCGTGCCGTCGTCTTGCTCAAGATGGGACGCCTCAGTTGTGACTGAAAAAGAGCGGAATTCTAACACGGCCCAGGACAGCCGCGCCCGCCAAAAATCAAGCTGCAGGGGGCTTCCGGGCGGCTGGGCTGCGGGTCTGCAGCAGTGCCTGCAGCTCCTGCTTTTCGACGTCGTCCAGGGTCGAATCCCGGGCCTTGGACATCAACTCGTCGAGCCGCCTCACGGGGGTTTCCTCGATGATGAGACGGTGCAGGGCCGATTTGAGTTCCGCCGATGCCCCGGCGGCGTCCGGAACAAGGCAGACGGCAGCGGCCAGCTTGGCCAGCGAGCCCTGCTCGGGCCGGTCCCGCCAGCGCTCGAGCACCGCTGCCGTGTTGGCGGGCGTGTCTTCCCGCAGCTGGGTGAGCAGCTCGGCGAGCAACGGGATTCCAGGCCGGTCGATGGCGGCGATTGCGTCGATCTGCTCGCCGCCCACCGCCGCTGCCGCAGCGGGGTAGTGCACGAGCAGGGTCACCGCCTGCCGCACCAGGTTGCCACGCCCCGGGGCGGAACTGTGCGAGGCACCGAACCGCGCCCCACCGAGTCCGCTTGGGCGCTCATAACCACTTGAATTTCTTTCAGAAAACGACGCATTGCGGCGACTTTCGGCGCCGCGCGCAGCGGCGGGGCCCGCGCCCCCGGGCGTAGCTTCGTTGCCACCGAGCAGCTCACCGAGGCGCGCGGCCGACATGCCGACGACGCCGGCCAGCTGATTCACCAGCAGCTCGCGATACACGTCAGAAGGAATCCGACGCACCAGCGGCCGCGCCAGTTCGACGAGCTTGGCGCGGCCATCGACGCTGCCCGTCTCGACGCGCGACGACAGCTCGCGGATCAGGTACTCGGAGAGTGGAATCGCCTCGGCCAGACGCCGTTCAAACCCGGCTTGTCCTTCCTCGCGCACGAGCGAGTCGGGGTCGTGGCCGTCAGGCAGAAACAGGAAGCGTACCTGGCGGCCCTGCTTGACCTCCGCGACCGCGTTTTCTAGTGCGCGCCAGGCGGCTGCGCGGCCGGCGCGATCGCCGTCGAAGCAGAACACCACTTCGCCCACGAGCCGGAAGATACGCTGCAGGTGCTCGGGCGTCGTCGACGTGCCGAGCGTCGCGACCGCGTACGTGACGCCGGCCTGATGCAGGCTGACGACGTCCATGTAGCCTTCGACGACCAACAGTCGCTGCAGGCTGCGCGTGGCCTGCCGCGCCTCGAACAGGCCATAGAGTTCACGACCCTTGTGGAACAGTTCCGTCTCAGGCGAATTGAGGTATTTCGGTTCGCCCTGGTCGAGCACGCGGCCGCCGAAGCCGATCGTGCGGCCGCGCGTGTCGCGGATCGGAAACATGACGCGGTCGCGGAAGCGATCGTAGAACCCGCGTTCACGCGTGTGCGACGAGCTGCTGCCGCTGCCGGTCGTTTCTTCCTGCGGTTGCCGTTCGATGATGAGGCCCGCGCGTTGCAGCACGTGACGCTCGTCCTCGGTGCCGCCATAACGTTCGATCAGTCCGTCCCAGCGCGCAGCCGCGTAGCCGATGCCGAATTTCTGCACCGCGTCGGCCTCGATGCCACGACGTTTGACGTAGTCGCGCGCGCGCGCATCGCCACTGAGGCACTGCCGGAAATACAGCGCTGCTCGTTCCATCGCGACGTAGAGTTCGTCGTGTGGATTCGCCGGACCTGCTGCCGCACCACCGCCGTCCCGTGGCACGTCGAGTCCGGCGCGTGCGGCCAGGTCCTCGACGGCTTCGACGAAGCCGAGGTGGTCGTACTCCATGAGGAATCCGAGCGCGGTGCCGTGCGCGCCGCAACCGAAGCAGTGATAGAACTGCTTGTCGACGCTGACCCAGAACGAGGGCGATTTCTCGTCGTGAAACGGGCAGCACGCCTTGTATTCGCGGCCGGCCTTTTTCAACTGCACGCGGCTGCCGATCACCTCGATGATGTCGGTGCGGGCGACGAGTTCGTCGATGAAGTGCTGGGGGATGCGGGCCACAGTGCTAGGGGGTCGGCGTCGGTCGGATTGCGATAGTGGGGGTGCGGGTGGGTGCTAGCAAGGGTGGGTTTTCCGACCGCGGAAACCTTGCACAACGGCTATCGAGCCAGCACCCGATCCGACCTCTTTTCCGGCGGGCGGAAAGGCAGAAACGCCCGCCGGAAAAGAGGTCGGATCGGGTGCTTGGTCGGCGGCACCTGAGCGGGTTTCGGCGGACCGAAAACCCGCACGGTGCAAGCAGCGCCCGCGCGCTCCCAATCGCAACGGCAGGTATGGGCCGCGAGCTCAAACCATCCGGTTCCCGCATAAGGCGGGCGCTGCGCCTCTATCCGACTGCATGCGCCGTGCGTCTCGACAGGCGCCGGCACTGCATTCGATTCTGGCCATTGCGTTTCGCGCCCGTCGAGCGCTCAGGCGCCCAATGACAGGTCAGGGTTTGGGTCTTCTTCCCGCGCCCGTGTTTGCCTTTCCGGGCGCGGGAGGAAGACCTCGAACCCTGACCCCGCACCTCATGTCCACTGAAACGCCCGCCATGCGCGAACGCACAACGCCAAAATAATCGATTGGAAACGCGCCCAACCAGGACGCACCGGCACGCAGCCGAATCAGGCGGAGAGCGCCGCCTTGATGCGGGCGCTGACCGCGCCCATGTCGACTTTTCCCGCCGCCTGCGCCTTCACGACGCCCATCACCTTGCCCATGTCCTTGACGGACGTGGCGCCGGTGGACGCGATCGCGGACTTGATCAGCGCGTCCACTTCTTCCGTGGACAACTGCGCCGGCAGGTAGACAGTCAACAATTCGATTTCGGACTGCTCTTTTGCAGCGAGGTCCGGGCGGTTGCCGAGTTCGAACTGCGCAATCGATTCCTTGCGCTGCTTGAGCATTTTTTCGACGACGGCAAGAACCTGCGCGTCGTCCAGCATCACGCGCTCGTCCACTTCGCGCTGTTTGATCGCCGCCTGCAGCATGCGGATCGTGCCGAGGCGTTCTTTTTCGCCGGCACGCATCGCGGACTTCATGTCCTCGGTGATCCGCTCCTTGAGGGAGACAGTGGTCATCGTGCTCGTGCCGCTGGGTTGGGCCCGAATGACCGCAGCGTCGCGGTCGATTCGAGCGGCCGAATCGTCAGAAATTGCGGACGCGCGGCGCCGCGGTGAAATCGCGCGTGCTGCGCTTCTGGTGGCGCTTCACGGCGGCCGCCTTCTTGCGCTTACGCTCCTGGGTCGGCTTCTCGTAGAATTCGCGGCGACGAAGTTCCGTCAGCACGCCGGCCTTTTCACACGCACGCTTGAAGCGGCGCAGGGCGGCATCGAAGTATTCGTTTTCACGGATGCGAACGCTGGGCATCGAAACCTCGGTCAAAACGACTGGCCGGCCGGTGGCCTGGTGCAAGTCATCGCTACATTGTTGGACGGCAGCCGACCGGGCCCAAAAGGGCACACGGCCGACAGGGGACCGCGAATTCTAGAGATCGCGGCGAAGAATTGCAAAAGCGAGTCGAAATGCGGGTTCTGGGCATAGAAACATCCTGCGATGAGACCGCCGCTGCCGTGTACGACGGCCAGGCGGGGTTGTTGGCGCACGAACTCCATAGCCAGGTCGCCTTGCATGCGACCTACGGCGGCGTCGTGCCGGAGCTGGCCTCGCGGGACCACCTGCGTAAGTTATTGCCACTCATCGAAAAAACGGTCGCGGACAGTGGTGGACGAGCGTCCCTGGATGGCGTTGCGTACACCAGTGGTCCTGGACTCGTCGGGGCACTCCTCGTGGGGGCCGCGGTCGCGCGCAGCCTGGCCTACGCCTGGAACCTGCCCTGCATCGGCGTGCACCATATGGAAGGGCACCTGCTGGCGCCGTTGCTCGAGCCGGCGCCCCCGACCTTCCCGTTCGTCGCGCTGCTGGTGTCCGGCGGACACACGCTGCTCGCCCGGGTGGAAGGCGTAGGGCGCTATGAATTGCTGGGTAGCTCACTCGACGACGCGGCGGGCGAAGCGTTCGACAAGACGGCGAAGCTGCTTGGTCTGGGTTACCCGGGCGGTCCGCAACTGGCACGGCTGGCCGAGCAGGGCGAAGCGGGCGTCTTCAAATTTCCGCGGCCCCTGACCGATCGGCCCGGCCTGGATTTTTCGTTCAGCGGACTCAAGACTGCGGTCGTCGTCGCGCTGCGCAATCACGGCGAGTTGAGCCCGCAAGCGCGCGCGGATGCGGCGCGAGGGTTTGAGGAGGCAGTCGTCGACACGCTCGTCATCAAGTGCCAGCGGGCGCTTGCAGCCACTGGTGCGACAACCCTGGTCGTCGCAGGCGGGGTCGGCGCCAACCGTCGCCTGCGCGCCCGCATGGTGGCGATGGGCGAGCGTCATGGGGCCCGGGTCGTCTATCCTCGTGCCGAGTTCTGTACCGACAACGCGGCCATGATCGCGTTGCTGGGGCAATTACGGCTGGCCGCGGGCGAATGCGACGATTTCTCGATCCGCGCGCGTGCGCGGTGGCCGATGACAGACCTGGTACCGCCAGCGCCCGCCGCTTAGCGCTGGCCGGGTGTAGCGTGCGCGACGGCGCCAACGATAGCGACACGAGCGACGATCCGAATTTCTCTTCCGAGCGAACAGACGGCAACGATGGACAACATTTTCCTCACGGGCCTCACGGCCGAATGCATCATTGGCATCTGGGACTGGGAACGGAAGATCAAGCAGAAGGTCGTGATCGACCTCGAGATGGGCACCGACATCCGCAAGGCTGCCGCCAGCGATCACATCGACGACACGCTCGATTACAAGAAAGTCTCGAAGCGCCTGCTGCAGTTCGTGAGCGAGTCGGAGTTCCAGCTGGTCGAGACCCAATGACACTCGATTCTCCCGTTCGTTCCGCCCTGGTTGCGCCCGGGTTGGTCCGCTCGGCTCCGCGCCCGCGCTGGTTTCGCCC
>JANNGT010000289.1:0-26123 GCA_031404015.1 Gammaproteobacteria bacterium | reverse complement strand
GCGCGACCGAGACCGCGGTGCGCGGCGCCGACCTGACGCGCTACCGCGTGCTCTCCTTCGTCCAGGCTGTCAGGTGCACGCCAATCTGGCGTGGCACCCAACGACCGGGTGACGCGGCTGTCCACGTCGCCATTATGCGGGAGGCTCAAGGCCGTCAGTTGCTCGTCGAACCACGAGACCGATGGAAGCGTCTCGCGCATTCCATCGACGGCGTTCTTGAAAGCAATACAAGGGTCACTCCAAGGTCCAGAGCCGCGTTTGGCTTTGGCCCGGGAGTGGCATCCACCATTAGAGGATGGAAGGATTGGTGTGAATGGGTGGGAGCAATGCCGGAAATCAAACGCGCGGAATTGAGCGGAGGAATTGTTTACAGGCCTGCACCTATTACGGCACGGCATGGCATGGCGATATGGCAGGCCAGGTAGCGGGTTGGATTCGGTGGAACATGCGCAGGCTGTATCAGGGTTCCGGCTTCCACACGCCATTGGCCTGCAAAAATAGAGCGCTGTAAGACTCCCGCGAGTTAGTCAGCGGCACGATGCGCTTGAAATCTTCCGAGAGCAGCGCCACTTGGCTGTTTTGCGTGCCACCGGCGTTTTTACTATTGACAAGACGCCAGCCCTTAATAGGTGGTGAATCGCAAAAGTTCAGGCGGCAGGGCAGCTTGAAAGGGCGCTTTTTTCCGGATGGATCGGCCAGCCAGCAATCATTTAGGTTAAAGAGCAACTTTCCGTCCACGCAGCCATCGAAAAACCCGGAGCCATTATAATCGGAAAATTCCACTGGCATGTACAACGGGCGCGGTTCGCCGCCCGGCTTCCATTCCAGGAATTCGTGGGGCGATTTGTAGTCTTTATTCGCCACAATATAGAGCCGGTCGCCGCTCATGGGCTTCGGCCACCGCGTGTACAAGAACTTCGACCCGCGCGCGAAAATCATCCGCGAGATGTGCCACAAGGTGCTTTCACGACTCGGCCAGAACGATAACCCGTTGTTCGAACTGGCGCTGCGCCTCGAGGAAATCGCGCTGAAGGACGAATACTTCATCGCCCGCAAGCTCTACCCGAACGTCGACTTTTATTCCGGCGTGATCTACAGCGCGCTCGGCATCCCGCGCTCGATGTTCACGGTCATGTTCGCGATCGCCCGCACTGCGGGGTGGGTCGCGCACTGGCAGGAAATGATTGGTGATCCCGCGATGAAGATCGGCCGGCCGCGGCAGCTCTACACCGGGCCGACGCAGCGGGATTACGTCGAAGTCGAGAAGCGCGGCTAGTCTTCCCTCGTTGCTACGCGCGCCAGGTGCAGGCAGTCGATCCGGTACGTCGGCAGACACGCTCGCCTGATGCAGGCAGCCGATCCGGTACGTCCCCCGCGCCTTGGAAAGGCAGAAACGCGGCGCGGGAGACGTACAGAATCGGCTGCTTGATCGGCGGCGCCTGAGCGAGTTGCCGGCCCGAGCGCCGTCAACTCGCACGGCGCATGCAGCGGATTGAGTCGAACCAGACCAGCACCAGCCGACGTCAGCAGCCAATCGCATCGTGACGGTGTGGGCCGCTGCGAAGGGAACGTGAACGGCGTGGATTGCGTCGACCTCGACAATGGCGTTTGCCGTCGAGGGGATCCGATTCCGTCATGACCGGCTACATGCGCCGTGCGACGTTCGCGGGCAGCCCGCGAACTAGCTCAGGCGCCGCCCGTCGCAAGCAGTCGATCCGGAGCCTTTCCTGGAGCGCGTATCTGCCTTTCCAAGCTCGAGGAAAGGCTCCGGATCGGCTGCCTGCAATTATCGGCTGCCTGCAATTAGCGTGTGTCTGCCGCCAGGGCCAACCGAGGCCAGCGATCACGGCTCGTAGTCCATCGCTGACGCAGGTTCGGCAGTATTCCGAATACCGCGTGGGACATATGGAGCGCACTGTGTCAGCGATTCAGGCGAGGGAGACTCCAATGAACCGCATACGCGTCGTCGTGGCCGACCAGGCTGAAGCGATTTTTTACGACATCACGTCGCTCAAGGGTCGCCCGGTGGAAGTGTCGCGCCTGGCGGACCCGGACGCGCGCCAGTACCCACCCGGCCTGCAACTGCAGGCGCGCAATTTTGCGCGGACGATTGCGGCCAACCTCGATGCGGACCGGCGCAGCCGGCAGTTCCAGCAGCTGATCGTCGTCGCCAGCGCGCCGTTTCGCAGCCTGATGCGCGCAGAGTTTTCGGACGCGACCAAGGCCGCCGTCGTCTACGAGGTGCCGAAGGATCTCGTGCACAGCCATGTCGAGGTGCTGAGCGACTATCTGCCCACTTCGGCACAGGAACTCAAATCGGCCTGAGCCCGCGCCGCGAGTCTCTGATTCCAGTGATGGGGCGCCCCGGCCAGCGCCAAAACTTCCGTGACAGACCGCCGCAAATTCAGCGCTGAACCGGGAGCAGCGCCGCAACCTCGGCTGCCGTCGCCCGCCGCATCGGCTTGCCGTCCACGGGGCTGCTCGGTGATTGCCGGATGCCATCGAGTGGAAACACCACTGCGTCGACGGCCTGTTTCCCCGCCACGAAACGCAATGCCGGGTAACCCACCGAGCGGTCGCGCTCGAACCGCAGCCGGCGCTCGAGCGTTTCGTGCGGCACGCCAAGGTCTTCCAAACGGATCGAGACCGCCTCGGCAGATTCGGAAAACAGGTGCAGGTTGATGTCTGAATGGGGCGACGCCGCGCCAGTGAGCACCGGGCCGACCAACCGTGGTTCGAAATCCGCCATCAGCCGCATGGCTTCCAGCGCCGACCGGCGCAGGTCGGCCAGCGCCTGCTCGTGCCGTCCGTCCGAGAACAGGCGCCGTCGGGCGAACAATGCGGATTCGATCTCGGTATTGCGCGGCAGGATCGACGCGTCGATCACGCCGAGGCGCTCGGCGGCTTTGCGCTTGGCGAACAGGAAATCATCGATGCCTTGTTCAGCCATGATCCGCGCCGCTTCCTCGGCCACGGCCAGCCGCAGCATCTCGGCGCGGGGATTGGGTCTCTGGCGGCTCATCTGTAGTGAGCATACCGAATAGTGGTGGCCGGCAACGGCATGCGACGGGACAATGCTGTCAGAAGATCGAATCGTCTCCAGCATTGGATTCGACTGTCTCGGCCCCGACGCCTTCGTCGCCGAAGCCGCCCATGCCTGGCTGCGGCGCGTACTGCTCGAGGAATGCCTCGAACAATGCGCCCGGTGCCCCGGCGCGGCTCGGTGAACCAGCCTCGCGTGACACCCACATGCGCACCACGCCAGGCGGCTCGGGCTGGCGGTGTTCGGGCTTGTCGCGCAGCGCTTCCTCCATGAAGGAAATCCACATCGGCAACGCGGTCTTGCCGCCCTCCTCGTTTTCACCGAGCGAGCGTTCCTGGTCGAAGCCGATCCAGACCGCCGCGGCGTAGTCGGCGTTGAAGCCGACGAACCACGTGTCGCGCCGGTCGCTGGTCGTGCCGGTCTTGCCCGCGATGTCCTTGCGCTTGAGGGCCGTGGCTGCCCGTTGCGCGGTGCCACGCTGGATCACGTCGGTCAGCATGTCGGTCATCACGAACGCATTCGCTGCGCTGATCACCTGGGGTGCGCGCGGAGCCGCCGGCGCCGCTCCGTCGGGAGCCGCCGCGGTCGCAGTGACGGCGACGGAGCCTGGGTCATTGTCCGCAATCTCACTTGGCACCCCGGCATCCCCCGCACCATCGAATGCACACGTCGTGCACGCCACAGCGGGTTTGGCCTCGAACAACCTGGCGCCGGTCGAGTCCTCCACCGTCTGGATGAAGTAGGGCGTGACCAGTGCCCCGCCATTCGCGAACACCGCAAACCCGCGCGCCATTTCCAACGGCGTGACCTGGCCCGTGCCGAGCGCGAGCGTAAGGTTGGCCGGCAGCGCCGTGGCGCCGAAGCCGAAGTGAGCCATGTGGCGGATCGCGAAGCCGATGCCTGCTCCGCGCAACAGGCGGACCGACACCAGGTTGCGCGACCGCACGAGGCCTTCGCGCATCGGCGTGGGCCCGTAGAACTTGCGCGTGATGTTCTGGGGCCGCCATTCCTCGTCCCCATCGGCGCCACCGCCGCCGGGCAGCACGATCGGCGCGTCGTTCACCAGCGTCGCGGGTGTGAAGCCCCGCTCGAGCGCCGCGGAATACAGGAATGGCTTGAAGGCCGAGCCCGGCTGTCGCTGGGCCTGCGTCACCCGGTTGTATTTGCTCGACCCGAAATCGAAACCTCCCACCAGCGACACGATCGCACCATCGTTAGGATCGAGCGCGACCAGTGCGCCACCGACGGCCGGCAATTGTCCGAGTCGATACTTGCCCTCGGGCAGCGGCTCCAGGTACACCACGTCGCCGACCCCGACGACTTCGCGCGCGTTCTTGGGCGACGGGCCCATGGCGTCCTTGAGCGGATCGATGACGGGCCGCGCCCAGGACAAGCCTTCCCACTCGACCGTCACTGCCGAGCCGTTGCGCAACAGGAAGCCCGCATCGCGCTCCGCCACCCTTGTCGTGACGGCCGGCAGCAGGCTACCGCGCCTCGGGGTGCGCTTGAAGACGAGTCCCAGCGCAGTGGGGTCGCCGAACTGGCTCGCGTCCATGCGCTCGACCGGTCCGCGATAACCGTGCCTGCGCTCATACTCGAGCATCGTCCGCCACGTGGCAGCGTTGGCCGCCTGCTGCAGGCGGCTGTCAATGGTCGTATAGACCTTGTAGCCGGCGGTCAGCGCATCTGCGCCATGTTGCTGCACCATTTCGGCACGAACCATCTCCGCCACGTACGGCGCGTCGAGCTCGATGATCGGCCCGTGCATGCGGTTGGAGAGGGGCTCGTCGAGCGCCGCGTCGTGCTGTGCCTGGTCGATCTTGCCGAGCTCGAGCATGCGCCGCAGCACATAGGCGCGACGATCATGAGCGCGAATGACGCTGGCCACCGGGTTGTCGAGCGATGGCGAGCGGGGCAGGCCGGCGATCAGCGCAGCCTCGGCCATGGTCAAATCCCTTACGTTCTTGTCGAAATAGACTTCCGCGGCGGCTCCGATCCCGTACGCGCGCTGCCCCAGGAAAATACGGTTCAAATACAGCGTGAGAATCTCCTGCTTCGAGAATTCGCGCTCCAGCCGCATCGCGAGAAACACTTCCTTGAGCTTGCGTCGCACGGTTCTTTCCGACGTCAGCACGGTGTTGCGTGCGAGCTGCATCGTGATCGTGCCACCACCTTCGCGGACGCTGCCGGAGCTGACGTTCGCCAGTAGCGCGCGCACGAGGCTTTGCCAGTCAACGCCGGGATGCTCGTAAAAGCGGGCGTCCTCTGCCGCGAGGAATGCGTCGATGATGACGGCGGGGATCTCTGCGAATACGACCGGGATGCGGCGCTGCTCGCCGATCTGTGCAATGAGCTTGCCGTCATGCGAATAAACCCGGAGCGGCAACTGGGTCTTTACGTCACGCAGCGACGCTGCCTGCGGAATCTCCGGTGCCAGGTACTGGTAGGCGCCTGCAAAACCCATGCAGACCAGCACTGGCAGCGTCAGGGCGGCAGCGAGCAGGGCTTTGAGGATTCTCATCATGACATTGCGATCCATTGCGAAAACTGCGAACCGTTCCTTGCTGCGCACTGACGCCCTGTGCATAGTAGCTGCCGACTCAAAGGCAAACCTGTCGAAAGGCGGGGGCGCAAAGCCACTGGCCTAAAGGGGGCACCCCTAAGGCGGCGGGGCTACCGGTCGGGATGACCCAGGCATCAGGACGTCATGTTCGTGCCTCCATTCCGGATCGTCACGCCCCAGCCGCGACCGGCCGACGCCGCGCGCTAACCCATTGAGGACGGTTGACCGTTTTTCACCACCACGCCCTCTGGGAGCGACGCGGATGTTGGTTTTTGCTAGGTCCCGCACAATTCTATTAGGTTCAAGCCTGATATATAGTGGCGCGGGGGCCTTGAAACTGCCACACAATCGCGGCGCAACCTCTTGAACTAGAAGGATCAACCGTGCTGCTTCAGCGCAGGTTCCGACCGGTCATCGGACTCGACATCACGACGTCATCGATCAAGTTGATCGAACTGACGCGCAGCGGCGACTCGTATCGGGTCGAATCGTATTCCGCCGAGCCGACGCCACCGAATGCGATCAACGAGAAGGCGATCGTCGATGCCAATGCCGTGGGCGAGGCAGTGCGCCGTGCAGTCAAGCGCGCCGGCGCGCGCAGCAAGGAATGCGCCGTGGCCGTCAGCGGCGATGCTGCGATCACCAAGGTGATCCAGATGCCGCGCAACCTGCGCGACAACGAACTCGAGTCGCAGGTCGAGATGCAGGCCGACCAGTACATCCCGTTCCCGATGGAAGAAGTCAGCTTCGATTTCGAAGTGATCGGCCCGTCGGAAAAAGACCCGGAGATGCTCGACGTGCTGCTGGTCGCAACCCGCTCCGAGAACGTCGAGCAGCGCCAGGCGGCCGTGCAGGCAGCAGGCCTCACGGCGCGCATCGTCGACGTCGAGGCGTTCGCGCTCGAAAACGCGTGCCGCCTGCTCACGCACCAGATGCCGGATGGCGGCATGGACCGCAACATCGCCGTGGTCGACTTCGGCGCCAGCAGCACCACGTTTTCCGTGTTGCGCGACACCAAGGTTGCCTACACGCGCGACTTCTCCTTCGGCGGCCAGCAACTCACCGAAGAGATCATGCGCACGTACGGCCTCTCGATGGAGGAGGCCGGTCGCGCCAAGAAGGAGGGCGGCTTGCCGGCCAACTACCAGGCTGAAGTGCTGGATCCGTTCATCGACGACATGTGCCAGCAGGTGAGCCGCTCGCTGCAGTTCTACCTGGCGGCCGGCGCCGGGCGCGAGCAGCCCGAGAAGATCCTGATCTGTGGCGGCTGCGCCAACATTCCCGGCGTGGCAGACGTCATCGCAAGCCGCGTGGGCATACCAGCGGAACGCGGCGATCCGCTCGGCCAGATGAAGATTTCAACCCGTGCGCTGGCGCAGGGAGTGAAGAAGGACGCAACGGCCCTGCTCACGGCTTGCGGCCTCGCGCTCAGGAGCTTCGACTGATATGCCAAGAATCAACCTGCTGCCCTGGCGTGAAGCCGAGCGCAAGCGCAAGCGCCAGGAGTTTTTCCTGTCACTGGGCGCCGCTGCGGCCACGGCGGGGCTGGTCATGCTGCTGGGCCAGTGGCAGTTCAGTTCGTCGATCCAGAACCAGCGCGACCGCAACGACTTCCTCACGCGGGAGATTGCCCAGCTCGACAAGCAGATCGAGGAAATCAACGGCCTCGACAGCCAGAAGCAGCGGCTGCTCGCGCGCATGGAAATCATCGAGAGGCTGCAGCGCAGCCGCCCCGAGATCGTCCACGTGTTCGACGACATCGTGCGGATCATGCCGGAGGGCGTCTACCTCACCTACTTGAAGCAGACTGGCACACGGTTCGAAGTGCGGGGCATCGCCCAGTCGAGCACGCGAGTGTCTTCGTTCATGCGCAACATCGAGGCGTCGCAGTGGCTCGCCGACCCAGCGCTGCAGATCGTCGAGACGCGCACCAAGGACGCCAGCGGCGGCGCCACGTTCACGCTCTTCGCCAACCAGCGGCGCCAGGCCACGGACGAAGAAGCTGCAGCGGACACGTCGGCGGGCAACGCCGATAACAAGGTGGCAGCAAAATGAACCAGCTGCAGAAACTGATCGACCAGCTGCGCAATCTCGATCCGAACGACCCTGGCCGCTGGCCCGTGGCCGCGCGCATTGCCGCCGTCGCGCTGCTGTTCATGCTCGTCACGGCCGGCGGCTACTACTATTTCGTGTGGAAAGAGCAGCGCCCGATCCTGCTCGAGGAACGCGAGAAAGAGATCCAGCTGATGGAGTCGCTCTCCGTCAAGGCCCGCCGCGCTGCGAACCTGGAGGCTTACCGCCAGCAGCTCGCCGAAATGGAAAAATCGTTCGGCGCGATGCTGCGCCAGCTGCCGAACAAGACCGAGGTACCGAACCTGCTCGTCGACATCTCGCAGACAGGCCTCGCGGCCGGTCTGGAAGAAAAGCTGTTCCAGCCGCAGGCCGAGAACACGAAAGACTTCTACGCTGAGCTGCCGATCAAGATCCGCCTGACGGGCGGGTATCACGAGATGGGCAAGTTCGCGAGCGGCATCGCGGCGCTGCCCCGCATCGTGACGCTGCACGACATCGAGATCACGCCTGTCAGCGCCAAGGCTAACTTCACAGAGGCCAGCGAGCTGACGCTCGACGTCACTGCCAAGACGTACCGGTATCTCGACGACGAAGAACAGACCACTCCGGAGAAAGGCAAGACCAAGAAGGACCGCAAGGGCAAGAACAAGCCCGCGGGCGAGGCTTGAGCATGCGCACTACCGTGAAGCCACGCTCGTCCGTCACGCGCGCCGCACTGCTCGGCACGGCCATCGTGCTGCTCGCAGGCTGCGGCAACGACATGGACGAACTGCAGACCAAGGTCGACGAGGTCAAATCGGCCCCCGGGACCGGCATCGAGCCGCTGCCCGAGGTAAAGCCGTACGAGACGTTCAGTTACGCGGCCGCCGACCAGCGCGCGCCGTTCGAGCCGGGCCTTTCGGCCAACGCGAACGCGCCGGGCGCGGTCCGGCCCGACCAGAACCGCCCGCGCGAGTTCCTCGAGCAGTTTTCGCTCGACACGCTGCGCATGGTCGGCACCGTCAACCTCAAGGGCAGGTTGTTCGGGCTGGTCCAGACGAAGGACGGCCTCGTGCACCGGGTGCTGGCCGGCAACCATTTGGGACAGAGCGATGGCCGCATTACGGGCATCGAAGAAGGCAGGATCTCGCTAACCGAGATCGTTCCTGACGGGATGGGTGGCTTCGTCGAGCGCCCCGCCGCACTGGCGCTGAGCGAATGATCTGCAAGGAGATTCGAGAATGACCGCTGCATCGTCGCACGTGAACCTTCGCCGCCCGGAGGCTGGCCGCACTCATCGGCCCTTCCGCGCCGCGGCGCTCGTCGCGTTGGCCGGGGCACTCGCATTCGCCGCGCCGACCGCGCTCGCGCAGGCGGCCACACGGCTTACCAACGTCGAGCTGCAACCCCAGCCCGGCAACCAGCTGGAGGTCAAGCTCGTGCTGGACGGCCCGGCGCCACAGCCAGTGGCCTTCACCATCGATAACCCGGCACGCCTGGCGATCGACCTGCCCGGCACGTCGGTGGCGCTCGAGTCACGCCGCATCGACGTGAAAGCGAACGGCGTAGATTCGATCGTCGCGGCCGAAGCCTCAGGCCGCACCCGCGTCGTCTTCAACCTCGACTCGCTGCAGCCGTATTCGACTCGCACCGACGGCAACAATGTCTACGTCTCGATCGGGCGTGCCGTCGCCAATGCCACGACGGGCACGGCCGTGACGACCGGCGGAGCAGCCCCTGTGCGCGGCGCCATGACGATCGACAAGGTGGACTTCCGCCGCGGCTCCGACGGAGCTGGCCGCATCATGGTCCGGACCAACGACCCGGGCGTGCAGGCCAGCCTCAAGCAGGAAGGCGGTCGCCTCGTCGTCGACTTCCCGCGCACCGGTGTTGCCGCCGATGCCGCGCGCCGCTATGACGTAGTCGATTTTGCCACGCCGGTCAGCTCGTTCGACGTCTCCAGCACGCCCAATGGCGCGCGCATCGTCGTCGCCGCAACCGGCGATTACGAGCAGCTGGGCTACCAGAGCGATCGCGACTACGTGCTCGAACTGCGGCCCAGGGCGAAGGCCGCTGTTGTGGCCGATCCAGGCAAGAAGGAATACAAGGGCGAGCGCCTGACGCTCAACTTCCAGGACATCGAAACCCGTGCCGTGCTGCAGCTGCTCGCCGAGACCAGCGGCCAGAACATCGTCGTCAGCGACACGGTGCAGGGCAACGTCACGTTGCGCCTGCAGAACGTGCCCTGGGACCAGGCGCTCGACATCGTCATGCGCACCAAGGGCCTCGACAAGCGCCAGGAAGGCAACGTGATTTATGTGGCACCGGCCGAAGAGCTGGCTGCGCGCGAGAAGCAGCTGCTCGAGTCGCAGAAATCGGTGGTCGAGCTGTCGCCGGTGCGCACCGAGTACCTGCAGGTCAACTACGCGAAGGCGTCCGACCTCGCGACGTTGATCAAGGCCCAGGGCAGGGGCAACTCGCTGCTGTCCGACCGTGGCAACGTCGCGATCGACGAGCGCACCAACACGCTGCTGCTGCAGGACACGGCCGACCGTCTCGCGGACATCCGTCGCCTGGTGCAGACGCTGGACATCCCGGTCAAGCAGGTGTTGATTGAAGCCCGCATCGTGATCGTCAATGACGACTTCAGCCGCGAGCTGGGCGTGCGCTTCGGCGGCGCCTGGGTCGGCGCCAATGGCGACGGGCTCCTCTACGCAGGAGCGCAGGGCCTCGACACGGCTGATGGCACCGGGCCGATCATCGCGCCGGGCAACCCTGGAAACCTGAACGGCAACACGGTAACGACACCCCCGGTCAACGACCGTTACATGGTCAACCTGCCGATTGCGAACCCGGCCGGCCGGCTTGCGATGACGTTGCTCGATTCAAACTATGTAGTCGATCTCGAGATTACGGCTGCACAGCGCGAAGGTCGCGGCGAAGTCGTCTCTGCGCCACGCGTGATCACGGCGAACGGCAAGGAAGCGATCATCGAGCAGGGCACCGAGATCCCGTACCAGGAATCGTCCTCGAGTGGCGCCACCACGACGCAGTTCAAGAAAGCCGTGCTGGCGCTCAAGGTCACGCCGCAGATTACGCCGGACGACCGCATCATCCTCGACCTGACCGTCTCGAAGGACAGCATTGGCCAGGTCCTGCCGAGCGCCACCGGTGGCTTCGTGCCCAGCATCGACACGCGCGAGATCACTACGCAGGTCCTCGTCAATGACGGCCAGACGGTCGTGCTCGGCGGCATCCTTGAGACCGAACGCCGCGACACGGTCAACAAGGTGCCGTTCCTCGGTGACGTTCCGGGCCTCGGCGTGCTGTTCCGCAGCAAGGGCAAGACTGACAACAAGGACGAACTGCTGATCTTCGTGACGCCGAAGATCCTGCGCGAGGGCGCCGAGATCTACTGACGCACGCCGTTTCCGGTGCGAGAATGAGCGGCCGCAGCGATCCTGCGGCCGCTGTTCTTTTGGGGACCGGTAACCGCCGATGGGCACGCGCCGCCGATGAACGTCTTCCTGGTGGGCCCGATGGGATCGGGCAAGAGTGCGGTCGGTCGGCAACTCGCGCAGCGCCTCGGCCTCGACTTCGTCGACAGCGACGAGGAAATCGAGGCCCGCACCGGGGTCGACGTCTCTTACATTTTCGAGCGGGAAGGCGAGGCGGGATTTCGCCAGCGCGAAGCCGACGTCATCGACGCCCTGACACACCGTGACGGGCTCCTGCTGGCCACCGGCGGAGGCGCCGTCCTCGATGCCGGTACGCGCGAGCGCCTGCGCGCACGCGGTCGCGTCGTGTATCTTCGAACCTCCGTGGAACAGCAACTCGCCCGCACCCGGCGCAGCAATGACCGGCCCCTGCTCAACAACGACGACCCCAGTGGCACGCTCCGACGCCTGTACGACCAGCGTTCGCCGCTGTACCTCGAGGTGGCCGATATCACGGTCGACACGGACGGCCGCAAGGTGAAGACCGTCGTCGACCATATCTGCCGCGAACTCGGCTTGGAACCGGACGCGTCATGACCGCTGCGGCTCCAGTTACCGTGCACATCGACCTCGGCGAACGCAGCTACCCGATCCTGATCGGAACGGGTCTGCTCGACGATTCAGTGCTGCTCTCGCAACACATCACGGCGCGCGATGTGTTGATCGTGACCAACGAAATCGTCGCACCGCTCCATGCAGGCACGCTCGTGGCGGGCCTTGCGCACAAGCGCGTGCGCTCGGTGCTATTGCCTGATGGCGAGCAGCACAAGACGCTGGGTGTGCTCGGCCAGGTGTTCGATGCGCTCGTCGCCGCGCGACTGAACCGGGACGCGTGCGTCGTGGCGCTCGGCGGTGGGGTGATCGGCGACATGGCCGGGTTCGCCGCGGCGTGTTACCAGCGTGGCGTCGATTTCGTGCAGGTACCGACGACGCTGCTGGCGCAGGTCGATTCAGCGGTGGGCGGCAAGACCGGAGTCAACCACCCCGGTGGCAAGAACCTGATCGGCGCATTCCACCAGCCGCGCGCGGTTATCGCGGACCTCGGCACGTTGCGCACGCTGCCGCCCAGGGAATTGCGCGCGGGCCTCGCCGAGGTGATCAAGTACGGTCTCATCGATGACGCGGGTTTCCTCGACTGGATCGAAACCCACGTCGGGAAGCTGCTCGCGCTCGACGTCGACGCACTGGCGTACGCAGTGCGGCGTTCGTGCGAAATCAAGGCGCGAATTGTCGCGGCGGACGAGCGTGAGCACGGGCAGCGCGCATTGCTCAACCTGGGGCATACGTTCGGCCATGCGATCGAAAACGCGACGGGTTATGGCGAGTGGCTGCACGGCGAGGCGGTCGCCGTTGGCATGCTGATCGCCGCGGACATGTCACGGCGCGTGGGGCATCTGACCAGCGACCACGTCGCACGCGTCGCTACCTTGCTGCAACGCGCAGGCTTGCCCGTTGCGGCACCGGCGATCGGTGCGGCGCGCGCGCTGGAGCTCATGGGCATGGATAAGAAAGTGCTGCAAGGTCGCATCCGGCTGGTGCTGCTGCGCAAGCTCGGGGCAGGCCTGGTGACGGGCGACTATCCCGCCGCCGCGCTGCAGGACACTTTGCACGCTCATTTCGAAGGAGCTGCGGCATGACGCACGAACAGGTCGCACATTTGTCCGGCCAGGGCGACAACACGATCCTCGAGCCGTATGCGCAGCATTCAGCGGAAACGCGTGGTCGCCGAGTGCCCGAGGCACCCCCGCGACATCGCACCGAATACCAGCGCGACCGCGATCGGATCGTGCATTCCACCGCCTTTCGACGCCTCGTCTACAAAACCCAGGTGTTCGTCAATCACGAAGGCGACCTGTATCGCACGCGCCTGACGCATTCGCTCGAGGTGGCGCAGATCGCGCGCAGCGTTGCACGCACGCTCCGCCTCAACGAGCCGCTGGCCGAGGCGATCTGCCTGGCACACGACCTGGGCCACACGCCGTTCGGCCACGCTGGCCAGGACGCGCTGAACGATTGCATGCGCGAATACGGCGGCTTCGAGCACAACCTGCAGTCGCTGCGGGTCGTCGACGAACTCGAGGAACGTTATGCGGAGTTCGCGGGCCTGAACCTCACGTTCGAGGTTCGCGAAGGCATCCTCAAGCATTGCTCGCCGGCCAACGCGCGCAAGCTCGGCGAACTGGGCCAGCGTTTCCTGGAGCGCAAGCAGCCCAGCCTCGAGGCGCAGCTCGCGAACCTGGCTGACGAAGTCGCCTACAACAACCACGACGTGGACGACGGCATTCGCGCTGGCCTGATTACTATCGAAGACCTCTGCCAGTGCCGCATGTTCGGCCGCCAGCACGAGCTGGTCCGTGCGCACTATCCCCAGCTCGGCGAAAGGCGCCTCGTGCACGAGGTGGTGCGGCGCATGATCGATTACACGGTCAACGACCTGGTCGATGCTTCTGTCGCGTCGCTCGCGCAGGCGGCGCCAAAGTCAGTGGCGGATGTCCGGGCACTCTCCACGCCGCTGCTGGCATTCAGCGAATCCGTGCGCGAGGAGCATCTGGAACTGAAGCGGTACCTGCGTGAGCATCTCTACAAGCACTACCGCGTGCTGCGCATGACGACCAAGGCCCAGCGGGTGGTGCGCGACCTGTTCGGCGTCATGTTCGGCGAAACCCACTTGATGCCGACCGAGCACCAAGAAGCTGCGCGTCGGCTCGAGGAACTCGATGGCGATCCGGGGCGCGCCCGCGCCGTGGCCGATTACATCGCGGGTATGACTGACCGCTATGCGATCCTCGAGCACAGGCGGCTGTTCAATCCGGCCGAGCGCACCTGACGCGAGCTGCCCGTGCCACGTCGTTTTACCCAGGTCGACGTCTTCACCGCGACGCCTTATCGCGGCAATCCTGTGGCCGTTGTCCTCGATGGCCAGGGACTCGACACGGCGACAATGCAGCAGTTCACGGATTGGACGAACCTGTCCGAGGCGACCTTCGTCCTGCCGCCCACGCACCCCGAGGCCGACTACCGGCTGCGCATCTTCTGTCCCGGCACGGAGTTGCCTTTTGCCGGTCACCCGACGCTC
The DNA here is from genome assembly GCA_031404015.1 of Gammaproteobacteria bacterium. Lineage (GTDB taxonomy): Bacteria > Pseudomonadota > Gammaproteobacteria > Steroidobacterales > Steroidobacteraceae > RPQJ01. The sequence continues at coordinate 11,892 of JANNGT010000289.1, read as the reverse complement.
GGCAGCTGTCACGCGTGGCTCGAGGCAGGGGGCACACCGCGGGGCGAGCATGTCGTGCAGGAATGCGGGGCAGGACTGGTCCGGGTGCGACGTGAAGGCGACCGGTTGGCATTCGCCGCGCCCCCGCTGCGGCGGGGCGGGCCTCTCGACGAGTCGGACGTCGAGCGGCTGGTCCGCGGACTGCGGCTCACTCGGGCAGACATCGTGGCGCACGCGTGGTGCGACAACGGCCCGCCCTGGCAGTCCCTGCTGCTGCGATCAGCCGAGCAAGTGCTTCGGCTGGAGCCCGACCGCCAGAGGCTGGCGGGCGCTTTCATCGGCGTCGCGGCACCGCATCCGCCGGGCCACGCCGCGGCAGACTACGAGGTCCGGGCCTTCTTTCCGGGTGGACCCGGATTGGTCGAGGATCCCGTGACCGGGAGCCTCAATGCTGCTCTCGGGCAGTGGTTGATCCCGGCCGGGCTGGCACCGCCGCGATATGTTGCGGCGCAGGGCACCGCACTGGCACGCCATGGCCGCGTCTACGTCGAGCGCGACCCCGCGGGCGCGACCTGGGTCGGTGGCACGTCGGTCACATGCATCACAGGCCTGGTGCAGCTGTAGATCCCCTTAGGGCTCGCCGGCGGTCTGTCTGGTCCCGGTCGGTTATCATTCGCGGCTGATTTCCCCGTCACCAGGCTGTCTCATGCCGTTTGCGCCCAAGCCGATTCCCAGTCGCGAACGCCTGATCTTCGCCATGGACGTTGCCGACCCGCACGCGGCACGCCAGCTCGTCGAGCAGCTCGGCGATTCCGTCGTCTTTCACAAGATCGGCCTGGAACTGTTCATGTCGGGCGGCTATTTCGAACTGCTCGACTGGATGGTCGCGCGTGGCAAGAAAGTGTTCGTCGACCTCAAGTTCTTCGACGTGCCCGCGACGGTCGCCGCCGCGGTCAAGCAGCTGCGCAACCGCGGCGTCGCGTTTGCGACGATTCACGGCAACCAGTCGATCATGGAGGCAGCGGCAGCCGCGAAAGGGGACGTCAAGATTCTTGCGGTGACGGTGCTCACCAGCCTGGACCGAGGCGATCTCGACGACCTCGGCTTCACGGTCGACGTCGAGAAGCTGGTCGTCTCGCGCGCACGCCGCGCGCTCGAGGCGGGTTGCGATGGCGTCGTGTCGTCGGGACTGGAAGCACCAATGCTGCGTGAGTTCATCGATCACAAGCTGCTGGTTGTCACGCCCGGCATCCGTCCGGTCGAGAACAAGCCGGTCGACGACCAGAAGCGTACGGTCGACGTGGCGCAGGCCTTTGCGAACGGTGCGGACTACATCGTCGTGGGCCGGCCCATACGCGATGCCGCCGATCCGCGTGCCGCGGCCGCAGCCATCCAGTCCACCATTGCGCAATTTTTCGCGGGAGCCCAGGCATGAGCGCGACCTTGCAGAACGACCTGCTGTTGCGCGCGCTGCTGCGCCAGCCGACTCCGCGCACACCGCTCTGGATGATGCGACAGGCCGGGCGCTACCTGCCGGAGTACCGTGCAACTCGGGCGAAGGCTGGCAGCTTCCTGCAGCTGTGCATGAACCCCGAGCTGGCCTGCGAAGTCACGTTGCAGCCACTGGAGCGCTACCGTCTCGACGCCGCAATCCTGTTCTCCGACATCCTGACCGTGCCGCACGCGATGAATGTCGGTCTGTCGTTCGAGACGGGCGAAGGCCCGAAGATTGCGCGGCCGGTGCGCTCGTCGGCCGACATCGACCAACTGCCAGTTCCGGACCCGGAGGGCGAATTGCGTTACGTGATGGACGCCGTGCGCACCATCCGGCGCGAACTCGCCGGGCGGGTGCCGTTGATCGGGTTTGCGGGCAGCCCGTGGACGGTCGGCACCTACATGGTGGAGGGCGGCAGCAGCAAGAATTTCGAGCACATCAAGGGCATGCTGTACGGGGCGCCGAAGCAGCTGCACCGGCTGCTCGACGTGATCACACGCGCAACGATCGCGTACCTCAACGGTCAGGTTGCCGCGGGCGCGCAGGCCGTGATGGTGTTCGACACGTGGGGCGGCGCGCTGACGCCCGCCGACTACAGGGAGTTTTCGTTGCGCTACATGCAGCGAATCGTCGACGGCCTGACGCGTGAGGCCGATGATCGTCGCGTGCCAGTCATCCTTTACACGAAGGGCGGCGGCGCCTGGCTGCCGGAGATGGCCGCGACGGGTTGCGACGCCCTCGGCGTCGACTGGATGACCGACCTGGGCGATGCCCGCAAGGCCGTGCAGGACAAGGTGGCGCTGCAAGGCAACCTGGATCCGAGCGTGCTGTATGCGCCACCGGAGCGAATTCGCGAACAGGTCGGCCTGGTGCTGGCGAGCTACGGCAAGGGCTCGGGCCACGTGTTTAACCTGGGCCACGGCATCCACCCGGAGGTGAAGCCCGAACATGCGCTCGCGATGATCGAGGCTGTGCACGAGCTGTCGCCGCAGTACCATCAGGAAAGGGGTTAGGGGATAGGGGTTAGGGGTTAGTCGGAACAGAATCCGAACTTACCTTCCTGTCCTTCCTGTCCTTCCTGTCCTTCCTGTCCTTCCCTTCCGACTAACCCCCAACCCCCAACCCCTTTTTATGGACATCAACAAGATCAGCATCGGCGCGGATCCGCCCAGCGACATCAATGTGCTGATCGAGATCCCGCAGGGCGGTGTGCCCGTGAAGTACGAGCTCGACAAAGAGTCGGGCGCGCTGCGGGTCGACCGCTTCCTCAACACGGCGATGTTCTATCCTGGCAACTACGGCTTCGTGCCGCACACGCTGTCGGGTGATGGTGATCCTGTCGACGTGATCGTCGTGGTGCCCAGTCCCATCGTGGCTGGCGCGATCGTGCGGGTGCGTCCCGTCGGTGCGCTGCTGATGAAGGACGAAGCCGGCGATGACGAGAAGATCATCGCCGTGCCCGTGGACAAACTGCACCCGTTCTACTCGGGAGTGAAGTCGTACAAGGATTTGCCCGTCACGCTCGTCGACCAGATCGCGCACTTTTTCCAGCACTACAAGGACCTGGAGAAGGGCAAGTGGGTCACGATCGTGAACTGGGTCGGGACTGATCGCGCCGAGAAGATGATCATCGAAGGCATCCACCGCGCCGCGAGCGCGGGCGACGACGTGGCTGCGCACTACGTGGCGCAGCACTCGATGGCGGCAGCGGCGTCGGTGAAGTCGCGCCGCAACAAGAAAAAGGTGTAATCAACGGGAAAGCTCCGGATCGACGACGCCTTGGCCATCGTCGACAGAGGCGCCTGCAGGACGCTCGCTCATTGATTCTCCAGCCGCTGGCAACTTCCGTTCCGACAGCTGCGGAGCTGGGTCAGCCATCCCGCCATCGTGTTGCGCACGCTGGTCCAGTCGGGGTTGTTGTGCTGGCTGGCCACCTGGTAACGATCCGTTGGCAGGTTGTAGAACTCCTGGCTGCCAAGCCCGTCTTGCCACTGCACGAAAATCTGGTGTGGGGGCGTCGCCTGGCTCAGTTCGGTCGAGCGCACGGCGCTGAAGGGCACTTTAGGGGGAACCGTCTGGGTCTCGACGGTACCGAGGTACTCGACCAGGAAGCGCTTGCGCCAGTTGGCCTCCCAACGGTTCCGTAACACCGGCACCAATGAGCGGCCGTCGACGCTCAACCCGGGCGTGATACCGGCCAATGCCGCCACTGTCGGGGCCAGGTCGTTGTTCAGCGCGGTGCGCGTCGTGACCTGTGCAGGAAATCCCGGTGCGCGGATGTAAAGCGGGACGCGGATGGACTCCTCGTATCCCAGCACTTTGTCGGTCAGGCGGTGATTGCCGTAAAAGAAGCCATTGTCAGAGGTGAAAATGAGCACGGTGCTGCCAAGCTCTGCCTTGGCCTGCAGCGTGTCGATCAGGCGGCCGACCAGATCGTCGACCGCACGCAGGGACGTGAGCCGGTCGCGGTACTGTCGCTTCAGGCAGCCAACGTCGCGTGTGGTCAGCGACGGCACCTGCTGGAACCAACTGGGCTTGTCGCCCACGTCGGCTTCGTTGAAGTTGGCCGTCTGCGGCAACTGCACGGTGTCCGGCAGGGAGCCGATGTGTCGTGGGGCCGGTCGGATCGATTCGCTCCAGTTTGAGTCTGTGCACCCGGTCATGACGGGGCTGGGTTGTTCCAGGTGCGGTGCCGTCGGCGCCACCAGCAGGAAAAATGGGCGCGAATCATCGATGGCGTCGGATTCGACGATGAACTGCTGCGCGCGGCGCGCGATCACGTCCGTCTGGTAGTCAAGGGCCGCCGTGCCGTGCCTGACCAGCCGGCCGTTGTCGTTGATCGTGTAATTGAACATCTGGAACGCGCGCAGCCCGTCGCTCGCATCGTCCATGAGTCCCTGCCAGTCGGTCCAACCCGGCGGCACGTAGCGCGGATCGTCGACGGGCGTGGTCGGGTCGTTGTTGCTGCCGTAATTATTAAAGTACTTGCCGACCAGTCCGGTCCGGTACCCGCTTCGCTGCAGCCACGTTGCAAGACTCGAGGAATCGTCGAAGCGATGCACGCCGCCGAGTGGCCGGCTGTTCGTCAACACATTGTGATTGTGGGAGTAAAGTCCCGTCAGCAGCGTGGCCCGGGATGGGCAGCACCACGAGGTTGTCACGAATGAATTGCTGAACTGTGTCCCGCTATCGATCACCGACGTTTTCAGCCTGGGCATGAGCCCCAGGTTGACCATGCGTGCCAGGGAATGCGTGTCGAGGTCATCCGCCAGCACGATCACCACGTTGGGGCGCGTCGCGGCAGCCTCGATGGTTGCGGCGCTGGAACCGCCTGGAGATGCGGCACGGCCGCTGAAGGCGAGAAGTGACGACAGGACGGCGAGCGCGATGCATGCGGCCAACCGTCGAGATGGATGAACGGAAACAGACATGGTGACAACACTCCTTGTCGTCAATTGCAGGGGCTGTGCTTGTTGCCGAAGGCGACCGCAGAGGCCAAACCGTACTCCGTTTGCAGGTCCTGTGCGACAGAGGCTGCGAAGCGAACCCTGCCGCCGCGGCTCCAGTTAAGGGGCGCTTCGCTGGCGAACTACAGTGCCAGTCCGTCTCGCTGCGGTCGTCTAATGATGTACCTCCACGGCGGGACGCGCCGCGACGGTTTCCGTCCTTGGTTTCAGTGAATCCTTGAGTTCACGCCGCAGGATCTTGCCAACGTTCGTCTTCGGCAGCTCGTCGCGGAAGTAGATGCGCTTCGGGACCTTGTAGCCCGTCAGTTCCTTGCGGCAATGTTCAATCACGGCTTCTTCGGTCAGTGACGGATCGCTGCGCACCACGAACAGCGCGACCACTTCGCCCGCGCGCTCATCAGGCTGCGCCACGGCAGCCACCTCGACCACGCCCGGGCACGTCACGGCCACGCCTTCCACTTCGTTCGGGTACACGTTGAAGCCCGACACCAGGATCATGTCCTTCTTGCGGTCTTCGATGAACACGAAGCCCTGCGGGTCGATGTAGCCGATGTCGCCGGTGCGCAGTACCTGCCCCGGCAACATCACCTTTTCCGTCTCGTCGGCTCGGTTCCAGTAACCCCGCATCACCTGCGGGCCTTCGACGCAGATCTCGCCGGATTGCCCCAACGCCAGAGCGTTGCCATCGTCGTCGCGAATCGTGATCACGGTCGACGAAATCGGCAGGCCGATGCTGCCGTTGAAGTCGTCGCCGGGCCGGTTGATGCACGCCGCGGGCGACGTCTCGGTGAGTCCCCATGCTTGCGTCAGCACGTTGCCCGTCACTTCCTTCCAGCGTTCCGCGACGGCGCGCTGCACGGCCATGCCGCCGCCCAGGCTGACGCGCAGTGCGCTGAAGTCGAGTCCGTCGAAGCCCTTCGTGTGCAGCAGCGCGTTGAAGAGCGTGTTGACGCCCGCGAAGAACGAGAACGGATACCGCGCCAGCTCGCGCACGAACGCGCCGAAGTCGCGCGGATTCGGAATCAGGATGTTGTGGGCGCCGAGCTTGAGCATGCACAGGCTGTTCGCCGTGAGTGCGAAGATGTGATACAGCGGCAACGCCGTGATCGCGACCAGTGGCTGGTCCGGCCGCAGGCTGGGGCGAATCCAGGCTTCGGACTGCATGACGTTCGCGACGAGGTTGCGCTGCGTCAGCACCGCGCCTTTCGAAACCCCGGTCGTGCCGCCCGTGTACTGCAGGAAGGCGATGTCTTCGTGGCCGAGTTCGACGCGCTCGAGGTTCTCGTACCGTCCCTTGCTCAGGGCCTCGGTGAATCGCACGGCGCCTGGCAGGCTGTACTCGGGCACCTGCTTCTTGACATGACGCAGCGCAAAGTTGACCAGCAGCGACTTCGGGAAGCTGAGCAGGTCGCCGACCCCCGTCACGATCACGGTGTCGATGTCGAGTTGGCCGCGCACTTCGGCCAGCGTGTGCGCGAAATTCTCCAGGATCAGGATCGCGCGCGCGCCCGAATCGTGCAGCTGGTGTTGCAGCTCGCGCGGCGTGTACATCGGGTTGGTGTTGACGATCGTGAGGCCTGCGCGGAACGCTCCGATGAGCGCGACCGGGTACTGCAGCACGTTCGGCAGCATGATCGCGATGCGATCGCCTTTGTGCAGCCGCGCCACCCGCTGCAGGTACGCGGCGAAACGTCCCGCGAGCACGTCGAGGTCACCGTAGGTCAGCGTGCGATCCATGCAGGTGAAGCACGGCTGCCCGCGATACTTGGCGATGGACTGCTCGATCAAGTCGAGCAGCGATGCGTACTCGCCAGGATTGATTTCCGCCGGCACTCCGGCGGGATAGTGCTGCAACCAGATTTTTTCCACGGCGTGGCCCCCAGGGTGGTCCGCCCCGACGGTCATGGCCGTGAGGGTCCGATCCACCTGTATAGCAGTGCGCGGGGCCGAAAACACCGACCCGTTATCCGCAGTAATCGATAAGGGCTACCGGGCGGACAGGAGCGGCTGCAGGTGCGGCCACACCTGCTCCAGCAGCAACGGCTGCGCTTCGGCGGTGGGATGGATGCCGTCGGCCAGGAACAGGTTCTCATCCGACACCAGGTCCTGCAGCAAAAAGGGCACCTTTCGCAGCTTGTATTGCCGCGCTAGGTCACCATACAGGACCTCGAACTCGCGTGTGTATGCCGGTCCGTAGTTGGGCGGAATCTTCATGCCAACCAGGAGAATCTTCGCACCGGCCTGCTGCGAACTGCGGAAGATGGCCTCGAAGTTGCGCCGGATGTCTTTGACCGGCAGGCCGCGCAGGCCGTCATTGCCGCCGAGCTCGACGATGACGATGGCGGGACGATGGGTGGACAGGGCGCGGGGCAGCCGGGCCAGTGCGCCGCCGGTCGTTTCGCCGCTCGAACTGGCGTTGACGACACGGTAACCGTACCCTTTGGCGCGCAGGCGAGCCTGCAACAGGGCAACCCATCCCTGTTCGACTCGTATCCCGTAGGCCGCGCTGAGACTGTCGCCCAGGACCAGGATCGTGGGCGCCGGGTTGGGCGCGCCTGCACCGTGCGCCACCGGCAAGCCGCAGGCGAGCAGCAGGCAGGCAACGAAACCAATGAGCGCGAGCGCAGGACGGGCTTTGATGAACGACACGACGGTAGTGCTGGCCGCAGAAGGACTTGGCAAACAGGTTAGCAGTCCCGAGGGAACGCTGGCCATTCTGTCGGACGTTACGTTCGCGGTCCGTCGCGGCGAGTCCGTCGCAATCATCGGCGCATCCGGCGCCGGCAAATCCACGTTGCTTGCCCTGCTCGCAGGCCTCGACGAATCCACCTCGGGGCACGCGCTGCTGGCGGGCAACGACCTGACCACGCTCGACGAAGACGGACGCGCAGCGGTGCGCGCTGGACATGTCGGCTTCGTGTTCCAGTCGTTCCACCTCATCCCATCGTTGACGGCGCTCGAAAACGTGATGCTGCCGCTCGAGCTGGCACGTCGAGCGGATGCGCGTGAAGCGGCGCGGGAGGCATTGGCGGGCGTGGGCCTTGCGAGCCGCGTCGGCCATTACCCACGCCAGCTGTCGGGCGGGGAGCAGCAGCGCGTCGCGATCGCGCGTGCGTTCGTGGGCAAGCCGGATGTGCTGTTCGCCGACGAGCCGACGGGCAATCTGGACGCCGCGACCGGCGCGAAGATCATGGACCTGCTGTTCGGTTTGAATCGAGCCACGCAAACCACGCTCGTGCTCGTGACGCATGACCGCGTGCACGCCGAGCGCTGCGACCGGATCATCGAGCTGGAAGCGGGCCGCGTCGTGACGGGGCGACCATAAGCCATGTCTTCGCTGGCCTTCGCGCTGCGCAACCTGCTGCGGGACCTCAAGTCCGGTGAACTGTCGGTGCTGCTGCTCGCATTGCTCGTTGCCGTCGCATCGCTGACCGCAGTCGGCTTTTTCACGAGCCGCATCGGTCTCGGCGTGGAACGGCAGGCAGGTGAAGTGCTGGCGGCTGACCTGCGCCTGCAGTCCGCTCGCGCAATCGATGAGGCGTACGCAAAGGAGGCCGTCCGTCGCGGCCTGCGCGTAGCGCGCATCGAATCGATGCCCAGCGTGGTTTTCGCGGGGCAGGAATCCTCGCTGATAGCACTGCGTGCCGTCGGCGAAGGTTATCCGCTGCGGGGTCGACTCAAGGTCGCCGACCAGCCGTTCGGCCCCGGCCGAATCACGGACGACATCCCGAACCCAGGCGAGGCGTGGGCCGATTCACGCCTGCTCGCGAAGCTCGGCGCGACAGTGGGTTCCAGCTTGAACGTGGGCGCCCACACCGTCCGCGTCACGCGCGTCCTCGACTACCGACCCGATCAGGGCGGTGGCTTCGCCGACCTGTCGGCCACGCTCATGATCAATCTTGCCGACTTGCCCACAACGCAACTGGTGCAACCGGGCAGTCGTGTCAGTCGCGCCATGTTGTTCGCGGGCGAGCCCGGCCCGATCGAAGATTTCCTCGCGTGGTTGAAGGTTGCCAAGAAGACGGGCGAGCGTGTGCAGTCCATCGCCGACGCCAGTCCGCAGATTCGCGCGTCTGCCGATCGCGCCGGGCGCTTCCTGTCGCTGGCCAGCATGGTCAGCGTGCTGCTGTCCGCGATTGCGGTGGCGATGGCAGCGCAACGCTACGCGCGCCGCCACCTCGACAACGTGGCGCTGATGAAATGCATGGGCGCGCCGCAGCGGTTCGTGCTGCTGCAGATGATCGTGCAGCTGGTCGCGCTCGCCGTCGTGACCTCGCTGGTCGGCACCGCCATTGGCTACGTCGCGCAATCCGGAATTGCCTGGCTGTTGCGCGACCTGCTGCGTGGCGACCTGCCCCCGCCTTCGGCCGATGCGTTTCTGCTCGGCATCGTGACCGCAGTGGTGATACTGGTGGGCTTTGCGCTGCCGCCGCTGCTGCAACTCAAGCGGGTGCCGCCTGCGCGCGTGCTGCGCCGCGACCTCGAACCGCCGCCGTTGCGTTACATGGTCGTCTACGGACTGGCGATCGGCGCAGTGCTGGCCCTGCTGTTCTGGATCGTGCGCGATGCAAAGCTGGTCGCCTACGTCGCCGGCGGGCTTGGCGCCACGTTCCTGCTGCTGGCCGTTGCGGGATGGGGCCTGGTCAAGCTGCTCGCGCCATTTCGCAGCGGCGTCGGCGTGGCGTGGCGGTACGGCCTCGCCAACATAGCGCGACGCGGTCGTGACAGCGTCGTGCAGATCGTCGCGTTCGGTCTCGGGTTCATGGTGCTGTTGCTGCTCGGGCTTGTGCGTGACGACCTGCTGCGTGACTGGCAGAAGAGCCTGCCGCTCGATGCGCCCAACTATTTTCTGATCAACATCCGCCCCGACGAAGGCGCCAGCCTCGAGCAGTTCTTCCGCAAGGCGGGACTGCCATCCACCGAACTCATGCCGATGCTGCGAGCGCGGCTCACCGCGATCAACTCCACGCCGGTCGAGCAACTCACGTTTACGGGCGACCGGGCGAACGAGTTCGTCGAACGTGAAGCAAACCTCAGCTGGGCGGCGGACCTGGCCCCAGGCAACAAGATCGTGTCGGGCCAGTGGTGGCCCCGGGGTTTTGCAGGCGAGCCGCAGATTTCGGTCGAAGTTGATTACGCGGAGCGGCTTGGACTCAAGCTGGGTGACACGCTTACGTACGATCTGGCCGGCGAACCCGTCACTGGTCGGATCACGAGCCTGCGCGAAGTCCGCTGGGACACGTTCAAGCCGAACTTCTTCGTGGTGTTCTCGCCCGGCGTGCTCGAAAGCGCCACCGGCACGCTGATCACCAGCGTGCACGTCGCATCGGAGCAGCGTCCCGTGCTGGTGGACGTGGTGCGTCAGTTCCCGGAGGTGACCATCATCGACATCGAAGCGCTGCTCGCGCAAGTCCGCGACGTGATGAACAAGGCAAGCCTTGCCGTGCAGTACGTTTTCCTCTTCACGCTTGCTGCCGGCGTGATGGTGCTGCTTGCGGCCGTGCAGGCTACGCGCGACGAAAGGCGCTACGAGAGCGCAATGCTGCGCACGCTCGGCGCGAGTCGCGGAGTCGTGTTCCAGGGCGTGGCGGCTGAATTCATCGTGCTGGGTGCCCTCGCCGGGTTGCTGGCTGCCGCGGGCGCGACCGGCGTCGGGTACCTCCTGGCCACGCGCGTGTTCGACCTCCAGTACGCGCCCAATCCGTGGGTGTGGATCATTGGCGTGTTGGGCGGCGCGGTGCTGGTGGGTACGGCCGGGATCGTTGCGGCCCGGTCCGTGGTGTCACATCCGCCGATGCAGGCGCTGCGCGCAAGTCAGTAGCGCGCCGATCAATACACAGTGGGGAGCCGCCCAGCGTCCCGCCTAGCCTTGACGCCGCGTATAGAGGCGCGCTGCCACTCCTAGCACGAGGCACAGCAGTGCGACCACGTCCGCTGCGACGACGCGGCCGACCTGGGGGTTGTAGCTGCCGCCTGACCACGCGAGGTAAAGAAACGAAAGCACGCTGGCGAAACCGGCGACGAAGGCAATGTCCTGCAAATGGGGCTTGAATGCAGCCAGCAGGAAGAAGAACCCAAGCAGGCCGAACAGAACCGCTCGGTGACGCATCAGGATCGCGAGGTTGGGCTCGGCAAAGTCAATGCCGTACAACGCTGCCAGGCGTTCGGGTCCAAGCACCCCCGACAGTGGCAACAGATGAATGATCGCCACGACCACGAGCATGGCCGACACTAGATGGCGCAATGCAGGTCTCCTTCGACAAATGCCTTGCTTCACTCTCAACGGTTAGTGGCAGCGACGGGCGTGCTGACTTTGAGCCGCACCCAGCCGACATCGACACGTTCGCCGCTCCAGGTGTATCCCTGCAGCCGCATCCGGTACTCGCCCGGACCAAACGCGGAGCTGTTCAGCGCGAGCACCAGATCCTTGTTGGAGTCCGGCGCGATGCGCTCGATCACCAGGACCCGCCCGTGGTCGACCTTGTCGATGGTGATGGCAAACGTCAGGAACTGCGCATAACCCACCGGCACGTGCAGCTCGAGCAGCTGTGGCGGCTCGGGCCACTCGATCGTCATGTCGGGCGTCGTCGACCAGCTGCGCGGGTTGGGAGCGATGCGCAACGTCCGCACACTGTTGACGGCACGCAGTGTCAACACCTGTTCGCGTTGCTCGGCAGTGCGCGCAGCCGCGCGATCGCGGGCCGCGCCCAGCATCGCTACACCGGCCAGGATCGCGCACGCAGCCGCCACGGCCGCCAGCGCCAAGACGAACGCTCGCGTCTGCCACCATTCGGGATCGTAATCGCCGGAGTCGAACTCTGCGTCGTCCGCGCGAGCGGCTGAGTGCGCAGCGGCGTCAGCCGCAGGCGGCGGCAGTTCGAGTTCCGCCTGCGTGAGGAACTTGCGCCAATGGACGGGCGGCTTGCGGACGGCTTTTTTCCTGCTGCGTTT
>JANNGT010000288.1:0-2211 GCA_031404015.1 Gammaproteobacteria bacterium | reverse complement strand
TCGCGCCACTGGCATTGACCGACACTGCACGCTTGCGGCTGGCAGCGCACGTTGCGGCAAACGCAGTATCTGCCGACGATGTCGCGACGATCTGCTGGACTTCGGGCACCGAAGGCATGCCCAAGGGCGTGCCACGCACGCACAATCACTGGATCGCAATCAGTTACGGCCACTTCCGTGGTGCGGGCATCCAGCGTGGCGAGCGACTTCTGAATCCGTTCCCGCTGATCAACATGGCAGCGATCGGCGGCTGCTTCATGAGCTGGCTGCACAGCGCAGGCACCTTGATCCTGCACCATCCACTCGACCTCCCGGTGTACCTGCGCCAGATCGCGGAAGAAAAGCCCGACTACGCGATCGCGCCGCCCGCCGTGCTCAACATGCTGCTCAAGGACGAGAAGCTGCTGGCGATGGTCGACCTGTCGAGCCTGCGCTGCATCGGCTCGGGCTCGGCGCCGCTCGACCCTGCCATGATCCAGGGCTACCAGGAGCGGTTCGGTATCGAGATCGTCAATGCGTTCGGCTCCAACGAAGGCATGTCGTTGATGAGCAACGCGGCGAATGCGGCGAATCCCGAACACCGCGCACGGCTCTTCCCGCGCTACGGGCGCGACGAGATCCAGTGGGAATCGCCGCCGCACGCGCAGATCCGTACGCGCATCGTCGAACCGGATTCCGGGCGCGAGATTCTCGAGCCCGGTGTCGCCGGTGAGTTGCAGATTACCGGGCCCACCGTGTTTGACGGGTACTTCCGCGCGCCGCAGATCACGCAGCAGTCGTTTACGGCCGATGGCTGGTTCCGCACCGGCGACCTCTTCGAAATTGCGGGCGACGACACGCCGCCCCGTTACTACCGGTTCATCGGGCGCCTCAAGCAGATCATCATCCGCGGCGGCGTGAAGATCGCGCCGGAGGAGCTCGACGCGGTCCTGTCGCAGATGCCCGACGTGCTCGAGGGCGCCGTTACCGCCTATCGCGACGAGATCATGGGTGAGCGCATCTGCGCAGTGATCGTGCCGAAGCAAGGGCGGCAGCCCACGCTCGACGACGTGCGGGCCCACTTCGCCGCCGCAGGGCTCGCGCTGTTCAAGCATCCCGAGCGTCTGCAGATCGTCGAGCAGTTGCCGCGCAACAGCGTCGGCAAGGTCGTGCGCAGCGATCTCGCGCGCATGTTGCCCGCCGTCGCGACCTGAGTTCGCATGGCAAGGCAGTTTGCGCCGGCGGCGCCCAGGACACCGTTGCCGATCGGGCAGTTGCTGCACTTGCAGGCAGGACGCGATCCCGACCGGCCCGCCCTGACCTGCGAGGAAGTCACGCTCACGCGCAGTGAACTCGCCGCGCGCGTGCAGCAGCGCGCGCGTTCAATGGCTGCCGCTGGGGTCGGCGAAGGCGACTTCGTCGCGATCGCCTTGCCCAACGGCACGGCTTTCCTCGAAATCGCATTTGCCTGCTGGACGCTTGGCGCCACTCCGGCACCGGTCTCACATCGGCTTCCAGCGGTCGAGTTGCGCGCGTTGCTCGACGTCCTGCAGCCACGACTCATCGTGGGGGGCGACGCCGCTCGCGCAACCGGCGCGCGCGTGGTCGCGGAGCAGGAGTTATACGACGCAACGCTCTCTGCCGAACCAATGCCCGCTTGCGTCTCGCAGCACGTGAAGGCCATCGCCAGCGGAGGCAGCACGGGACGACCGAAGGTGATCGTCGACCACGCCCGGTCGGTGCTCGATCCCGACGTGCTCGCACTGGGCATGCACGCGGGCGACACGGTCGTGATCCCGGGCCCGATGTATCACTCGGCCCCGTTCGGACTCGCGTACCAGGCCCTGAGCTGGGGTTGTCACGTCGTCATTACGCCGCGGTTCGATGCCGCCGGCACATTGCGCATGGTCGAGCGCCACCGCGCGCAGTGGTTGTACCAGGTGCCGACCATGATGCATCGCATCTGGACTCTGGACCCGACTGAGCGCGATCGCTACGACGTGTCATCGCTCGAGATCGTCTGTCACATTGCGGCGGCATGCCCGGTGTGGCTCAAGGAGAAGTGGATCGAGTGGCTGGGGCCGGATCGCGTATGGGAGGTGTATTCGGGCACCGAGGCGATCGCCGCCACCGTGATCGGCGGGCGCGAGTGGCTCGAGCACAAGGGCTCGGTCGGCCGGCTGATGCCGGGCGCCATGGCGCGAATCCTCGATGAGCAAGGCCATGACGTCG
>JANNGT010000287.1:0-7553 GCA_031404015.1 Gammaproteobacteria bacterium | reverse complement strand
CACCTGTACACGCTGTTGCAGCGGACGATCGTGGATGCAGGGCAATCCACCTACCCGGCCAAGCTGAAGTACATGCGCAAGCGACCTTTCGAGGACACGGGCGCACCGACGTGCGTCCCTGGCGACGACAAAGTGTTGCGGGCCAATGGCTCGTATCCCTCTGGTCACGCGTCGCTCGGCTACGTCTGGGGCGAGGTGCTCGCAGAGATCGTGCCGAAACGCGCGGCAGAATTGCGTGCCCGTGCGCGCGAGTTCGGCCAGAGCCGGGTGGTCTGCCGGGTGCACTGGCAGACGGACGTGGACCAGGGACGCGTGGTTGGACGCGCCGTGTTCGAAAAACTGCATTCCAACGCAGACTTCCTCGCCGACTTGCAGGCAGCCAAACGCGAGGCCAGGGCGGCGCGGCGGCGTGGCGGCCCGCAGGAACGTGATTGCGCGCAAGAGGCGAGCGCAGCAGCCGGCCATGCACTGATGTAAGGTCGCGCCATGCACCAGAGCCGCCTCGCGGGATTCATCATCGACTGCAACGGGCCAGACCTCGCGGCCGCTGCAACTTTTTGGGGTGCGGCACTGCGCATGGACCTGCGCGCGCTGCCGGCGGAAGAAGGCAGCAAGTACGTGCGGCTGGTGGATCCTGAGCAGCGGCTGCACATCGAGGTGCAAGCCGTGACGCACCCGAGCCGCGTCCATCTTGATATCGAGTCGACCGACGTCGAGGCTGAAGTGCAGCGGCTCGAAGCGCTCGGCGCGAAGCGGGTGGCACAGGTGCACACGTGGTGGGTCATGGAGGCGCCCACGGGCCAGCGCTTCTGTGTCGTTACCCAGAAGAACGCAGGTTCTTCAGCGCTGGAGCGCTGGCATCAGGTCGTTGTCTCGCGCGACATCGCAGACCTTGATGACTTGCTTGCTGACGATGCGGTCTTCGAATCGCCGGCCGTGCATGCGCCGCAGGTCGGCAAGGTGATTACACACAAGTACCTCGCGGCCGCGAGCGTGGTCCTCATGAACGACAGCTTCCGCTACGTCGGCGAATGGCTTGGCGAGCGCTCGGCGGTGCTCGAGTTCAAGTGCATGCTGGGCGAGATCGAGGTCGATGGCATCGACATGATCGAATGGAACGACGACGGCCGCATCACGCGATTCAAGGTCATGGTGCGTCCGGTCAAGGCACTGCAGACCCTGATGCCGTTGATGGCCGCAGCGATGAGCCAAGCCCACGCCACGTCCCTATAGGCATCCGTCGCCGCGATTGCCGGCAACCCGCTCACCAGCACCAGCAGGCCGCGAGTCCACCCATGAAGCCGATCGCGCCCAGGGTGTGCAGCGCCTTGAGCAGACGTCTGTACATCACATTAATCATACCGGGTCTGCGTTACGGCCATTGCGAGCTTCCGCAATCACGCTTATCGCGCGCTATGGCATGCTTGGCGCCGCCGGAAACAGTTGGAGCAATTTCCAGATGATCAAGCGATTCGAGACCGGTCCGCGCATGTCGCAGGCCGTTGCCCATGGCAACACGGTGTACCTTGCGGGCCAGGTCGCGGAGGACCCGTCCGTCGATGTGACCGCGCAGACAGTGCAGGTGCTGGCAAGCATCGACCGATTGCTCGCCGCGGCAGGCAGTGACAAGACCCGCATTCTCTCCGCGACGATCTACCTCGCCGACATCGGCACCTTCGCGCAGATGAACGTAGCCTGGGACGCGTGGGTTCCATCCGGCCACACGCCGGCCCGCGCCACGGTCGAGGCGAGGCTCGCTGCGCCGAAGTACAAGGTGGAAATCCAGGTGGTCGCCTCGCTTTAGCCCTGGGACCGGGGTGCCCCCGCCGCCCGCGATCCATAACTGCCCCGAGCGGGCCGCAAGCCGCTAAACTGCGCGGCCCCATGCAGACCGACCCCCACCTGTACGTCGACGCGGACGCCTGTCCCGTCAAGCCCGAGGCCGTGAAGGTCGCGGAGCGGCATGGGCTGGGCGTCACCTTCGTCGCCAATGCCTGGATGCAATTGCCCCGCGCGCCGCGCGTGCGCATGCAGGTGGTGACGGGCGCCTTCGACGCGGCCGACGACTGGATCGTCGAACAGGTGATCGCGGCCGACGTCGTCGTCACGGCGGACATTCCGCTGGCCTCGCGGTGCCTCAAGAAGGGCGCTCGCGTACTGGGTCCCGCGGGCAAGCCGTTCACCGGTGACAACATCGGCAACGCGCTCGCGACCCGCGAGCTGATGTCCGATCTCCGCGCATACGGCGTGGGCGGCGGTCCGCCGCCCTTCAGCCCGAAGGACCGCTCGCGCTTTCTCGAGGCGCTGGAACTGGCCGTGCGCGAGGCAAAGCGCCTGCGCGCGAGCAGCGCACCACCACCGCCCGTCAATCCTTCTTCCATGGCCCCCTGAATGCTTTCCACGACCAACCTGTCCATCCAGTTCGAAGCGAAGCCGCTGTTCGAAAGCGTCTCTGTCAAGTTCGGTGACGCAAACCGTTATGGCCTGATCGGCGCCAATGGCTGCGGCAAGTCGACGCTCATGAAGATCCTCGGCGGTGAACTCGAGCCGAGCTCGGGCGACGTCGTACTGCAGAACGGCATGCGCATGGGCAAGCTGAACCAGAACCAGTTCGCGTACGAAGACGAACGCGTGCTCGACGTGGTGATGCAGGGCCACGCTGAGATGTGGCAGGCGATGCGTGAACGCGACCTGATTTACGCCAACGCCGAGGCCACCGACTAAGACTACATGCGCGCGGCCGAGCTCGAGGGGAAGGTCGCGGAGTACGACGGCTACACCGCCGAGGCGCGCGCCGGCGCGATCCTCATCGATGCCGGCATCGACGAAGACAGGCACAACCAGCCGATGCGCGAGATTCCGCCCGGCCTGAAACTGCGTGTGTTGCTGGCACAGGCACTGTTCTCGCGTCCCGACGTGCTGCTGCTCGACGAGCCGACCAACAACCTGGACATCCATTCGATCGGTTGGCTCGAGCGCACAATCAACGCCTACGACGCGACGATGATCATCATCAGCCACGATCGCCACTTCCTGAACCAGGTGTGCACGCACATCGCGGACCTGGATTTCCGGCAGCTCAAGATCTACCCGGGCAATTACGACGACTTCATGCTCGCCTCCGTGCAGGCGCGACAGCGCGTCGAGGCGTCGAACGCGAAGGCGAAGGCGCAGATCTCGGACTTGCAGGAGTTCGTGCGGCGTTTCTCGGCCAACGCATCGAAGGCGCGCCAGGCCACCTCGCGCAAGCGGCAGCTCGAAAAGATCAAGATCGAGGAGATCCGGCCTTCGTCGCGCCAGAATCCTTACATCCGCTTCGAGCAGGCGAAGAAACTGTATCGCTCCGCCGTGACGGTGGAAGGCCTCACGTTCCGTTATCCGGGCGCCGACGCGGACGTCTTCACCAACCTCAAGTTCACGATCGAGGCCGAGCAGCGCGTCGCGATCATTGGGCCGAACGGCATCGGCAAGACCACGCTGATGCGCTGTCTCGCCGGCGACTTGACGCCGACGGCCGGGACGATCACGTGGGTGGAGAACGCGCAGGTCGGCTACATGCCGCAGGACCCAAGCGCAGAGTTCGAGCAGAAGGCCGACCTGCTGACGTGGATTTCAACGTGGACAGGCAAGGCCGATGACGAGCAGATCACGCGCGCGACGCTCGGCCGCCTGCTGTTCTCAGGCGACGAAACGAAGAAGCAGGTCAAGGTGCTGTCGGGCGGCGAGAAGGGCCGCATGATGTACGGCAAGCTCATGCTGACGCGGCCCAACGTCATGCTCATGGACGAGCCCACCAATCACATGGACATGGAGACGATCGAGTCGCTGCAGATCGGCCTGGAGAAATATGCGGGCACGCTGATCTTTGTTTCACACGATCGCGAGTTCGTCGGCGGATTGGCCATCCGCATGATCGAACTGCAGCCTGACGGCAGCGTCACGGTTTTCACCGGCAGATACGACGAGTACCTGGACGCACAGGGCCTCGAGTCCTGAACCGGCCCCGGCAGCCTCAGGATTCCGCGAGCGGTACGGTGAACCAGAAACAGCTCCCGGCACCCAGTTCGCTTTCCACGCCGATGATCCCACCCATCGCCTCAACCAGTCGCAGGGAGATGGCGAGCCCCAGCCCGGTGCCCGAACGCAGTGCATCACCCACTTCACGGATCCGGTGGAAGGGGGCAAACAATTCCGGGCGCCGTTCCGCGCTGATGCCGACTCCGGTGTCTTCAACTTCGACGCGCGCAACCGGGCCGTCAATGATGACGCGCACGGCAACGTGACCGCGGTCGGTGAACTTGAGGGCATTCGACAGGAGATTCCGAATCACCTGCCCGAGACGGCGGGCATCCGCCCGCACGATGATCGAACTGTCGCAGACCGCCGGCGGCAGTTCCAGACGAGACGACGCGGCTTGCGCCTGAGCGAACTGCACTTGCTCGTCGATGACCTGCCGTAGGTCGACCCGGTCGATCTGCAAGTGAAGCCGGCCGGCTTCGATGCTGGCGAGGTCGAGGATCTCGCGGATCAGATCGAGCAGCTGCTCGCCCGAGGCGCGAATGATCGAAAGCTGTTTGTGCTGTTCGGCCACGTCGAGGCTGCCCAAGGCGTCCAGCAGCAGGGAGCTGAAGCCGATGATCGCATTGAGCGGTGTGCGCAGCTCGTGGCTGACCGTGGCCAGAAACGCGCTCTTGGCCCGGTTGGCGCTTTCCGCGTCGTCGCGAGCGCGCTCGAGATCGAGCGTGCGGATGCGGACGAGCTCTTCCATCTTGTCCTGATAGTGCGTCGTGCCCTCGATGACCGCGCCATTGACCAGGCTCGACAACATCAACTGCTCTTCGAGCGCATGCCGCTGTGTCAGGTCCTCGGTCACCAGCACGAAGAGCGGCTCGGGTCCGTGCAGTTCCCTGAGCATGATCACGTTGGTACGGGTGCTCACGCGCGAACCGTCCGAGCGGAAGTAGTGCCATGCCGTCTCAATGGAAGGAGTGCTGCCGGCCAGCAGTCGATCCAGGTCGTCGCGGCTGTTGCTCAGGTCGAGCGGGTCGAGCAGATCGTCGAGTTTCAACGGCGCAAACTCGACGGGCTTGCGCCCTAGAAGGGCCGCGAAGGGACCGTTGGTCCGCACAATGCGGCGCGTGCGCGCGTTTGCCACGCAGACGCCCTGGTGCATGTGCTCGAACATGGTTTCGAAACGGCTTGTCATCACCGAGCCTGCGACAAAGCGCGCAATAGCTGACTCCATTTGTATCGAGCGCATATGGGCGAATCGCGCGATTGAGCACCTTTTTCGCGCGGTGGTCTGTAGGAATGAGCTACGATCGGCCGATCGGCCGATGGCCCGTTGTCCGGCCCGATGCACAGAGTCTAAAAGCAGCCATTCATGTCTCGCGCAGCGGACTCACCACCTTCGATGCCGCTGGTTCTTGGAATCGGAAGCGACGCAAGTTCCCGCCAGGTTGCCGCCGCGCTGTCCTCGCGTTTACAGGAGATCGACATGGTGCTGCTGCCGATCGTCGGGGCGCGCGGCGTGGAAGCGTTGTTCAGCCGCAGCGTGCATCTTGCGTCCGGGGTCCACGGCTGGTTGAGTGCTGCGAAAGCAGACCGCGCGGCTTTGCTGGCGGCGGTGGCCGAGCGCAGTGACGCGGAGGCTGCAGCGGGCGCGCAATGCTATCTGCACGAATTCCAGGCGCTGCTGGTTGGCCTCATCGGACCGTCCCTCACCGAGCGCATGCTGGCGGGCGTCCGTGCCGCCGACCCGACCCGTTCGATTCCGCAGGTGCCGCAATGACTGGCCACAAAGTGAATATCCGCCGCCTGCGTACTGGCATCCCGGGCCTGGACATCGTGCTGGGAGGCGGACTGCCGGAGTTTTCCTTCAATTTGATTGCCGGAGCGCCGGGGAGTGGCAAGACCACCCTGGCGCACCAGATCATGTTCGCGCTCGCGACGCCGGAGCGCCCCGCGCTGTATTTAACCGCCCTCGGCGAGCCCCCGCTCAAGATGCTGCGCTACCAGCAGCAGTTCCCGTTCTTCGACGAGGCCATGGTGAACGGCGCGGTCCGCTTCGTGAGCCTGTCCGAGGACGCGCTCGCGGGACGACTCGACATCGTCCGGGAAAGAATGATGGAGGAGGTGGCTCGCATCGCTCCGGGCCTCGTGTTTGTCGACTCGTTCCGCTCGATCGTGCATGCAGATGCTTCCCGCAGCGAATCGGACTCGCGCACCCAGCACTTCGTGCAGCAACTCGGCGTCGACATGACGAGTTGGCAGGCGACGACGTTTCTCCTGGGCGAATACTTCACCGAGACCGAAGTGAACCCGGTGTTCACGGTTGCAGACGGCCTGATCTGGCTGCGGCAGAGCGTCCAGGGCAACTCCATGGTGCGCAAGCTGCAGGTCCTCAAGATGCGTGGCCAGGCCACGTTGCCCGGTCTCCACACGTTCCGCATCAATGACAGCGGCATCGAGGTGTTCTCGCCTGCGTCCGCGGCAAATCCGGGTTATGAGAAGGAGCACGGTGATGTCATCACCGCGCGCGCGTCGATGGGTGTACCGGGGCTCGACGAGATGCTCGACGGCGGCGTGCCCCGCGGCTATTCAGTGCTGCTGGCCGGCCCGTCCGGTTCGGGCAAGACACTGCTTGCTGCGTCGTTCCTGGCTGAAGGGGCGCGGGCTGGGGAGACTGGCGTCATCGCCGTGTTCGAGCAGCACCCGAACCGCTCATACAATCGCGTCGTTGCCGACCTGGTTGCCGCCGGGGTCGTGGGCCTCGTGGACAGTCGAGCACCTGACCTGTCGATCGACGAAATCGTGCACCTGATCCTGATCGAGATTCGCCGGCTCAAGGCGACGCGCGTGGTGATCGATTCGCTTTCGGGGTTCGAGCTCGCCCTGGCTCCCACGTTCAGGGAAGATTTCCGCGAGTCGATGTCGCGCATGGTGACGACGCTGGGCAGCGCGGGCGTGACCGTGCTGCTGACGTCGGAACTCGAGGACCGGTACACGGACCTGCGCTTCAGCCCCTACGGCACGGCCTTCCTGACCGACGCGATCATCGTGCAGCGCTACATCGAGGTCGAAAGCCGCCTCTTGCGCGTGATGGCCGTGGTCAAGGTGCGCGCCAGCAGGCACTCGAACGAACTGCGCGAGTACAGCATCGACCAGCACGGCATCCACGTCGGCGACATGCTGCCGAGCCGGGAAGGCTTGCTCGGCGGGCGACCCACCCTGGCAAGGGCAACGCCTGCGGGCTGACGCTCGCAGCCAGGTCGAGCAGATCACGCGCGCGACGCTCGGTCGCCTGACCACATGGATATGGAAACGATCGAGGCCGGCTCGCAGCCCGGCCATCTCCTAAGTCATCAATGGACCGAAGATTGCCGGCAGGTCAGATGCGCTGATTCAAAAGGCGATCGGTAGGGGAGTGGGCGCGACAGCAACATCCCTGCGGGATCCCGAGATCGAGCGGCGGTCCAAAGTTGAGTACCCACAAATTGCGGACGAGATACTGGGAGCACTTCCCCCATTCGACGATGCATTCGGCGCCGCGC
>JANNGT010000286.1:0-2136 GCA_031404015.1 Gammaproteobacteria bacterium | reverse complement strand
ACGTGCTGTTGCCGGGCATGTACGTGCGCGCTGTCGTGGGCGATGGCGAGCGGCAGAACGCAATACTGGCCCCGCAACAGGGCGTGACGCACGACCCAAAAGGCGGTACGACCGCCATGGTCGTGGACAAGGACGGCAAGGCTGAAGTACGGCCTGTCGTGGTCAGTCGTGCGATCGGCAACAAGTGGCTCGTCGAGAGCGGCCTGGCCGCGGGCGACCGCGTGATCGTTGAAGGGCTGCAGAAGATCCAGCCTGGCGCGCCCGTGCAGGCGACGGAAGCGGGCGCGTCCGCCGCGCCTGCTCCCGTAGCAGCCAGCGCGCCGCAGCCGCAGCGCTGACGCGGGGCGCGCATGGCACGCTACTTCATCGACCGACCTATCTTCGCGTGGGTCATCGCGATCGTCATCATGCTCGCGGGCGGGCTCTCGATCACTCAGTTGCCGATCTCGCGGTATCCGGACATCGCGCCGCCGTCCGTCACGATCAGCGCGAGCTATCCCGGCGCGTCCGCGAAGGTGGTCGAGGACTCGGTCACACAGATCATCGAGCAGAACATGAAAGGCCTCGACGGCCTGCTGTACATCTCGTCGAGCAGCGAGGCGAGTGGCCGCGCGTCGATCACGTTGACGTTCGACAGCGGAATTGACCCGGACATCGCGCAGGTGCAGGTGCAGAACAAGCTGCAGCTGGCGTTGCCGTCGTTGCCGCAGGCCGTGCAGCGGCAGGGACTGAACGTCACCAAGTCGCGCAGTGGCTTCCTGCAGATCGTGGGCTTCGTCTCGACCGACGGCAGCATGAGCCGGACCGACATTTCGGATTACGTCATCGCGAACATCGTGGACCCCCTGAGCCGCGCGCAAGGCGTCGGCTCCATCCAGGTGTTCGGCTCGCCGTATGCGATGCGGATCTGGCTTGACCCGAACAAGCTCGTTACTTACCGCCTGACGACGACCGATGTGATCGCGGCCGTGCAGGCGCAGAACGCGCAGGTCACGGTGGGGCAGCTGGGCGGCACACCGGCCGTCGAGGGGCAGCAGCTGACGGCGACGATCAGCGCGCAGGAGCGCATGCAGACTCCTGAGCAGTTTCGGAACGTGATCGTGCGCAGCAACCCCGACGGGTCCGTGTTGCGGCTCAGTGATGTCGCCCGCGTCGAGCTCGGCGCCGAGACCTACGAGTTCCTCAGTCGCTTCAACGGCCAGCCGGCCGCGGGCATGGCCGTGTCGCTGGCGACCGGCGCCAACGCCCTTGCCACATCGAGGGCGGTCGAGAAGGCACTGGCTAACCTGCGGCCCTCGTTCCCGCCAGGCCTGGAAGCCGTCGTGCCGTTCGACACCGCCCCATTCGTGCGTGCATCGATCAAGGAGGTCATGAAGACGCTGGCCGAGGCGATGATCCTGGTGTTCCTCGTCATGTACCTGTTCCTGCAGAACCTGCGCGCAACGCTGATCCCGACCATCGCCGTGCCGGTCGTGCTGCTCGGCACGTTCGGCGTGCTGGCCGTGCTCGGCTACTCGATCAACATGCTGACCATGTTCGCGATGGTGCTGGCGATCGGGCTGCTGGTGGACGACGCGATCGTCGTCGTCGAGAACGTCGAGCGCGTCATGAGCGAAGAAGGCCTGTCGCCGCTCGAGGCGACGCGCAAATCGATGGACCAGATCAC
This sequence comes from Gammaproteobacteria bacterium, assembly GCA_031404015.1. GTDB lineage: Bacteria > Pseudomonadota > Gammaproteobacteria > Steroidobacterales > Steroidobacteraceae > RPQJ01. The sequence goes on along the minus strand of JANNGT010000286.1, from coordinate 470 downwards.
GGGCGCGCTGGTCGGCATCGGCATCGTGCTGGCTGCGGTATTCGTGCCGATGGCATTCATCAGCGGCTCCACTGGCGTCATCTACCGCCAGTTCTCGGCCACGATCGTGTCCGCCATGGCGCTGTCGGTGCTGGTGGCCATCGTGCTCACTCCAGCCTTGTGTGCAACGTTCCTGCAGCCGCTGAAGAAAGGTGAGCACCACGGCGAGACCGGCTTTTTCCGCTGGTTCAACCAGAAGTTCGAGCGCAACAGCGAGCGCTACCGCAGCGGTGTCACGCACATGCTCGCCCGCAGCGGGCGCTTCATGGCGATTTTTGTGGCGTTGCTGCTCGTGATGGGCGTGCTGTTCATGCGCCTGCCGAGCGCGTTCCTCCCGGCCCACACGCCGCACCCGGAACAGCGCTGCCTATAAGGGATTGTACGCACTACTGATGCGGGGCGGATCGAAAGACTGGCTCTACGACCAGGAC
>JANNGT010000285.1:0-5436 GCA_031404015.1 Gammaproteobacteria bacterium | reverse complement strand
CGAGGTCGTCCGCCATTTCGCGCAGCCGGGTCGCGCGCATGCCGATGGGCTCGGCCGAACCGGTGCGCGCCGCAGCGCGCAGTGCCCAGCGCTCGGCCGTTGCCATCGCCTCGGCGCCGTTGCGCAAGGCCACGGGCAAGGCTGCGGCGATCACCTCGCCGGGCGGGTGCCGATAGTAGTCGGCTGACCACCGCAACAGGTCCAGCAGCACCGGGTCCAAGACCGGTTCGCGGTCGATCAGCGCCAATGCGTCCTTGAGTCGACCCTCCGGAACGTCCGATTGCTCGCGCAACTCGATGATGACTCCCACGGCCTTACGCCGACCGAAGGGTACCCAGACACGCTGGCCCGGCTGCAGCGGGACAGGTTCATGTTGTGGCGGGGCGCGGTAGTCGAACAGCCGTCGCAAAGGGGCATCGACGGCGACCGCAAGTATCCGACCAGTCATGCGGCGCGGCCGACCGCAGTTGTCCACAAACGCTGTGGATAACTGTGTGGATGACTTGCGTGAATGACGCCCAAGTGCCGAATCTGCCGGGAAGTTTTATGTAATGATTACAAAATCGCCACTGAAAAGTATTCTCACTAAATCAATGGCTTGAGGTGAAACGCGGCGGCTTTGCGCCATCCTGCAAGGCCAGCCGTGGCTCTGCTGACCGCCACGCAGCCAGCTCCCTCATGGTGGTGCAAATCTTGTTGCAGCGCGCCATGTCAACGGATCGCCGCGCAAGACGTTGTTCGTGCTGAAGATGATGGCGACACGGGAGGCGCGAGTCTACGGCATGCGCGGCTTTGCTAGTCTCGAACCAGGCGCAACCGACTCTGGGGCCCGCCGCATGGACACGACCGGGGAGGGCCGACTGGACGCAGCTCAGACTCGCGAACTCGACCGGTTCCTTGCGGACGTCGAGCGGCGCGCATTCCGGATCGCGCAACTGGCCCTGCGCGACACGGACGACGCGCACGATGTCGTGCAGGGGGCCATGTTGCGGCTTGCGCAAAGCTACGCGGCCCGTCCGCCTGTCGAATGGAAGCCGCTTTTCTACCGCATCCTGTACAACGGCATCCGGGACCTGCAGCGGCGCAAGAACGTGCGGCGTCGGTTCTTCGGGCTGCTGCCCGGGGCCGCCCGGCTGGATGAAGAACCCGGCGAGGATCCACTCGAACAAGTGGCCGATCCGGGGCCCGAGCCGCTGCAGCAAGTGGCGGAGATCGAATCGATGCAGCACCTCGAACAGGCGTTGGGTCGCCTGCCGCCGCGACAGCTCGAAGCGTTTTCGCTGCGCTGCCTCGAGGGCTTCGATGTGGCGGCCACCGCGGCGGCGATGGGCTGCAGCGAGGGCAGCGTCAAGACACATTACTTCCGCGCGCTGCAGGCGCTGCGCGTGGCACTGGCCGAGGTACGAACATGAACAGCGAATCCCAGGAGCGCTCCCACGCCGCGATCGAACGCGGTGCACGCGAGACATTCGAATCCAGCGTCGCGGGCCTCGATGGCACGACGCTCTCGCGGCTCAACCGCTCGCGACAGCAGGCGCTGGCCGCGGCGAGCCCAGGTAGCATCCGGCGTGCGCCGTCACGCATGTGGTGGCCGGCGGGCGCGCTTGCAGCGACGGCGTTGATCGCCGTGCTGGTGTTGCGCACCTCTGGCACGTTCGCGCCGACCGCACCGCTCGCGGCAGACGTTGACCCCGATCTGCAGCAGGAACCATTGGTGCTGCTCGCAGCAGGCGAAGACATGGAACTCGCAACTGCAGCCGAGCTGGAGTTCTACGCCTGGGTCGATGTCGAAACGGCGGACGATGGACACACCTGACATGAAACCTGGTCGTTGCATTGCTTGGGCGCTCGCCGCGGCGTGGCTGGGCTTCGTCGTGTCGCCGGTCCACGCGGGAGACCGCGATGAAGGCCGCGGCAGCGTATCTGTCGGGAGCGCGGCAGGAATTCCGTGGGAGCAACTCACGCCAGAGCAGCAACGCGTACTGGAGCCATATCGCTCACGCTGGAACCAGTTGCCGCCGGAGCGTCAGCAGACGATCGCGCGCGGGGCGGAGCGCTGGCAGCAGCTGACGCCCGAACAGCAGGAGCAGGCGCAACAACGCGTCAAGCAGTGGCGCGACCTGCCACCGGAAGAGAGGCAGAAAGCACGGCAACGTTACGAGCAGTTCCGTGAGCTGCCACCGGCTGAACAGGAACGTTTACGAGAGGGCTATCGCAAGTACAACGCGTTGCCGCCTGAGCAGCGGGAGCAGTTGCGTGAGCGCTGGCAGGACATGACACCGGAGCAGCGCGAGAAAATGAAAGAGCGCTGGCAGAACGCCACGCCGGAAGAGCGCGAGAAGATGAAGGAAAAGCGACGCGAACGCGAGCAACGTGGGGAACGCGGGGAACGAGAGTAACCCGGCAGAGCTCCCTCTCCCGCGTGAGCGGGAGAGGGTTGGGGTGAGGGTGCCGAGAGCTGCACCGCATCCGCCCGTCCGAGGTCTTGTCCGCGCGATTTGTCGAGCGCCGCCGCGCGGCGCATGCAATCTTGATACACCCCACGCACCACACTCGTCGCGCGCCCGCACGAGCAAGGATCGCCGGACAGCGGACGTTCTTTCGTCCGATGTCCGAAGCGCGCGAGACCATGAGCGCGGAGAAGACCTCGGACGGGCGGATGCTGCGCGGCCCTCACCCGGCCTGCGGCCGACCACTCCCACTGCCGCGGGAGAGGCGCTACGCCTTCAACGCAACGAACACCTCGTCGAGCATCTTCTTCGCGTCGCCGAACAGCATCCGGTTGTTCTCCTTGTAGAACAGCGGATTGTCGACGCCGGCATAGCCCGACGCCATCGAGCGCTTCATCACGATCGAGGTCTTCGCCTTCCACACCTGCAGCACCGGCATGCCGGCGATGGGACTCGACGGATCGTCCTCGGCCGCCGGGTTCACGATGTCGTTCGCGCCGATCACCATCGAGACGTCGGTGCTCGGGAAATCGTCGTTGAGCTCGTCCATCTCCATGACGATGTCGTACGGGACCTTGGCTTCGGCCAGCAGCACGTTCATGTGCCCGGGCATGCGACCGGCAACCGGGTGGATGCCGAAGCGCACGTTGACGCCCTGCTCGCGCAGCAGCTTGGTGATCTGGTACACCGTGTGCTGCGCCTGCGCGACGGCCATGCCGTAGCCCGGCACGATGATCACGTTCTTCGAGTTGCGCAGCAGCTCGGCGGTTTCGATTGCGTCGATCGCCGTGACTTCACCGGCCGGCTGCGCGCCAGCGCCCGCGGCAGGCGCAGCGCCGCCGCCCGTGCCGAAGCCGCCCGCGATCACGCTGATGAAGTTGCGGTTCATCGCGCGGCACATGATGTACGACAGGATCGCGCCGGACGAACCGACGAGCGCGCCCGTGACAATCAATAGATCGTTGGCGAGCATGAAGCCCGTCGCGGCTGCGGCCCAGCCGGAGTAGCTGTTGAGCATGGAGACGACGACCGGCATGTCGGCGCCGCCGATCGCCATCACCATGTGGATACCGAACAGCAGTGCGATCACCGTCATCCCGAGGAGGGGCAACATTCCCGAGCTGATGTCGGGCGCATTCAGGAACTGCACGCCGAAGAAAATCACCCCGAGCAGACCGGTGAGATTGAGCCAGTGGCGGGCCGGCAGGAGCATCGGCTTGCCGCCGATCTTGCCGTTCAACTTGCCGAACGCGATCAGTGAGCCCGAGAACGTCACGGCGCCGATGAGAATGCCGATGTAGATCTCGAATTCATGGATGGCCTTCTCGGCCTCCGTCGGAAACACCGTCGACGTGTCGACGTAGCTCGCGAAACCCACGAGGCACGCCGCAAGGCCGACGAGGCTGTGCATGAGCGCGACCAGCTCCGGCATCTGCGTCATCTGCACCTTGCGCGCGGCGTACAGGCCCACTGCACCACCGACGGCCAGTGCGCCGACGATCCACGGGATGCCGGCGGCCGTGACGCGCGGTCCCAACACCGTGGCGAGCACGGCGATGCCCATGCCGACCATGCCGTAGAGGTTGCCGCGGCGCGAGGTCGCAGGATTCGAGAGCCCGCTCAGACTCAGGATGAAGAGAATCGTGGCAGCGATGTAGGCCACCGAGGCGAGATTTGCGGACATGCCTGCTGCTCTCTTTTTTACTTGCGGAACATCGCAAGCATGCGACGCGTGACGGCGAAGCCGCCGAACATGTTGACGGCGGTCAGCGTGAGCGCCAACACGGCGAGACCGAGGATGAGCGCATCGGGTCGGTCCGCCCCCCCGTTGCCGAGCGGCGGCGCCACCTGCACCAGCGCGCCGAGCGCGATGATGCTCGAGATGGCGTTGGTCACGCTCATGAGCGGCGTGTGCAGTGCAGGCGTGACGTTCCAGACGACCATGTAGCCGATGAAGCACGCCAGCACGAACACCGTGAAGTGCGAGAGGAACGACGCCGGCGCGAAGGCACCGACCACCCAGAACAGCAGGGAACCCACGAAAAAGATCGCCAGGCTACGCGAGGTGGTGGCCGCCGCGGCGGCGTGGCCATGACCTGACTTCTTCGCGGCTGGTGCAACGGCAGCAGCCGGCTTGGGCGGGACCGCAGCCGGCAGCTTGGGCGGCGGAGCGGGCCACGTGATCGCGCCCTCCTTGATGACCGTCAGCCCGCGAATGGCGTCGTCGTCCATGTTGACGTTGAGGACGCCGTCCTTGGTTTTGCAGAGTTCTTCCGTGACGCGCAGCAGGTTGGTCGAGTACAGCGTCGAGGCCTGCTTCGCCAGGCGGCTGACAAGATCGGTGTAGCAGATGATCGTGACGCCGTGGCGCACCACGGCTTCGCCGGGAACGGTGAGTTCGCAGTTGCCACCTTGCTCGCCCGCCATGTCGACGATGACACTGCCCGGCTTCATGCTCTGCACCATCTCGGCAGTGATGAGCTTCGGCGCCGGCTTGCCCGGGATCAACGCGGTGGTGATGATGATGTCGGCATCCTTGGCCTGCTTCGCGTACATCGCACGCTGGGCCTGCTGGAAGCCTTCGCTCATGACCTTGGCGTAACCGCCGCCGCCCGCGCCCTCTTCTTCGTAGTCGACTTTGACGAATTCACCGCCCAGCGACACGACCTGGTCGGCGACCTCCGCACGCGTGTCGTTGGCGCGCACGATTGCGCCCAGGTTGGCGGCCGTGCCGATCGCGGCCAGCCCGGCGACGCCGGCGCCGGCAACGAACACCTTGGCCGGTGGAATCTTGCCCGCCGCCGTGATCTGGCCGTTGAAGAACCGGCCGAACGCATTGGCCGCTTCGATCACGGCGCGATAGCCGCTGATGCTGGCCATGGACGTGAGCGCGTCCATCTTCTGCGCGCGCGACAGCTGTCGCGGCAGGCAGTCGATGGCGAGGACGGTGAGCCGGGCGTCCGCCAGTTGCTGCATCAGCTCCGGG
>JANNGT010000284.1:0-3610 GCA_031404015.1 Gammaproteobacteria bacterium | reverse complement strand
TACGCCAGGGCTTTCTGCAGGTCGCCGCTCGCCTTGCCCTCGATCTCGAGCACCGGGGTCTTGTAGTCGCCCATGCGAAAGCGCGCCTGCGCGATGCGCAAACCGGCGAGTTCGCCCGCAGTGATGTTCGCCTCGATCGAGGCATTGCGGAACGTCGCGGTGGCGCTGGCGCGCGTGAGCGGCGCGAACTGCGGGTAGTAATCGAGGGTGATGTCTTTCGCGTCGGCCGTCGCCGTGAACTCGCCTTCGCCGTTGCGGAAGGGAAACTTGTTGACCGGGCCGTGATAGCTGAGCCGGCCATTGGTCCCCGTGCCACGCACGAAGGCGCGATCCAGCCACGCGATCGTGCGCTCGCGCAGCCGGCCCACGGGCACCACTTTTGGCACGATCGACAAGTCGACCTGCGGCACCTCGGCCTGCAGCGTAAGGATCGGCGCGACGCCCGGCTTTTCGTACGCGATTTCGATGTCGACCGCAGCGCGGCCCTGCTCGTGCACGACTTGCGCGCCCTTGGCACCGACGAGCCAGAGCACCCCGTCGCGCCGCCATTTTCCGCTCGCTGACAGGCGCTGCAATTGCAGTGGCGCGCGGAACATGCGCGGCCAATCGAAGGCAGTCTCGTCGCCGCGTAGCGACCACTGGCCCGCCTGGTCCGTGCCGTCGAGTTGCAGCGACACGCCAGCGAGGCCCGGGAAGCGTCCGTGCGGCGCGACACCGACGCCGACCAGGTCGGCCTTGACGGCGAACGATGGAGGAAGGCCCGCGCGTTCGCGTCGGGCCTGCAGGCGCAATGTCTCGATGCGACCCCGCGGCGCAAGGCCCGCAAAGCGGTCGAACGCAGCCGGCGCAAGTGCCAGCGCCAGCGGCCAGGTCGCTCCCAGGTCGAGCCGGTCCGCGTTCAGGTCGAGTTCGAAACGCGTGATCGGCTTGCCTTGCCAACGACCCCACAACTCCGCCTCGTCACCAGCGCGACGCGTGCCTGTCTGCGTGCGCAACCCCGCCACCCGGAACGTCCACGCCGACCCGTCATGTCGCAGGCGAAGGTCGCCGGCGAGGGCGTCATAGCGCACTTCCTGCGGCAGGGGCGCTGCAGCGCGAGCAACAGTTTCCTTGGTGACCGTGGGATAGCGGATCTTGTTGCCCACCGCAATTTCTAGGCGTGGGTCGGTGATCCGCACTTCCTCGATCGCCGGCACCGCGCGCGCCGGCACACGCAGCGCGACATCGCGCAGGCTGACGGCGAGGCGCACATTCGACACCTGCCCCTGCTGCAGGCCCAGCACGCCACGCACGCTGCCCTCACCCGCCATGGGCTTTGCAAACGTCGCGGGCAGGAATGCATTGAGCCCCGCGAGCCGCACACCGTCGGCTTCCACCTCGATACGGGCGTCGAGGTGCTCGACCTCGTCGAGTGAACCTTTGAGTCGCACCTGGAAATCGGCTTGCGTGCCCATTTCCCTGGGCAGCGTCGCATTGCCTTCCATGACGATCGAATCGAGATCGCGGCGCAGCTGCACGTCGAGTTCGGTCAGTTCGAGCGGCGGCCGGCCCGTCTTTAGATCGCGGAAGACGATCACCGCGTCCTCGATCACGAGGCGACCCGCTGGCAGGCGATCGAAGTCGAAGGGAGGCTTGTCGGCCGGGCGTTCGCGCAGGCCCAGCAACCTGATGCGCCCGTCGGCCAGACGCACGATGGTGACGCGCGGCTCGAGGATGTGCACGCGCCCCGCGACGAACTGGCCCGTGCGGAAAAAATTCCAGAGGTCGAGCCCGACGCTGCCTTCGCGCGTGGCGAAAAGCGTTTGCGATGCATCCGGGTCCAGTACGCGCAGGTCGCGCAGCACCACTTCAGGACCGTACCAGCGCAGGCGCGCGTCGAGCCGCGAGTATTCGAACCGCATGTGGGTCTGCCGCTCGATCCACGTGCGCAGCTTGTGCTCGTTTTGCGGCACGTACGCGATCGCAATGCGCAACGCCGTGAGCAACAGCGCCACGACCACCAGCAAGCCGGCCGCGGTGCCTGCGACCAGGCGCCACCACCGGGTAGACGTCACATGAGCACCACGTCGTACTGGTCCTGCAGGTACAGCGCCTCGGTCTGCAGGCGGATGGGCTTGCCGACGAGCACTTCCAGTTCGCCGAGTGCAGCGGATTCCTCGTCGAGCAGCCGCTCGATCACGTCCGAGTGCGCCAGCACCATGAGCTGCTGGAAATCGAACTGGCCGGCCTGCCGCAGCACTTCGCGGAAGATCTCGTAACACACGGTTTCGGGCGTCTTCACGAAGCCGCGGCCCTCGCAGGTGGGGCACGGCGCGCACAACTGGTGCGCCAGGCTCTCGCGCGTGCGCTTGCGGGTCATCTCGACGAGCCCGAGCGGCGAGACGGCGGACACGTGGGTCTTCGCGTGATCCTTCGCCAGGGCCTTCTCGAGCGCCTGCAGCACCTGCTTGCGGTGCTCCTCTTCTTCCATGTCGATGAAGTCGATGATGATGATGCCGCCGAGGTTGCGCAGCCGCAGTTGCCGCGCGATTGACACGGCCGCCTCGAGGTTGGTGCGGTAGATCGTCTCCTCGAGATTGCGGTGGCCGACGAAGGCGCCCGTGTTGACGTCGATCGTCGTCAGCGCCTCGGTCTGGTCTATCACCAGGTACCCGCCCGACTTGAGCGTCACCTTGCGCTCGAGCGAACGCTGGATTTCTTCTTCGACGGCGTGCAGGTCGAACAGTGGCCGATTGCCCGTGTAGCGCTCGACGCGCGCGCCGTGCGCCGGCATGAAGGTCGTTGCGAACTCCTGCATGAGCTCGCAGGTGCGCTCGTGGTCGACGAGCACGCGGTCGACGCCTTCGCCAACCAGGTCGCGCATCAGGCGCAGCGGCAAGGGCAGGTCTTCGTGCACCAGCGTGCCCGCGCGAGTCCCGGCTGCCTTCTGGGACAATACTTCCCACAGTTTGCGCAGGAACAGCATGTCGGCGCGCAAGGCCTCGGCCGCAGCGCCCTCCGCGGCCGTGCGCACGATGTAGCCGCCCGCTCCACCCGGCGTGACGAACGACTGCATGAGTTCGCGCAGCCGCGTGCGTTCCTCTTCCGTTTCGATGCGCGCTGAAATACCGACACCGTGGCCGAACGGCATGTAGACGAGATAACGCGAGGGGATGGTGATGAACGTGGTCAGCCGCGCGCCCTTGGTGCCGAGCGGATCCTTCAGCACCTGCACGAGGATGTCGCCGCCTTCGCTGACGAGTTCACGGATGTTTTCGGTGCGTGTTTCGTCGCCCGACCCTTCGGCGTCGGCAGGCTGGATGATGTCGGAGACGTGCAGGAACGCAGTGCGCTCGAGCCCGATGTCGATGAAAGCGGCCTGCATGCCGGGGAGCACGCGCGACACGCGCCCCTTGTACAGGTTGCCGGCCAGGCCCATGCGGCTGACGCGCTCGACGAACAGTTCCTGCAGCACGCCGTTTTCCAGCAGGCCGGCCCGCGTTTCGCGCGGGCTCACGTTGACGATCATTTCGGTGGTCATGGTGCCTGGGTGTTCCGTATTGAACAGTCCCGCATATCCTAAGGCAGTACAAAGGCTCAACGGGCTTGCATCACGATTACCAACAGATCC